>DASZVV010000306.1:0-9196 GCA_035546955.1 Bryobacteraceae bacterium
CGCTGGGAATCTCAACGATTTGCGGCATGCATCATTAGCTCAGCTAATTTTAAGCATGGTTGACTTGCGATCCGCTAAACTTGTAATCTATCTTTCGATAGGGAATGAACGACCACATCAGACTGTTTCTCGTGGACGATCACGAGATGTTTCGCGAAGGTTTAGTTCGATTGCTGGAAAAGGAACCGCGCTTTCGCGTCACCGGCCACGCCGGTTCCGCCAGCGAAGCGCTCGACAGCCTGAAAGAGGCGATACCATCGGTTGTCCTTCTCGATGTCGATCTCGGAGCCGAGCGCGCCATCGACTTCGTCCAGGGAGCCCGCCGCGCCCGTTATGAAGGCCGCATTCTGATCGTGACCGAAGGCATCAGTGACGCTGAAGCCGTACAGCTGATGCAGGCCGGTGTGGCCGGCATCATCCACAAGCGGCACTCCTTCGCCCGGCTGCGCGAAGCGATCCTGCTCGTCGCGAGCGGCGAGATTTCGATCGAGAGCACCTACCTCGCCCCCATCCTCCGCTCCATGGACCGCACACGCAGGTACCGGACCGAAACCCTCACTCCGCGCGACAAGGCCGTAATCAACTCCGTTCTTCAGGGCATGACCAACCGCAACATGGCGGAAAAACTGGGCATCTCCGAAGCCGCCATCAAAGCCTCCATGCGCCACGTCTGCGCAAAGCTGGGCGTACGGACCAGAAGTCAGCTGGTAAAGGTGGCGCTCGAACAATACAAAGATCAGCTCTAAAAGAGTCTTAGTGGGTCAAATCATAGACGAAATAATTCGTCGCGATCCGGTACGCCAATGACGCCCACTTCTCCGGATACCGTGGCTCATCCGATACTTCCCACGCGTCCCCCAGATCCATGTTGTGGCAGATCGCCACCATCACCCGCCCCTTGTCGTCATAGATTGCCCGCCAGTGCGGCGTCATCCCGGCGCGGTAATCGGGCGCACCCGTGACCGTTCGGTCCATCCCCGCCTCATAGGTACGCCCGCTATCGAAATATTGCGCGCCCGGCACCTGAAATCGATCGTTCAGATCGTAGATCGTATGAAAGATCGGATCGTTATCCGGCAGGTCTACGATCTCCCGCCCCGGCAGCGCGCGCTGCATGCTCTGTACAAAGATCTCCCACTCGCGCTCGCCGTGAAAATCATCCACCATCAGGAAGCCGCCGCGGTTCAGATATTCGCCAAGCTGCTTCGCCTCGTCCTCCGGCAGCAGCCAGTGCCCCACTTCCACCGCATACATCACCGGCCAGTTGTAAACATCGTCGGTGCCGTCGAGGTCGACAACCTGTTCGGCCGTGCGCACATCAATCCGCGTCAGCCGCTTGACTCCCGCCAGCAGGTGCCGGTCTGACCGCGGATAGTCCATCGTCCAGTAGCCCGGAAACGGTGTCCCGTCCTGTTCGAACAACTGCTTGAACGGATATCCATAAATGTCCGGATATCGCAGCCGCGCCCGCACCCATTCCGTCTTTTTGTTGTAATCCGGGGGAATCGGAAAATTGTTGTACTCGATTGCCGGATATTCTTTGAACGGCCGCTGCGCCAGTAAGCCGAGCCCGGCGCTCAGTCCCAGCAAAGCGATCGCCACCGCATGACGGAAACGCATATCCGTCCCTGGAGGGGACAGACGCATTTTCTCACTTCGGTGAAGCTGCCTGCACCGATGACGGCGAGGACGGCATTCCCGGACTTTCGATTGCCCGCCATGAAAGCTGCCCGCCGATATAAATCAGCCACACGCAAAGCGCCAGCCGCATCTTGCGCGGCTCAACGATTTTCGTCAACTGCGTCCCGATCAGCACCGCCGGGACGCCGCCCGCCAGCAGTTTCAACAGCACAGGCCACGGCACGCCGGTGGTGGATGCGTGAATCCCGCCCGCAAAGATCGAAATCAGCAGCCCGAACGCAAGGTCCGTACCGACGATTTCCGAAGGAACCAGCGTCGTGAACCGCATCAGCGCCAGTGTCCCCAGCGCCCCCGCTCCTGCGGACGAGAAGCCGACTTCGAATCCGATCGGCGCAAACACAGCCGGCAACCACGCCGGATGCACGGGCTTTTTCTCGATTCCCTTTGGCGAAATGCTGCGCCAGAACGTCCCCGCCGCCGAGATCAGTACCGTAATCCCCACGATGATCAGGATCGGCCGCGTCAGCCCGCCTTTATCCAGATGATTCAGCAGCAGACTCCCGATCACGACCGCGGGCAGCCCTCCGCTTGCCACCCAGGCCAGCACCCGGAAGTTGACCTGCCCCCGCGCCAGATAAACCGGCGTCGCGAACAGTTTCACGATCGTGCTGAAAACAAGCGAAGTCGTCACCGCCGCTGGGGCCGCCATCCCGAAGAAAAGGATCAGGATAGGCGCCGTGATGCTCCCCGCCCCCACGCCGGTGGCGCCGATCGCGAGCGCAATCAGGAATCCAGCAAGAATCTCCACTTCGCCTCAGTATATCCCATTCCCGATAGGAATTGGTGGTTTTAGAAAATCCGCTCTCTCGCCGAATCCTTTCGCCAATCTGATGGAAACTGGCTGTCAGTAATGACGGACGCCGATTTCCAGGTAGCCTACGCCGCCCACAAAGACGTCCTCTTTCGCTTCGCGTGGCGGATGACCGGCTCGCCTTCTATCGCCGAGGACCTCGTCCACGATTCCTTCATTGCTCTGCTCCGCAACCCCGCCGCGTTCGACCGCGAACGCGGCACCCTCCGCAGTTTTCTCCTCGGCATCACACGCAATCTCGCGCTGAAGCGCGCCCGCCACGAACCATCGTTCAGCGATCTCGAAGACGACACCGCCGTCACGCCCTGTCTCGACCTCGCCGGCCGCGAGCGCGCCGCCATCGTCGCCGAAGCCATCGCCCTGCTTCCTCCGCTCCAGCGTGACGTCCTCATCCTCGCCGAGTATGAAAACCTCACACTCGATGAAATCTGCCGCGCCGTTGACGCCGAACTTCCGGCCGTGAAATCCCGCCTCCACCGCGCACGCGAAAATCTGAAGCGCATGCTCCGGCCGCTGCTCGAAACGAAAGGATTACCTCATGCACGATGACAACAAACTGAGCGAACTCCTGAAGGAGTGGCAACTCCCCGGCGCTCCCGCTTCGCTTGACGCCCGCGTCCTCGCCCCGCGCAAACCATGGTGGATGCATTCGATCCGCATTCCGGTACCGCTCGCATTCGCGATTGCCGCGGCGCTCGTCTTCATGGCCGTCGCCCTGCTGCGCCGCCCACCCGCGCCTCCGCAATCCACATCCGTCAATCTCGCCGACTTCCAGCCCGTGAAAAATATGAATGTTCGCATCATTCGGAGCGGCGAATAATGCGCGCCGCATTTCTCCTGCTGTTTTGCGCCGCCTCGCTCCGGGGGCAGCTCGTCGCCGAAGGACCCGCGTGGAAAGGCCTTCAGATCGAATTCGTGACGCGGCTCGAACCCGGCCACGCTTTGCCCTCCTTCAACGGCAGCGTCATCGACGAAGGAGTTTCCGGAGCCTTCGCGCAGCGCTTCATCGATGACCCGGTGCATCGCGCGACCTTCGGCTATGAACTTCGCCTCGAACCCGCGCCCGGCGGCGATTCCGCAACCCTCCACATCGAGCCGCTTCATGATCCACAGCACATAATGAAGAACGGCTGGAGCAGATTCGGCCTCCCTGCCGGCTTGCCGAAATACCCGGTGATTCCGAACCTGCGCGTCGGCGACACTGTCGCAATCGATCTGCTGGTGAATCCCTCGACCGGCCAGAAGATCGTCGACTATCTCACGCTGAAGAAAAAGGGGCGCGCCACCATGCTCCACGATTTCTCGCTCGCCGATATCCAGCTCTTTCTCGATCGGCCCGATGTCACCGTGGGCGATAAAACATATCCCGGCACATCGCCAATCGGTGTTGCGGGAAGCGTGGTCTGGCTCTACATCGAAGGTTATGGCCGCTATATCTTCTCTCTGTTTCCGAACGAGAAGTCCGGTTTTCGGAAGAACGGCGCGATCTACAGCGGCGAACTGCAGTTCCGCGATCGTGACACGCCATTTCGCGTCTCTTCCAAAAGCGCCATCGCCCCCGGCGACGGCCCTTACAACCTCTATATGCTCAGCCAGCCTTCATGGCATCCGGGGGATTCCTTCGATCCCATCCGCATCGGCGCCGCCAGCAACATCGAGTCTCTTTTGGAGGCACACTGAAATGCGGCATCTCATCTTGTTGATAGCCGCGGCGCCACTGGTCTGCGCCCAGCAATCCTTCGAAGCGGTCTCGATCAAGCCGCATCCGGAACCGATCAACATCTCCCGAAGTTCCTCTTCCGGGACTTATGCCTTCTGGGAAGCGGAGACCTTGCGCGATCTCATCACCGAAGCCTGGGACCTCCGTTATTACCAGGTCCCGGATCAGCCATCCTGGATCGTCTCCGAACACTTCGATATCTCAGCGCGGGCGCCAGGCAGCGATGCGCCTTCGAAAGAGACGTTCCGGCAGATGCTCCAGGCCATGCTGGCCGATCGCTTCCGCCTCCGGGTCCATTTCGAGACCAAAGAAATTCCTGTGTATCGCCTGGTTGTCTCAAAGTCCGGTCACAAGCTGAAAGAGCCGGATATGAACAGCCGAATCGGGTACACCATGGGAGGCTTGGGAAAAATCGAGATCGTCGCCTCGCACGGCACAATGTCGAGGCTCGCGGACCAGCTTTCGAACTCCGCCGGCCGCCCCGTCTTCGACAAAACCGGACTCGACGGCATGTTCGCCTTCAAACTGGAATTCAATCCGTCCACGACTGCCGAATCAGACCTGCCCTCGCTCCCCGCCGCGCTCCAGGACCAACTCGGCCTGCGTCTCGAATCGCAAAAAGCGCCGGTGGAAGTCCTCGTCGTTGACTCCGCCGAGCCGCCCGGCGAAAACTGACCGCGACTCAATTCGCCGTCGGCCGTTCGAGATTTTCGATCACGAGAAACTCCCAGGGCGCCGTGATTTTTTCCAGCCGGAGCCCGAGTTGTTCCTCAAGCGCTGCCGGAAGTTGCGGCGCGGTGACTGCCCCATCCGGCGGTGCATTCTGCTGACCGTCATATTCCAAATGCACGTCGAATCGCCCTTCGATTCCGGTACGATCCACAACCGGCACCGGCAAATCGCCGGTATTCTGATTCAATTGCTGGACCAGCGTCGCAATTGTGATCCCCCTGAAATCGAAGTTTCTGATCCAGCCCCGACCGCCCCTTGTAACCGTGCACAGGGGTTTCTCCGCCGTCGGCTTCTCCGGATTCGCTGTGTCCCAGGGAGTGCATGTTCCATCGAAGGGCTTCAGCTTCGATCCGTGCCGGTCCAACGTGAGGGCAAATGCAGCAACCTGCCGCGTCTCTCGCCGCACCCGAAGACGAAATCTGTCTTCGAGAAGCGCACGCAGCATCGGCCCCTTCACGGCATTCTCACCGGCATCGTGATCCGTTCTGGCATCAATCGTGTACCGGTCGTGAATCCAGGCTGGCTCGCCTTCAATCGCCGATGATGGGAAGCGGCTCCATTGACCCGCGATGGTTTTGCCGTACGCGATCGAAATGATCTGGTTCAGGAACATGCAGGTCAGCAGCAGATGCTGCCCCGAAAAAATGAGGCGCCCCGGGTCATCGTCGGGCTTGCATTGCTTTACCGATGCCGCATCGAATCCCGGCTCCTGCGCGGCCGCGGTCGCCAGCATACCTGGCACAAACGCAATGATGATCCCCCAGCAAGCCAGCCTTTTTCTCAATCTCGATACCTCCCGATCCATTCGCAAATCAGAAAATATAGCATTGGTGTCAAGTCGAATCGCCTCACGGCACACTTCGTTTCAGTCAATATTTCAGAATTATCTGTACTTTCTGATACGAAGTCCTGGTACCCGCCGCGCTGACAGATCTGGCGGCTTGTAAGTATGATTTGCTTTCATGCGAAAAACCTCCCTTTCTCTTTTCTGTACGTTCGCAGTGTTGCTGTTCCTTATTCCGGCAGCGAGCCATGCGGAATCGATCGACGGCACCTCCATCTACGTGACCAGCGTCTTCGATGGCGAACCCGCACAGTATGCCAATTTTGCCGATATCACAGCAACGCGAGTCAATGCCGGTGTCTTCTCCGATTGGATGGTCGGCGCCGATTCTGGCACGAACCTCACGTTCATTCCGGGCACCGATAACGGCGATCAGCGGACGCGCAACGTTTTTGATCTCAATTTTTCCGGAGATCAGCTCTATAACAACTTTTCAAGCAGCGACACCTTGTCGCTGACCTTCCAGCTGGATCCGGGCCTCGTCTTCAACACCAACTACATGGCGATCACCATCGCGAAGGACACCCAGGTACCGAGTTCGTCCGTGAATGACGGAACCCTCACCCTCAATATCGATGGTCTCGACCAACTCGCCGGCAACGGCGGACAGCTTCAGTTGATCTTCGATGTGGAGCCACAGGGCTTCGACGCGGTCCCCGAGCCGTCAACCCTGCTTCTGGGACTGCCCGTCTTTGCGATGATCTTTTTTGCGTTCCGCCGACGAGGCGTGGCGCAGGGGCTCTAAAGGCAAGAGCCTGTCGCCCGGCCTCGCTGCATCCACTCAGCAGCGACCACACATCCCGAATTTGTTGGCGCAAGTTGGCAAAGCCCACCATTCCAGGTGGGCTTTATTATTTAGTGCCGCCCGCGATCTCTCGCTCTACCATGGAATTCATACCTCTGCCTGAACTTATTCTTCGCTTGACAAAATGAAACACTTGTTTTAATCTACTGTTTAATGGCATCTGGTATTCGCCAACCTGCTTCCCCGACACCCGACACCGCTGACCCGACCCGAGCCCGCCTCATTGAGGCCGCTGGTCAGGTTTTCGCCGAACACGGTTTTCAGTCCGCCACGGTCCGTGAAATCTGCGCCCGGGCCGGCGCCAATATCGCCGCCGTCAATTACCACTTTCGCGATAAGGCGGGCCTTTACCTCGCCGTCCTCCGCCACTCCATGTCCGCCGGCGCCGGGCAGCCCGAACCGCGCGACGCTGCTCTCCGCGCCGAAACCCCGGAAGAAGCTCTGCGCCTCATCATCACTTCGATGCTGCTGCGCATGCACAGCCCCACTACCGGGCGCGCCTGTCATCTCCGCATCATGGTCCACGAAATGGCGCAGCCCACGGAAGCGCTGCCGCGCGTTGTCGAAGAAATCATCGGGCCCAACTACGCCGCCATGCGCCAGATTCTCTCGCGCCTGCTCGGCACGAAGCCTGAAGACGATCTCACCCGGTTCTGCGCCCACAGCGTTATCGGACAGGTCGTGCATTACGCTCACGCCGGTCCCGTCATCAGTCTCCTCTGGCCCGAGCTCACAATGACGCCCGAGCGCCTGAACGAAATCGCCGCCCACATCGCGGATTTCTCGCTCGCCGCGATCGAAAACCTGAAGGAAAAGAAATCGCATGAGTGACCCAGCCAACTCCAGTCCTGCCCCCGCCGCGCCACCGAAAAAGCGCAGGGGGCCGCCGAAGCCTCTCATCATTCTCATCATTCTTGCGGCGGCCGGCTTCGGAATCTGGAAAGCGTTCTTCCAGCCCAAACCCGTTCCGGAAGGCGTCGTCCAGTTGAGCGGCCGGATCGAAGGAGACGATTCCGCCATCGCCCCGAAAGTCGCCGGACGCATTGCCGACATTCGCTTCCGCGAAGGCGATTCCGTCAAAGCCGGCGACGTCATCGCCACGCTCGATGACATCCAGACAAAGACCCGCGAGGAACAGGCCCAGGATTCGGTCGCCGAAGCCGAGTCGCATGTTGCCTTCGCCCAGCAGCAGGTCGCGATTCTCGAAGATCAGCTCCGCGCCAACGATCTCCAGATCGAGCAATCGAAGACGGATGCTGAAGGCCGTGTCCGCCAGGCCGAAGGCGATCTTGCCGCCGCGCAGGCGCAACTCGCCCAGCAGGAAGGTCAGTTGAAGATCGCCACCTTCGACCGCGATGCGTACACGAAGCTTGCCGCGGACGGCGCCGTGACAAAACGCCAGGGCGAACAGGCAGAATCGAACGCAGTCGCGCAGGAGGCAGCGGTCGCCGCGGCGCGCCGCAAGGTCGAAGCCGCGCAGGGCTCCCTCAATGTTGCGAAGTCCGCCCTCACCAATCCGGGAATTCGCGAAGCCAATTCGGCGGCCATCCGCAAGGAAATCGCGCAGCAGCAATCGCAGATCGCTGCGCAGCGAGATGACGCCAATCGAATTCGCAAACAGCTCCAGGAAGCGAAGGAGAATCGCGGCGACCTCACCATCGTTGCGCCCTTCGATGGCATGATTGCCACCCGCACCGCCGAACCCGGCGAAGTCATCCAGCCCGGCACCCCCATCGTCACTCTCATCGACATGAGCAAGGTCTACCTGCGCGGCTACGTGCCGGAAGGCGAGATCGGCAAAGTCAAGGTTGGCCAGGCCGCGCGCATTTATCTCGATTCCAATCCGTCGAAACCGCTCGAAGCGTTTGTCTCGCGCGTGGACCCGGAGGCCACCTTCACCCCGGAAAATACCTACTTCCGTGAGGACCGCGTGAAGCAGGTGGTGGGCGTCAAACTCCAGATCAAAACCGGCATCGGCTATGCGAAGCCCGGCATGCCTGCCGATGGCGAAATCCTCGTTCAGGGCGATAGCTGGCCCGCGGAGAATCGCCCGTAACGTGAGCCCGAATCTCCACACCGCGGCCTCGTCTCACGCGCAGCCGGGCGACCCTGCCATCGGCGTAAGCGACCTCGTCAAGACCTACGCCGCTGGCGCTAACGCCGTTCGCGGCATCAGTCTCAGCGTCGCGCGCGGTGAGATCTTCGGCCTCATCGGTCCGGATGGCGCGGGAAAAACCACTACGTTCCAGATTATGGCCGGCGTCATGGAAGCTACTTCCGGCGCGGTTTCGATTTATGGCGTGCCCGCCCGCGACGCGCGTTTCCATACCGGCTATCTCACCCAGACCTTCAGCCTCTATCCCGATCTCACGGTCTGGGAAAACATCCGTTATCTCGGTGACCTGCGCGAGGTGCGCCCGCGCGATATCGAAGAGCGCGGCAATCGCTACCTCTCCATGTTCGACATGGACCGGTTCAAAGAACGCCTCGCCGGACGCCTCAGCGGCGGCATGAAACAAAAGCTCTCGCTCGTCTCCGCGCTGGTCGCCCAGCCCCAGGTGCTGCTTCTCGATGAGCCCACCA
>DASZVV010000307.1:0-18595 GCA_035546955.1 Bryobacteraceae bacterium
CGGTGAGCTACCAGCGCTTCAGCGACAATTCGCTGGACTATGTGCGGGCCGATCTCGCGGCCCTCAAGCCCGGCGATCACTTCCGGGTGCTCGGCACGAAAAACGCGGACGGGTCAGAGATCAAGGTCACGGACCTCGCCGCCGATGCCATCCGCCAGATTGGCGCAACAGTGAAGTCGGTGGATCCGGCGACGGGAACCATCACGGCAACCGATACTTCGAAGAAGCCAGTCACGATCACGGTCCGGCCTTCGACCAAGGTCAAACAACTCGATGAGCAGACCGCGATGATGATTGCCCGCATCGTGAATCCGTCGTATCAGGGCGGTGGACGCCGCGGCGGCGGTGGCGGCCGGGGCCCTGGCGCTGAAGCCGGACCCGCTGCCGGTGGTCCGGGCGGCGCAGGCTTCGCTGGACGCGGCGGCGGTGGACGCGGGCGCGGCGGCTCCAATCAGATCCAGACCCTGATCGACAGTCAGCCCGATCAGAAAGTCTCGGACCTCAAGCCCGGCGAGGCGATTATCGTCTCCGGTCCGGCGACCGGCGATAATTTCTCCGCGATGATGGTGCTGAGTGGCGTGGATCCGATTCTGCGGGCATCCCCCAATCAGGGCGCCGATCCGCTCGGCAGCGGCTGGAGCAGCGTCGGCGGGGGCGGCGGCGAGGAATAATCGCCTTCTGGCATATCAGACCACGGAATCCCCGCGCTTTCGTCATTCGACGGCGCGGGGATTTTTATTTACAGCACTATACTTCAGGACTTTTTCAGAATCATTCATCATAATTCATTCGGAAAAGTGTTTTCCCAAGGAGCTTCCATGCATAAGGTTTCCCTGACGGCGATCGTGGGCGGTGCCCTGGTGGCTTGTCTTGCGCTGGCGCAAAGCGCGGGTCCATACAAGGTAGTGAAGACCGCGAAGGTGGGCGGCGAAGGCGGGTTCGATTACATCTACGCCGATAACGACGGAAGGAAGCTTTATATTCCGCGCCCCGGCCAGCCTGATCCGCGGATTGAGGTTTTCAATCTCGACACGCTGGAGCACCTCGGTACCATTCCGAATGCCAACGCGCGCGGCGCGGCGGTCGATACGAAATCCGGACATGGCTTTGTCAGCAGCAAGCCGGTGGTGATGTTCGACGCAAAGACGCTGGCGGTGATCAAGACGATCCCGGTCGAAGGCGGACCGGATGGAATCATGGGAGATCCGTTCAATCAGCACGTCTACATCTTCAGCCACAGCGCACCGAACGCGACCGTGATCAATGCTGTTGATGGGACGGTACTCGGCACGATCGATCTCGGCGGCGCGCCGGAAGCGGCGGTTTCTGACGGCAAGGGTCATGTGTACGTCGATCTCGAAGATAAGGGCGCGATTGCCGCCGTGGACGCGAAGACGATGCAGGTGACCGGGCACTTCGATATCAAGGACAAAGGCGATGGCTGCGCGGGGCTCGCCATCGACGTGAAGAATAATATTCTGTTCGCGACCTGCCGGAATCCGGCGGCGATGGTGATGGTGAACGCCGGAAGCGGATCGGTGATTTCGTCGCTGCCAATTGACGGCGGCACCGATGGAGCCGGTTTCAATCCGAACACGAACGAGGCCTTCAGTTCGGCGGGTAACGGTACGCTGACCGTCGTGAAAGAGAGCAGCCCGACGAGCTTCGCGATCGAGCAGGTGGTGCAAACGATGAATGGCGCGAAGACGATGACGGTGGACCGGAAAACCGATCGCATTCTGACGATGGGCGCCGAGTATGGACCACCGCCCGCGCAGCCAGCCACGCCTCCGGCCGGCGGACGCGGCAGAGGACGCGGTCCCGGCCGCGGACCGATGGTCGAAGGTTCGTTTACGATCGTAGCGGTCGGCAAGTAGCCGGCCGCACGTTTACGCGAGCGGCGGAACGAGCGTCTTCAAATACTCGTGCGCGACTTTGAATCCGCGCTTGTATTGCTCGGTAAAGTCGCCGTTCGCGTATGCAGGGTAATAGAAGTTGTCTTCGTTCTCGATGTTCATCGCGCCCTTGTAGCCGATCTCGGAGAGAACGGAGAAGACGCCCTTCCAGTTGACCGAGCCGTAGCCCGGCACGCGGAAGCGCCACCAGCTCTGCCGGTTCACCGGCTGGATGCCGCCGCGCTTCAGAACGTCCGTCAGGATCTCGGTGTCCTTCAGGTGGACGTCATAGATCTTGTCGGCGAATTCGCGCGCCGCCGCCACTTCGTCCATCATCTGCCACACGAGATGGGAAGGGTCGAACTGCAGACCGACGTTCGGGCTGTTATCGAATTTTTTGAACAGAGCGTCCCAGCCGACCGGGCCGGTCGCGATATTCGGGCCGCCTGCATAAGGCTCCCACAGGATGCGTACCTTATTTTTTTCGAGGGCCGGAAAGTATTTTTCGGTGTAGACCTTTACGATCTCATCCACCTGCTGCTCGAACCGCATGTTGGGGATGGTGCCGGACTGGCCTCCGATGTTCGGCACTTCCATCTTGCCGGCCAGCTCAATCATCTTGAGAGTGTAGGTATTCTGCTTCTCGCGCTTGGCCGGATCGGGATCGATGTGGTTGCCATCGCAGGCGAGCGACGAGACGAGGATGCCGGCCTTTGCGATTTTATCTTTGATTGCGGCAATCGCGTTGTCATCCAGCTTGTCGGGATCGAGCCGCAGCTGCATGCTCGTGAAGCCTTCCGCTTTCACGAACTCGAGGTTTGCGTCAGAATAGCTGCAGAGGACTCCAAGCCGGGGCTTCCAGTTCGGGGGAGGCTGCCGCCGCTGGGCCTGGACGGCGGCCGCGACAGAAAGCGTGGAAAGTACGGTGCGTCGGGTGATGTTCACCAGATGAAGATACAGCGTCAGGCATATCAATTGCAAGCCTGAGCGGAGGAGGCGAAACGGATGTTTGGCTGGCGCTCGAAGATGGGCGCGGAAGAAGAAGATCGGCATTTAACGAACGTGGATGAGCTGAAGCGTGAGGAATTAGCCGTGCTTTTCAAGCACAGCTCCACCTGCGGCGTGAGTTGGGCGGCGCAGACACAGGTGAAGAAGTTCGAAGCCGCGAATCCCGATATTCCGGTGTATACGATTTCTGTCCGTCAGGACCGTGAGCTTTCGCGCCAAATCGCACAGGAAACGCGGATTCGCCATGAATCGCCGCAGGTCATCGTGTTTCGCCGTGGCGTGCCGGTGGCGAACGCTTCGCATCAGGATGTGACGGTCGATTTTCTTTCGCGCGCTGTCCGGCAGTGATTACTGAGTGGGCGCGAAGTAGCCGCGCCGCCAGGATGCGGTCAGTTTCCCCACGCCTCTTGCCGCGACCTTCACGGTAATCGCGCGGTACTTGCCGTCGCGCCTGATGTTGGCTGGCATGTAGCCGAGGAGATAGGTATTGCGAAGTTCGATGCCGATCTTCTCCGCCACGTCCGCCATGTCGCGTAACGAGGTTTCAAAATGACGTCCGCCCGTGAGCGTTGCGAGGCGATTTAACAAATCGGGATCGTCATTGATATCGCCGCCGCCCGAGAAAATTCCCATGGCGTAGATCTGAACGTCGGATTCCTTCACGCGATTTCTTACTTCAGCTTCGGTATAACGGCTGTGGTTGTCGCCGCCGTCCGAAACCAGAATCAGCGCCTTACGCGGGTGCGCGGCCTTCTTCATCTGGGCGATGGAGAGCGTAATGCCGTCGAGCAGCGCCGTCTGGCCTTTCGAGCGGGTGAACATGATGCGGCTTTCGATCTCGCCCAGATCGTGCGTGAACGGCGTGACGAGTTCCGGCTGATTGTTGAACTCGACCAGAAACGCTTCATCTTCGGGGTTGGCCGACCGGAAGAACTCGCCCACGGCGGCGCGGGAGATCGTGAGTTTGTTGCCCATACTGCCGCTGGTATCGAGCACGATGCCGATGGAAAGGGGCGCGTCCTCGCTGCCGAATGAGGCCAGCTTCTGCTGCACGCCGTCTTCGAAAACCTGAAAATCTTCGGGATCGAGACCGGTCACCATCCGGCCGGCCTGGTCGATGACGGTGACCGGCACGAGCACGAGATTGGTATCGACCCGAATGCTGGCGCGAGGCAGGGCGGGCGGGTCCTGTCCGAACAACAGCGCGGTAACCAGCAGGACGAGAATCAGCTTTGCGGCGCGCACTCAAATAGAGAGTAGCCGAAATTGGACCGCGAAATGTAGCGGAAGCCGCACGCGATACGATAGCCGCATGAGGCGCATTCTGCTGGGCGCTGCCCTTCTTCCGGTCCTGCTGGTTTCGACGTCAATCCGGGCGCAGCCCGCGCCGGATCTTGCAGCGCGCCTCGCGCGATGGAAAACAGTCCAGATGCCGTTCCATCCCGATGGGCTCTCGGCGCGCGACCGGCAGATGGTGGATCAACTCGTGGAGGCGTGCCGTCTGCTCAACGATGTGTATTGGCGGCAGAGCGACATCGAAGGGTTAAAGCTTATGCTCAATCCTTCGACAAGCCCGCAGGTGAAACAGCTTCTCAATATCAACGGCAGCCGGTGGGACCTGATCGATGGCAAGCCGTTCTATGGCACCGGTCCGCAACCGCCGGGGCATGAATTTTATCCGCGTGGGCTGACGCGTGCCCAGATCGAGGAATATGTCGCGAAACATCCGGCGGAGAAGGCGGCGATTTACAGCGGCACGACTGTAGTGCGGCGTGAGGGAAACCGCCTGATTACGATTCCTTATCACGAAGAGTACAAGGCGTTCCTCGCGCCCATGGCGCAGGCGCTCCGCAATGCCGCGGGGCTGACCTCGGACGCCGCATTCGCGAATTTCCTCCGGTTGCGCGCGGATGCGCTGCTGAGTGACGATTACTACAAGAGCGATCTGGCGTGGGTGGATCTGAAAGATCCGAAGGTGGACATCATCTTCGCGCCCTACGAGACGTATCTGGACGATGTGCTGGGCGTGAAGGGGTCGTATGGCGCGTCCGTGCTGATTCGCAATGAGGCGGAAAGCCGCAAGCTCGCGATGTATCAGCAGTACGTGCCGAAGATCCAGAATGCGCT
Organism: Bryobacteraceae bacterium; assembly: GCA_035546955.1. GTDB lineage: Bacteria > Acidobacteriota > Terriglobia > Bryobacterales > Bryobacteraceae > BOG-234. The sequence goes on from DASZVV010000307.1 coordinate 5,031, forward strand.
GCCGCTGGAGCCGGCGGATCGTCCGTCAAAGGCCGGGCAGCCGACCCCGATGGAGGTGATGGACGCACCGTACCGCGCAGGCGACCTGCGGTATGGCTATCAGGCGGTGGCGGATAATCTGCCGAATGATCCGCGGATCCATCAGGAGAAGGGGACGAAGAAGATCTTCTTCAGGAACTTCATGGATGCGCGCGTAAATAATGTAATCATTCCGATTGGCAAGGTGTTGATGCAGCCCCCGCAGGCGGCGAAGGTCACCGGCGATGGCAGCATGGCGTTCGCGGTGATGCACGAGATTTCGCACGGGCTCGGACCTGACTACGCCCGCGTGAACGGCAAACAGGTGGATATCCGCGAGGCGATTGGGCCCTTGTTCGGCGGCCTGGAAGAAGCGAAGGCGGACGTGACCGGCATGTTCGGATTGCACTGGCTGGTGACCCAGGGCGCGCTGCCGAAGGACCGGCTGGAGGAGTATTACGCGTCGTATGTGGGCGGCGTTTTCCGGACGCTGCGGTTTGGGACCGGCGAAGCGCACGGTAAGGCAATGCTGATGGAATTCAACGTTCTGGTGGAGAGCAAAGCGCTCGCGTATTCCGGCGGGAAGTACGTCATCGACTACGCGAAAATGCCGGACGCGATCGCGTATATCGCGAAGCAACTGCTTGGATTCGAAGCGCGCGGAGATCGCGCGGGGGCGGAGGCATGGTTCCGGAAATATGGAATCGTGCCGGTGAACCTGCAAACGGCGCTCGATGGGACGAAATCGATTCCGGTGGATATCAGCCCGGTGTTTTCGTTCGGGGACAACCTGCGCTGATTACATCCCTCCTGGATTTCTGAGCAACGTCATCAGGAATACCTGTGAGGCGTCCGGGCATTTATGGCTTCGCCGCGCCGAAGGGCTCCACGCGCCCGGCGTCACAGCGGACTCAGTAGCGCATCAGGGTATTACCCCCCCGAGATAACCCCTATCCCGGCTGAACATCGGAATCTCCAGATCTACTTCCCATGTCCTGCCGTTCGACGCACGCCGCACGACGCGTCCACGTTTGAAATCCGCCGGCTCTTTCGCCCAGTTCACACCCTTCGCGAACAGCATTTCATGCTTTTCCTGCTCGGACTTACCGACTAAATCCTCATGCGGATAATGAGCGGACGCCAGCATGTTCAGACTATTCGCCGAAGCATCGAGTTGCCGCCACAGAAAATACTTCTCCACTTCCGCGCGTTGCGAGATAACAAGCACGCGCGAGTCGAAGGCCGCTACTTGCTCCCCGCCGAACGCGCGATTGAAGTATCCGGTGAAGAGACTCGCCGAAACCGAAACAATCTTCTGTACATTCCCGTCGAACCAGAGCGCCGAGGTCTCCTTCTCAAAATCGGTCAGCAGAAACGAATACTCATCACTCTGTCCATACGCGAACCGGCAGCCGATCATTTCGCTGCACAGGCCGACCGCCGCCTGATCCAGCGCAGCGGCTAACGGACGGCAGTATGGCCGCTCCATCTTTCGCGTGAAAGTGTGAAAGCCGCGGCCGTCGATCCGGATCACCAGATACGTGCGATGCGGTACGAAAAGACGCAGCGCGTCCTCGTAATCTCGCTTCATCCGCCGCCCGAGATCGTCTTTCACAAAGCGATTATGGCAGTATCGTTGCAGTGCGTGTCGTACTGGACACTAATATCCTCGTCTCGGCCTGCTGGAAACCCGGGGGTAATGAAGCGGAAGTGGCACGCCTTGCCACCACAGGCCGCATCACGCCCTGTGTGACTCCCGCAATTATCGCCGAATACCGGGACGTTCTCTCGCGCCGGAAGCTCGCTCAAATCAGCCAGCTGGGAGCGGAACTTCTGGCATCGCTCGAACGCGCTGCGCTCAGCTTCGAACCGAGCGCGGAAACCGGCGCGCCGGTACGGGCGTCCGTGGATGAAGACGACAATCGCTTCCTCGAGTGCCTCGACGCCGCGGGCGCCGGCTTTCTCATCACCGGCAACCTCCGGCACTATCCCGAGATCTGGGGCGCCGCTCGCATCGTGAATGCGCGCACCTTCCTGTCGCTACAGTATAAAGAGTGACCGAAAACGTGAAAAGACGTGTTCTGATCGTCGACGACGACGAAAGCCAGCGCTCCGCGATGACGCATCTGCTCTCCGGCTGGGGCTTTGAGGCGCTCGCCGCCGTGGATGGCCGCGACGCGCTCGCGAAACTGGCTGACTTCGAAGCCGACGCCATCATCACCGACCTCAACATGCCGAATCTGGACGGCACAGGGCTGCTGGCGGAGTTGCAGAAGACCGCGGCGCCGCCGCCCACCATCGTGCTGACGGCGTTCGGCAGCGTCGAGAAGGCGGTCGAAGTCGTGCGTGAATCCGGCGCCTTCTGGTATCTGGAAAAGCCGGTTCAGGCGCGCGTGCTGCATACGATTCTGGAACGCGCCGTCGCGCAGGCAAAGCTGGCGCAGCACTCGCAGCGTCTCGAACGCCAGCTTTCTGTTCGCGGAGAGCTCGGCGGTCTGGTGGCGCAATCGGCCGCGATGCGGCGCGTGTTTGCGCAGCTCGAACAGGCCGCGCCCACCAAAGCGACCATCCTGATCGGCGGCGAAACGGGTACCGGTAAGGAAGTCGCCTCCCGTGCGATTCACGATCTCAGCCCGCGGCGCGGCGGCCCATTCCTCGCGATGAACTGCGCGGCCCTGCCGGACACGCTGATTGAAAGCGAACTCTTCGGTCACGAGAAGGGCGCGTTCACCGGCGCCGCTGACCGCCGCGCGGGTTACTTCGAGCTGGCGAACGGCGGCACTCTGCTGCTGGATGAAATCGGCGAGATGCCGATCAGCACGCAGGCCAAGCTGCTGCGCGTACTGGAAGACAGGAAGATCCGGCGGCTGGGCGGCGCGAGAGAGATTGAAGTGGATGTGCGCATCGTCGCCGCCACCAATCGCGATCTCCGCGAGGGGATCGCGAAAGGCACTTTCCGCGAAGATCTGTATTTCCGGCTCAACGTATTCGAAGTCCATCTGCCGGCATTGCGGGAGCGCCGTGAGGATATCCCGCTGATCGCGCGGTCCCTGATCGAAAGCCTGAACCGGAAACATGAGTGCCGCGTCACCGATATCGCGCCGGACGTGGAAGCGCTCTTCGCCGAATATCCATGGGGCGGCAACGTTCGCGAACTGCGCAACGTGCTGGAACGCGCGGTGATTCTGGCAGGCGAAGGCGTGATCCAGCGCAGCCATCTGCCGGCGGGTTTCGCCGGCTTGCCCGGCCATCTGGTGGAGAGCGCATCGGGTGAAGTCACGCTTCGTCCGGGAGTAACGGTCGATGAGGCTGAGCGCCGGCTCATCCTCATGACGCTGAAGCACACGAACGGCAACCGTGCACGCGCGGCCGAACTTCTCGGCCTCAGCGTGAAAACACTTTTCAACAAGCTCAAGCTTTATAACGAACCTGGCGAACCCGAAGAATGAAACTGCGCGCCCGCCTGCTGGTGCTCTCGATCTCAACGGTCGCCGTGATCGTCACGGTGCTGTTCGGTCTTCATGTGGACAGCCTGACGCGCAACTGGCTGGATTCCGCATTCGAGCACAGCAACCTCGCGGGGCAGGAGATCGAGAAGGACATCGTGTCGGAAATTTCAGATGTCCCACCGGCCCAGCCCGGCGAAAACCCCGAGCAGACAAAGCAGGCCTGGACAGCCGCCATCGCCGGCGACAAGTCGCTCGCGGACGCCATGGTGGAACAGGCCGCGATGCGCTCGGCGTCGATTATCGAGATCAACATTCTGGATGAACACGGGCGGGTGATCAATTCGTCCATCCCCTCGCGCATCGGGCAGGACGCGCCCCGGCGCGAGAGTCTGCAGGCGGTTCGCGATTCGGGCTTTTTCGGACGCCTCAGAGCCATAGCCGAATCGCGCGACGATTACCAGACGCGGATTTCGCTCGGCCTCATGGATTCCCCACAGGAGACGAGTCCGATATTCCAGGTTCAGGTGCTCGTGTCGTCGATTCTGCTCTGGGACAAAGTAAGGCCGGAACTCCAGAGCACTGCTTACGTCTCGCTTTTCGCCTTGCTGGCAGCGGCCGGTCTGGCGGGCATTTCGGCGCATCTGGCGCTGCTCCCGGTGCGGCGCATCGGCCGCGTGGTCGACACGCTGGCCGTCGGCAAGCCGCTCGGCCTTTCCCTGCCCCCAGCCGAAGACGGCGAGGATCGCGAAGTGGCCGCTATCGAATATAAGCTGAGCCTGATCGGCGAACAGATGGAGGGCGCGCGGCGCGATGCGGACCAGATTCGGTCGTTCGGCAGGCTCGCCCGCAGCGTGGCGCATGAAATCAAGAATCCGCTGAACGCGATTTCGCTGCGGCTCGAAACCCTTCGGATGCGCGTGGCGCCGGAAGTGCCCGAAGCCGAAACCGATATCGATCTCGTCAGCAATGAAGTACAGCGGCTGGATCGCGTGGTGCGCACTTTCCTTGACCTGAACAAGCCTATGGAGCTCGATATCGTTCCGTTCGATGCGAGCGAACTTGCAGCGTCCGTGATGGAGACCATGCGCCCCGCTGCGAAGCAGGCGAACGTGGAACTGACGATTGAAAAGCCCTCGGGGCCGTTTCCCGTGGAGGCGGACTGCGGGCTTCTGCAGCAGGGCCTGGTCAACGTTGTGAACAACGCCATTCAGGCGATCGGCGGGACCGGATCGCCGGGGCGGGTGCATATCGCCGTGTCCCATCAGAACGACAACTGTGCCATCGCGGTGACCGATAATGGTCCTGGGATGCCCGAAAACGTGCAGGAGCGGATTTTCGAGCCATATTTCACGACCAAGGCGTCCGGCTCCGGCATTGGCCTGGCAGTGACCAGGCGCGCTCTGGAACTGCACGGCGGGGGCATCCGCGTGAGGAGTTCGCCGGGCGAAGGCACCACCATGGTTCTGTCGTTTCCGGTGAGAACACGGAGTCGCGTTTGAATCCGGTCAGGATCATCGTAGTGACGGGAGCGCTGTCTATATCGAGCGGCTGCCTGTTTCACAAGACGCCGCCGAAGGCAACCGCGCCTGTGGTGATTCCGCCCGCGCCGATTGCGATTCCCTCGCCGTCCACGCCCGAGCCGCCTCCGGTGGAGGCGCAGACTCCGGTGGAAAATCCAATTCCAAATGCGACGCTCCCGCCTGCGGAAACTCCGCCTGCGCCCAAGCCGAGCCCGTCCCCGCCGCCGAGCAATCGGCCGCGAAATGCAGGGGCGCGCCCGCCGGTGACACCCAATCCCGTTGTTCCCCCGGCTCCGGAAACGCCCGCGCCGGCACTCGGGGCAATTCTGTCACCGGAGGACAGGAAAAGACTCGATGCGCAGTATTTCTCGGATCTCGGACAGGCGAATCAGATTCTGAAAGGGTTGAACGGGAGGCCGTTGAATGCGGAACAGCGCGATTCGGTGAGCCGCGCGCAGGCGTTCATCCGGCAGGCGGCGCAGTTCCACGACCGCGATCTGGCAACGGCGGCGGAGTTGGCACGGCGGGCGAAAGTTCTGACTCTGGATCTGGCCAACGCCCTGCGGTAGGAACCGCGCGGCGCGAACTCAGGCCGGTTTGCGCCCGGAGAGCACGGCCACCACTTTTTCCGTAATCTGATCGACCAGGCTGGACATGGCGGAGTCGAGCGCCACCGTCACCGCGGCGCGCACCTGTTCGGGATCGATCACCGCCACCGAGCGCGGCGCCGCAGGCGCACCGCGAACCACCGGCGCCGCTGCCCGCTTGCGTCCGGTGACAAATCTTCCGATCGATTCCAGCAGCGCACTGGCTTCGAACGGCTTACGCAGAATGCCATCCGCACGCACACGGTCCACCTGAGCGTCATCGACAGCTTCCACCGGTCCCGCGGTCAGGATCACCGGCGCCCCGCTCGTGCGTTTCACGTATTCGCAGAGCTCGAAACCGGTGACTTCCGGCATCGACATATCGGCGATGATCAGATCCGGCTGAGCGTCTTCAAGGCGCAGCATCGCGACCTTGCCGTCGCTGACCGTAATGACTTCGTGGCCTTCGTCGCGAAGGATGCGTTCGCCGATTCGCTGGGCGTGGGGGCTATCGTCAGCCAGCAGGATGCGGCTCATTGCTGAGCGGCTGCGGCCGGCGTTTCCGTGGTTGCCGGTGTGGCCGCGGCGCCAGGCGGTGTGGCGGCGGGCGCAGCGGCGCCCGGCTTGGGCGGATTCTTCTTCGCCTTCTTCGCGGCGGCCGCGGCAGCCTTCTGCTGAGCTTTGGCCTGGGCTTCGATGCGCTTGCGGTATTCGTCGAGCTCCTTCTTGGTCCGGTTGGTGGGAAGAGGAGCCGCGGCAGCCGGTGCGGAAGTATCCGTGGAGACACCGGCCGAATCGGCGCTTGCCTTATGCTCGCCGGCGAGCTGCGAAACGGAATAGCGGGCATCGTTCCGCTGGTCAATCACGGTGGAATTGTTCGCCACGCCGATGCCGACATCCGAAGTGCCGGTGGCGCCGCTGCCAGCGGCGGGCGCGCCAGGCTGGAGAGCGCTGTTGACATCAGCCGGGATGCTGACGGGAACCGGAGGCCGCACCGCTGTCATCGCGGGATTGCCCTCCCTTGCGGCGTCGCCAACTTCGGGATGGCCGGTGACCACATGCCCCACCTTGCCCATAAAGCCGGCATGCGTCCGGTTGTCGATGTTGTATTTCATCCGCGCATATGCCCCCGGATCGGAATCCGGAATCGGCCGCTTCATCTCGGTCAGCCGCGCTTTGGCATCGTTCAGGTGGTAGCTCGCGGGGTAATCGCGGACGATCTTCGTGAGCGCATCGGCTTCCTGGTTTTCAAAGCGATCGCCCATTCTGCGATAGGTCTCGGCTTCTTTCCAGAGCGCATCGTCAGCGTTGCTGTAGAGCGGATACTGCTGGGAAAGATATGCGTAGCGGGCTTCGGCGGCAGGCATGGCGCCGCGATTGTAATAAAATTCCGCGGTGCGATATTCCTTGTCCGCCAGAATCTCCTGTACGTTGCGGAGCTTCTGTTCGGCGGGCTTCGCGAACTTCGAATTCGGGAACTGCACGATGACCTGGCGGCATTCGTCCTCAGCGCGCTGCGCTTCGGCGCTGTCGCGATCGGGCTCCAGCATCTGCTTCACATGGATATCGCAGATTTTCGACTGCGACTCCGCCGCTTCCTCCATGTTCGGGTAGAAAAGAATGAAATCCTTGTACTCGATTTCCGCCTGCGCGAGACCGTGCGCGTCGCCTTCACGGAACCAGCTATCGGCTATCGCGAGCTTGGCTTTCGCCAGATATTCGCTTGTGTCGTACGTATTGATCAGCGTGTTGAGAGTGATGCGCGCCGTCAGATAATTGCCGTGCTCGATGTTCTTGACGGCGGTATCGTACAGAAGCTTATCGGGCTGGAGCGTGTCCTTACTGATGGCGGTGGTGTACTTTTTCTTGTGGAAGAGGCCGAAGCCGCAGAGCAGATTGACGGAGACGGCGAGGCCCGCCACCAGCAGCAAAGGATTGCGGAATAGGGGGTTGCGTGAATACATCGGTTAACTCTTCCTATTAGACCATTTTGAGAGGCACTCCGGGTGCCACGTTGTGTGGGAATTTAAACCCTGAGGATTCAGACGCGTACGGCCAGGGCACTATCGGCGAGGCGCTGCAGGTCTCTCACAGTTGCAGTGGAATCTTCACTGTGAAAAACAGTGGATCCGGCTACCAGCCAGTCGCAGCCCGCCCGGCCGATGGATTCGACATTTTCGAGGTTCACGCCGCCGTCAATTTCGATCCTGAAGTCGAGCCCGCGCTCCCGGCGGGCGCGGTCCAGACGCTGGATCTTTTTGAGGGCATTGGGGATGAATTTCTGGCCGCCGAAGCCCGGGTTCACGCTCATGACGAGGATGTAGTCAGCCACGTCCAGAATGTCTTCGAGCACGCTGACCGGCGTTGCAGGGTTGATGACCACACCTGCTTTCGCCCCAAGCGACTGGATGTTGCGAACCGTACGGTCGAGATGAGTGGCCGCTTCGTAATGAACCGAAACCTGATCGGCGCCCGCTTCGATGAAGAGCGGCGCGTATTTGTCGGGATCGGTAATCATCAGGTGGACATCCAGAACGCTACGTGTTATTTTGCGGATCGATTCGACGACGGGCGGGCCAAGCGTGAGATTCGGGACAAAGTGCCCATCCATGATGTCCACGTGAAGCATGTTGGCGCCACCGCGTTCCACACGGGCGATCTCTTCGCCGAGATGAGCGAAATCGGCCGAGAGGATAGAAGGAAGGATGTAGGGCATCGCCGTCTCCCTGATTATCGCTCAGCGTGAGAGCACCGCAGCGAAAAAACCATCGCCGGCGTCGCGGCCCGGGATGCGGTGCAGGGTTTCCAGAACCTTCGCGCGCGATCTGGAAATGACCTCTTCGTTCTCCTCGCGTTCCAGCGAACAGGTGGAATAGACCAGAAGGCCTTCGGGCGCAAGCTGCGCAAGGCCGTTGCGCAGAATTGCGATCTGGCGTTCCTGGAGGGCTGCGAAATCCTCGGGCTCGAGCTTCCACTTGATTTCGGGATTGCGCGCGAGTGTGCCGGTACCCGAACAGGGGGCATCGATCAGGATGCGGTCGAATGGGCGGCTGAAGGGAAGCGGATTGCGGGCGTCCAGCACGATGGCCGGGACGCCGAGGGGCGCGAGCGTTCGCGCCCGGCTCAGATGAAAATCGCAGGCAATGGCGCGGACGGGCGTTTCGATGGCCTGTGCGGTTTTGTTACCGGGTGCGGCGCAGAGATCGAGAAACGTCTGGCCGGGCCGAAGCTGCAGCAGCGGCACGACGGCCTGCGCGGAGATGTCCTGAAACCGGAAGGGCTTCGGATCTCCCTGCGGCATGCGGTAGCAGCCGGGAACATCGGTGGGCTCCGCGCCCAAAGGCGCTTCGGCCCCGCCGACGCGAATGTAACGTTCTGGTATCGCGAGGCTGGCGCGCGCGATTCCCCGTGCGGTTTCGAGACCGTATTGCCGGGTCCAGCGATCGAGCAGCCAGGCGGGCGTGGAGAGCGACTCCGGAATCTCAACCGGTTTCCGCAGCGACTGCCGAAGCACGGCATTCACGAAATTCGCGGCGGAATCATTGCCCGCCCGGCGGGCGAGCTCGACCGCGTCATTCACTATGGCGTGCGGCGGCACGCGATCCTGAAAGCGAAGCTGATAGAACGCCATTTCGAGCGCGATCCAGATTTCGGGATCGACCTGCGCGGGTGGAACTTTCGAATACGAGCGAATCACGGCGTCGAGTTCACCGCGGCGGCGGAGAACGCCGAACACAATATCGGACGCGAGACCGGCGTCGCGCGCATCAAGATGCGCCGATTTCACGGCGAGCGCTTCGGCGGACCACGCGCCGCGCTCCACCGCCAGCAGGGCGGCAAAAGCGGCTTTTCGTGCAGGCGCGAGGTTCATTACTTTTATTCTCTCCGGTAACGTGAATTTAACCGGCCCCTGTGCTACATTGGAATTAGTCTAATTTTAGACGCTTGTCGAATCTGCTATCCACCAGCAAAATTGAAGAAGCCCTGAGAGCGGCCGGACTCCGTTGTACGCCGCAACGCGTGGCAGTCCTCGATTATCTGGTCCGGCATCCGGATCATGGAACGGTCGAAGAGCTGTGGCCCGCGCTGAATAAGCGCCACGCCCAGGCTTCGCGCGCGACGGTTTATAACACGCTGCACTCGCTGGTGAAGGCGGGTTTGGTGCGCGAATTCAAGCTGGACGGAGCGGCGGCACGCTACGACGCCTGCCTGCATCCGCACCATCATTTCGTGTGCGATCGCTGCGGCATGGTGGAAGATCTCGAATGGTTCGACGTGCCGGCGCTCGAAGGAAAGAGCAGGGGCTTGCGTTCTATCCGGTCGTATGAAGTAGTGGTGAGAGGAGTGTGCTCGAAATGTCACTAGCCGATAAACGCTGCGTGCCGTGCGAAGGCGGAGTTCCGAAGCTGAGCCCGGATCGGGTACAGGAGCTTCTTGCGCAGATCCCGGGATGGGAAGCGCCGCAGAACCATCATCTTCACCGCATCTTTCGTTTTCCCGATTTCAAAAAAGGCCTGGACTTTGTCAATCGCGCCGGCGCGATTGCCGAACAGGAAGGCCATCATCCCGATCTTTTGCTCGCGTGGGGGCGAGTGGAAGTCACGATTTTCACCCATAGTATCGACGGTCTGAGCGAAAACGATTTCGTCCTGGCCGCGAAAATTGGGCAGCTATAAGCCACGTTCGCTTTTATTCAGAAGGAGAGGACTTAAAACACAGCATGCTTGGAGTAGGAGATCGTTTTCCGAAATTCAGTCTGGACGCGACGGTTTCAACCGATCCGAAATCGGCGTTCCGGACCATCACGGACCAGGATTACAAAGGCAAGTGGAAGGTTTACTTCTTCTGGCCCAAAGACTTTACTTTCGTCTGCCCGACCGAGATCGCGGCATTCGGCAAGATGAACCGGGATTTCGCCGACCGCGACGCACAGATTCTCGGCGGCAGCACCGATTCGGAATTTGTACATCTCGCCTGGCGCACGCATCACGCCGATCTGAAGGATCTGCCCTTCCCGATGCTCGCCGATATCAAGCGCGAGCTCTGCGACGCGCTCGGGATTCTCGACCGCAATGCCGGCGTAGCGCAGCGCGCCACCTTCGTTGTCGATTCCGAGGGCATCATCCGCTTCGTGTCGGTGAACGATCTTTCGGTGGGCCGCAACCCGCAGGAAGTGCTGCGTGTGCTGGACGCGCTGCAGACCGACGAACTCTGCCCGTGCAACTGGCAGAAGGGCGAGGCGGTCCTTCAGGTCTGACATGGATCGCCTGTACGAGCTGTTTCCCGACTACGCGCGCGATCTGAAGATCAATCTTCAGAACGTGCTGAAGCAACCCGAGCTCACCGAGCAGCAGACCTGGGGCACGGCGGTGGCTTCCTCGGTGGCGTCGAGGAATCCGCAGATGATGGGAGCGGTGCTGGAGAAGGCGGGCCAGCACCTTTCTCCCGAAGCCATGGCGGCTGCAAAAGCCGCGGCGGCCATCATGGGGATGAACAACATCTACTACCGATTCCAGCATCTCAGCGGGAATAGCCGGTATTCCGAAATTCCGGCACGGCTGCGGATGCAGGCGATTCGTTCGCATGCGAGCGATCCTCTGGATTTCGAGCTGTGGTGTACGGCCGTCTCCGCCATCAACGGCTGCGGCGCCTGCGTCGCCTCGCACGAGAAAGTACTGCGGGAAAAAGGCGTCACCGAAGACACGATTCTCGCGGCTGTGCGGATCGCGAGCGTGATTCACGGTGCGGCGGGCGTGCTCGACGCCGAAGCGGCGACTCAGCAGGTTTAGCCGCGCCGCCGGGCTATTCCTCAGTCCAGACAACATTCTGAAGCTCATGGAGGCGGTGATAAATGCCTCCATGGGCCATCAGTTCCTCATGATTGCCAATCTCGGCGATCCTTCCCTGCTCCATCACGACAATCTTGTCCGCGCGCCGTATGGTCGAAATGCGATGCGCGATCACCACAACCGTCCGCCCCGCCATCAGATTGCTGAGCGCCTTCTGGACCAGCATTTCCGATTCGGTATCGAGGTGGGAGGTGGCTTCATCCAGAATCAGGATGGGCGCATTCCGGTAGAGAGCGCGCGCGATCGCGAGGCGCTGGCGCTGGCCGCCGGAGAGCCGGACGCCTCGATCTCCAATCACCGTCTTATAGCCGTAAGGCATCTCCGCGATGAATTCGTGCGCGTGAGCGGCGCGGGCTGCCTCTTCGACGTGCTTGTAGTTGGGATGCTCATCGCCATAGCCGATATTGGCGATTACCGTGTCGTTAAAAAGGAATGTATCCTGCGCCACCAGGCTGATTTGCCGGCGCAGCGAATCGAGCGCGAGATCGCGAACGTCAAGGCCGTCAATTTTCACCGCGCCTTCCAGCGCATCAATGAACCGGGGCAGCATGCTGGCGAGCGTGGTCTTGCCCGCGCCGCTTGAGCCGACCAGCGCGACAATCTCTCCCGCGCGGATCTCGAGCGAGACATCGTCAATCTGCAGACCAGCAGCGCCGGGATAGCGAAAACTCACATGATCGAACACCAGACCGTCGCGAAAACCGTCGATCCGCCTGGCACCCGCCTGGCTGGCGATCTCCTCCGGCTGATCGAGATAAGCAAACACTTTCTCGGATGCGCCGATTGCCTGCTGAAAGAGGTTGTAGAGATTGGTCAGCCGCTTGACCGGCTCATAAAGAAAAACGAGTGCAAGCAGAAACGCGGCGAAATCGGTTGCGTTCAGGACATGAGCTTTGATCTCCTCGCGCCCGTACCAGAAGAGGCCGACGAACGTCACCGCGCCCATCAGCTCGATGAAAGGTGAAGGAATGCCCTGCAGCAGAACCTTCCGCATGTTGGTTTTCAGCAGTCGTGACGCGGCGGCGCGGAATCGGCGGAACTCATACTTCTCCGCACCGAACGCAGCCACCACCTGATGGCCGGAAATCGCTTCCTGCAGCACCTGATTGAGGTCGCCCACCGAATCCTGCGTCTTGCGGCTGGACCGCCGGATGCGCCGGCCCAGCTTCGCTGTGGGCAGCAGAACGAATGGGAAAAGCGCAAGGCTGAAAAACGCCAGTTTCCAGTCCGTCGCGAAAACGACGAATAACAGGCCGAGCGCGGAAAAGCTCTGGCGCAGCATGTCGGCGAACATATCCGAACAGGCAGTCTGCACCCGCTCGATATCGCTCATCACGGAGGCCATCAACTGGCCCGTTGAGGTCGCAGCGAAGAAACCGGCGCCATGTCGCAGCAGCTTATTGAAGACCTCGTTCCGCAGATCGGTCACAATGGAGAGACCGACGAAATTGGTCACGTAATCGCCCAGATAATCGCAGATGCCGCGAACAAGAAACACCACAATCACCGCAATCGCAAAAATCGTAAAAACATTGTGGATTGCCGGCGGGAAGAACTGCTCCAGATAAACATCTCGATTGACGACGGGAATCGTGAAGAGTTTTTCCGGCCCCGGATCGCCGGATGGATTGAGAATGCGCGGCACTTCCTTGATCAGCAGGACACGAACCGAGGTCATCAGCCCCATCACGGCCATCAGAATGACTGACAGCGCCACCAGATACCAGTAACGCCGCGTATAGCGCGCCAGACGAAGAACGTCTTTCACCGATTCGCCTCCTGCACGGAGTAAACGCGTTCAAGCCCGCGGATTACATCGGCGACGGCGATATTCGAGATCGCGCCATCCGCTTTCAGAACCTTGCCGACGGTCCGCCACGGCGACCAGATCTCCGAATCGGAAGGCCCGAAGAGCACCACGAGCGGCAATCCGAATGCAGCCGCAAGGTGCGCCGGACCGGAATCGTTGCCGAGAAACAGCGACGCATCGCGCATTAGTCGCGCAATTTCATTCAGCGGCGCTCCGCTCACCGTTCGCCACTGCGCAAATGCCGAAAGATCTTCTCCCGGACCGCCGATGAACACCGGCTCCAGCCCCATATTTTTCGAGACGAACATGCCGGCTTCCACAAACGATGCCGC
>DASZVV010000308.1:0-3254 GCA_035546955.1 Bryobacteraceae bacterium
TTTAATCAGATAGCCGAGCAGGAGCACGAGCAGGGCGAAATTCGGCCACAGCCAGATTTCGCTGACTTCTTCGGCGAGCATCATACGATCTGCCTCCGTCCGGCCAGCACGGAATCCGCGATTTGCGAAGCCAGTTGCTCGCTCTGCGAGGAAAGCTGCCGGCGCGCCGTTTCAGCCTCTTTCGCGAGCGAATCGCGCATGGCCGCGATGGTGGTATCGGAAGCCGCTTTCGCCGACTGCATCCGGGCGGCCTGATCTGCCTGGAGGTTCTTCAGAAATTCCGCCTGCTGGGCGTAGATATCGGAACGTGCTTTATCGAGAGCCGCATCGTACTCGGCGATTTTGGAATCGGCGGCGTGGAGGCCCTTCTCCGCCGCTGCTCGCGCGCCCTCGGTGAGACGATGGCGTTCGGCCAGCACCGCTTCGAGCGGCTGCAGAAAGATTTTCTTCACGAAAACAGCCAGGATGATAACGATAAAAGACGTGGGCAAGGCATTTAACACAAGTCCGCCCAGATCGTGGAGAAGCTTATCCATGTAAACGAGGAACTACGGAACCCCGGAACGGGGTAACTTTTACGTTAGCATATGCGTCTTTTTTGGGTCAAACCATACCGGAAGGCTGTGGTCCGCAATGGACCTGAGGAGTAGTTCGCCCAATTAGTCCCGGTTTCTTCCTGAAAAATTAAAGGCTTTATTTTCAGCGGATTCTACCGAATCGCCGCGGCTTCGGCGGGGATGTCGATGGAAACCCGAGTGCCCTGCCCCGGCTGACTTTCGATCGCCATCGTGTAGTCATGGCGGTAAAGCACCTGGAGCCGTTCGCGGACGTTCGAAACGCCGATTCCAGTTCCGCCGGCTGATTCATCGTGCGTGCTTTCCGGAATGCCGACCCCGTCGTCTTCAACCTCAATCGCCAGCCGATCGCCGGCGCGATGCGCGCGGAGGGTGATGGTGCCGCCTTCGATGCGATTGGCAATGCCGTGCTTAATGGAATTTTCGACCAGCGGCTGGAGCAGCATGCTGGGGATAGGGACGTCCGCGCAGGAGGGATCGATTTCGCGGACGACGCGGAGCTTATCGCCGAAACGTTCGAGCTCGATTGCGAGGTAATCGCCGATGAAATCGAGTTCGTCGCGCAGGGGGGAGAAGTGCTCCTGGGTGCGGAGGCGGCGGCGCATAATGCGGGCGAGCCGGACGACCATGGTGCGGGCGCGTTCGGGATTCACCCGGATGAGGGAAGCGATGGAGTTGAGGGTATTGAACAGAAAGTGCGGATTGATCTGGCTCGAAAGCGTCTCGAGCCGTGCGGTGAGGAGCAGGCGCGATTGTTCTTCGAGCTGGGCCTCATTGCGGGTGCTGTTCCAGACCTTGACCGGGATGGTGATGCAGAAGTAGGTGGAAAGCCACGCGGCGAGAAGCAGGAGAGGAGAATCGCCCCAGGCGACGGTGGTGAAGAGGAGCTGGCGTCCGCCGAATTCGCGGCCCATCAACTGGCGCAGCAGTTCGATGGCGACGGCGGCGGCGGAAAAATAGGCGTGGAAGAGCGCGCTGCGGAGCTCGCGACCGGGCTCGAAGATGCGATAGAGGTTGACGTCCGGAAAGGGAGAGAAACGCCAGACGTCATCGGGGCTGGAGGCGGAATCGCGGAGGAGTCCGCCGGCGAGGCCGGCAGCGGCGTAGAAGGGGAGGGAGAGATACTCACCCCTGATCATGGCCGGTACGGAGAGGAGAATTCCGCTCAGCATGCCGCTGACGTAGCCGCCCATCAGACCGGCGAGCACGCTGCCTTCGAGGGCCAGATCGAGGGCATTGTAATCGGATGAGAGGACGCGGATGATTTCGCCGGGAGCGAAGAGCGCGAGAAACCAGAGGGACAGCATCACGCGCTGGCGGAGCGTGCGTTCATCGCGCAGCAGCATCCGTTTGACGGCAGCGCTGCGGACGCCGAAACTCGCGATGGCGGCGATCACGCCGACCTTCACGAGAAGGGTGATGAGCTGATCCTGCACCGGTGCTCATTATAATTGGGGTTCAGTCTGCTTTTTCATGAATACCCCATTCGGTTTTGAAGTAGTGAAGGTCGCGGAGGCCGATTTTCCGAGCGAATACGGATTGTTTCGGATCTACGGATTTGAGGGGCGTTTTCCGAAACCGGACGGTTCGGAGTCCGTGGAAGAAGCAGCCGTACTGGTAATGGGCGATCCGGCTGCCGAGGTTCCCGGGATGCCGGCGCCGCTCGTGCGGATTCATTCGCAATGCCTCACGGGCGATGCGTTCCACAGCCTGCGCTGCGATTGCCGGGGGCAGCTCGAGATTGCGCTCAAGCGCATCGGGGAAGAGGGCCGGGGCGTGATCGTCTATGAACTGCAGGAAGGGCGCGGCATCGGGCTGATGAACAAACTGCGTGCGTACGAGTTGCAGGATCGCGGGGCGGACACCGTGGAAGCGAACGAGCAGTTGGGTTTCGAGAGCGATCTGCGGAGCTATCTGCTGCCGGGCGCAATTCTGCGATACCTGGGGATCGGCTCGGTGCGGCTGCTTTCGAATAATCCAGGGAAGGTGAAGGCGGTGGAGGAGGCAGGAGTGGTGGTGGCGGACCGGGTGCCCTGCGTAGCGGCGCCGGCCGAAACGTCGCAGGCCTATTTACGGACGAAGCGCGAAAAAATGGGGCACCTGCTCGATCACCTGTAGGGTCAGACTACCATCTTTGGGGTGAGACTCAAGGTGGAGCACAAATCAGCCGATATGTGCTCCATATGGAAACTGACGAGAAGCGCTTCGATGGGAGGTTCCTTTGCGCCGACCTGGTCCGCCTTGACTGGATTTCCGGGGAAGATAATCTGCGAACCGAGCAGGCGCTGCTCGAGGATATCTCGCCTCAGGGAGGCTGCGTACAGCTCGATGAGCCGTTGCCGCTGGGCACAAGTGTGATGCTGACGGTAGGGAGCACGCCATTTTACGGGCATGCCTGCTACTGCACGTTCCGCGACGATGCCTATTTCATCGGGCTGCGATTTGCGAATGAGACGATGTGGTCGGCGAGCCTGGTGTCGCCGCGGCATCTCGTCAACCTGCAGTCACTGAGCCTGCGGGCGCAATCACGCGGTTGATCCGGCTAGCAGGCTGCTGAAAAGCCAACCTCAGACGTAACCTGAAGAGGCGAAAAGACGCCTGGAAGGTATGCGTGGAGAAGACATTCAGCAGAGCGAATTATTCAGCTATGGATCTCTGGAGGATCGGGTACCGGCGACT
>DASZVV010000309.1:0-13598 GCA_035546955.1 Bryobacteraceae bacterium
ATCGGCTGGGCGGAAGAAGGCGCTACCAGTTTTGGGTCGAAAGTGCAGGACACCATTCATTACGACAAGGGCGACCGCCGCTTTTTCCGGGGCGATAACCGCGCCGGCGGCATCGAGGGCGGCATGACGAACGGTCAGGAGGTCCGCGTCCGCGGTTTCCTCAAGCCTATTTCCACCCTCCGCCGCCCGCTCGAATCGGTCGATCTTCCCACTCGCGAGCCGGCCAAAGCGGCTTACGAGCGTTCGGATGTCTGCGTCGTCCCCGCCGCGGGGGTCATCGGCGAAGCAATGGTGGCTATCGTGCTTGCCGGAGCCATGATTGAGAAGTTCGGCGGCGACTCGCTCGTCGAGATGAAGCGGAACTATGACGGCTACATGGAGCAGGTAAAGCATTTCTGAAATGACCTACAAAGTCGTCAAATATCTGAACAACGCCAACCTCGAAAAACCAGCTGCGCTGGTGGCCGAGGAAGAATTCGGCACGCCGGAACTCGAGCAACTCGTCGAAGACATGTTCGAGACCATGTACGCCTCGCGCGGTCTCGGTCTCGCCGCGCCCCAGATCGATATCCACAAGCGCCTGACCGTCATCGATACCTCGGGTGGCGAAGAAGGCGTGGAGCCGAACAAGGTTGTCCTCATTAACCCGGAGATTGTCGTGAAGGAAGGGAAGCAGACCGGCGAGGAAGGCTGCCTCAGTATCCCCGGTTTCCGTGAAGAGGTACGCCGCGCGAAACGCGTGAAGGTGCGCGCCCGTAACACAAAGGGCGAGGTCATCGAAGCAGAAGGCGAAGACCTCCTCGCGCGCGCCATGCAGCATGAAATCGATCACCTCAACGGCATTCTCTTTCTGTCGCACCTGAGCCCGCTTAAGCGCGAGGTCATCCGCCGCAAGATCAAAAAACTCATTCAGGCAGGCGAGTGGGAATAGCGCCTTGCGACTGGTTTTTCTCGGTACTCCGGACTTCGCGGTCCCCACGCTGAACGCGCTCGTGTCCGCCGGTCATCAGGTCCTCGAAGTCGTCACGCAGCCCGATCGGCCCAAAGGCCGCAAACAGGAACTCGCGCACTCGCCCGTGAAAACGGCGGCGTTCGCGCACGGCCTCACCGTCTGGCAGCCCGAACGAATCCGCCGTCCCGAATCCGTTGAACATTTGCGAGCGCTCGCGCCGGAAGTGATGGTTGTCGTCGGCTACGGTCAGATCATCCCGCAGACTGTAATCGATATCGCGCCGCTCGGCATCGTGAACGTGCACGCGTCGCTTCTCCCCGAACTTCGCGGCGCAGCGCCCATCCAGTGGGCCGTCGCGAGAGGGCATGAGAAGACCGGCGTCACCACCATGCGCATCAACGCTGGCCTCGATACGGGCGACATCCTGCTCAAGTGGGAAACTGCGATCGGCCCCGATGAAACTTCGCCCGAACTCTCTGCGCGTCTGGCGGAAGCGGGCGCAAAGATCCTCGTCGAAACGCTCGATGGTCTGGCTAAGGGAATGATCAGGTCGGTGCCGCAGGATGGATCGCGCGCCACATGGGCTCCGATCCTCAAAAAGGACGATGGACGTATCGACTGGACACTACCTGGCAAAACCATTCATAATTTAATCAGGGGCTTGCAACCATGGCCCGGAGCGCACACAATGTTCCGTGGGCAGTCCCTGCACCTTTGGCGATCGCGCCTGGCCGAGGAAAAAAGCAATCTGGCCCCTGGAGCCCTGATACAGAACGGTGGGGTTTTCGCCGTCGCGGGTGACGGTGCCTGCGTGGAACTACTGGAGTTGCAACTCGAAGGCCGCAAACGCATGCCGGCGGGAGTTTTCGCCAACGGCCATCGATTAACGAATACTGAACAACTGGGAAAATGAGACCTTTCGACCTACCACTGGGATTTAAGTACGCCACTGCGTACGCTGGCATTCGCAAGCAGGAGAAAGACGATCTTGCTTTGATCGTATCCGGCGTTCCGGCAGCCGCTGCCGCCGTGTTTACCACCAATAAAGTGCAGGCTGCGCCGGTCAAACTCGCGCGTGCCAATATGCGGGCTTCGAAGGGAGTGTGCGGGGCCGTCCTGGTAAATGCCGGTAACGCCAACTGCGCAACTAAAACCGGCGACCGTGTTGCGCTGAACACCACCAAAGCTCTCGCAAAGATTCTGAAGCTCCAGACCACTCAGGTGCTGCCCGCCTCCACAGGGGTGATCGGCGTCGAGCTCGAGGAAAATCTGATTCTCGATAAGCTTCAGCCGCTCGTCGATAACCTCAGCGATACGGCGCTGCCTGATGTTGCCCGCGCCATCCTCACCACCGATCTCCAGCCGAAAGGCGCCTCCCGCGAAGTCACGCTGCGCCGCGGTTCCGTGCGGATTGCCGGCATCACCAAAGGCTCCGGAATGATTCATCCCAAGATGGCGACCACGCTCGGCTTCGTCATGACGGACGCCCTCGTTCCGCAGACGCTGCTGCGCCGCATGCTCGTCCGCGCCACTGAGCTCAGCTATAACCGCATTTCGGTCGATGGTGATACCTCCACGAATGACACTCTCATCGTGATGGCGAATGGCGCTTCCGGTGTCCGCCCCGATCCGAAGGAAATGAGCATCTTCGAAGAGGCGCTCACCGAGACCCTGCAGTCGCTCGCGCGCCAGATCGTGCGCGACGGCGAAGGCGCCCGCAAGCTCGTTTCAGTCGAAGTGCACGGCGCGATTACTGACTCTTCCGCCGCCGCCATAGCGCGCGCCATCTCGATCTCACCTCTGGTCAAGACTGCCATCGCTGGCAACGATCCGAACTGGGGCCGCATCCTCTCGGCTGCTGGCAATTCGGGCGTAAACTTCGATCCCGGCGTCGTCGAAATCACCCTTCAGGACGTCAAAGTCTGCCGTAACGGCGTGGCTTCCCCGTTCGACGAAATGGAAATGAAGCAGCGGCTCGATGACACCGATATCTCCGTAGTGTTCCGGATCGTAGGCAAGGGGAAGGGAAGCGCGACTTTCTGGACGTGCGACCTCACCGAAGACTACATCCACATCAATGCGAATTACCGCACTTAGCTGCGTTCTGCTTCCTCTTTTGGTGTTCGGTGCTGACCCGAATGCCTCGCCGGAACCGCAGGCGCTCTACTCGCGCATCGCGAAAATGGCGTCCGCGCTCAGTGACGGCGACGCCTACCGGGCGATCGAAAGCTTTGACAAAAATATGCCGGGCTATAACTCGATCGTCGAGCATATCCAGGCGCTGACGGAACAAACCGAGATCCTTTGCTCGATCGAGGTTGTGTCGGACAAAGAAGCCGATAACCCGGCCGCGGATATCCATCATCTGGATCTCGATTGGTTTATGACCCTGACTTCGAAGGCCGACGGCGGTCCCGTCGAACGCCGCCGAATGCGCGTCGAAGTCGCCGCCCGCCGGGTGAAAACCAAATCCGGCGAGGACTGGCGGATTATCGAACTGTCGCCCGCCTCGATCTTCGACCCGATCAAGATATCCTGAATAGAATGCGGTTGGTGTGGATCCTGACATTGCTCGGCGCCGTGTGCGCGTGGGCAGGAGTCGATGAGGACTGGCAGGATCAGTTCAATCAGGCATCCCGCGCCGCGGCTCTCAAGGATTTCCCCGGCGCCGAAGCCGCCTATGCCAGGGCTTTAAAGACGGCGGAACTCTTCGGCAACAACGATAAGCGGGTCGCCTCAACGGTCCAGGGCCGGGCCAACCTTTACCGGGCCGAGAAGAAGCTCCCGGAAGCGGAAGAAGATGCCCGGCGCGCTCTTGCCATCTACGCCGTAGACCCCGGCGACAAGAGCATGGAATTCGGCGAGACGCAGTTCATCCTCGCCGGCATCCTGATCGATGAAAGTAAGTACGATATCGCACTGGATGCCGTTCGCCGGGCCCTTCCGATCTATGAACAGAACCTCGGGCCGAATTCGTCGCAGGTCGAAGATGCCACCTGTATGCTGGGCAGCGTCTTCGTGCAGCTCAAACGCTATGCGAGCGCAGAGGCCCCGCTGCGGCGCTGTGCGGACCTTCGCGCGGACGACGGGGGCGTCAGCACGGCAGACTTTGGCGACGTGGCCTTCAGCCTGGCTGTCGTCTTCCAGCGCCTCGGCAACCTGAGCGATTCGGAGAAGTACTTCACCCTCGCGGAACACATCCGCGAAAAGATCTTCGGCATCTCGAGTCTGCCGTTTGCGGACACTCTTGATGCGCACGCTTCGCTTCTGCGGCAGCTCGGCCGTGAAGACGACGCAAAGAACAACGAAAAAATGGCGGCCAGTATCCGTGCTCTCAACCGGAAGAAATAGAATGGTCCGCTATCCTGAATTCCGGGTGTTGAATCGAACCTTCTGGCTGCGGCTGGCGGTAGCGGCGCTGGCGAGCGTTGCGCTCCTCCCGGCCGTGCAGCCCGATGCGCAACAGATCGACGAGGCCTGGCAGACGCTGGTGCTGGCTGCAACGCGCGCTGCTTCCGCGAAGGACTACAAAGCCGCCGAAGATCTGCTCCAGCGCGCCACCAGGATCGCCGACCGCTTTCCCGCCGGAGATCCGCGGACCGGTACCACGCAGAATACGCTCGGACTGGTCTACCGCGACGAAAAGAAGCTGGGAGATGCCGAGAAGGCATTTCAGAACGCCCTGACGATGCTCGAAAAGTCCTACGGGCAGGAAAGCATCGATGTGGGGAACGTCAATTTCAATATCGCCTCCGTGATGATCGCGGACGGCAAGTACGATGCGTCCCTCGCTTATATCCAGCGGAGTCACTCGATCTTCGTAAAAGTACTCGGCGCGGAGAGCCTGAAGGCCGCGGCGTCCTACTGCCTGCTGGGCGAGGCTTACCGGAATATGGGCCGTTTCGACGATGCCG
Source organism: Bryobacteraceae bacterium (assembly GCA_035546955.1). Classification (GTDB taxonomy): domain Bacteria; phylum Acidobacteriota; class Terriglobia; order Bryobacterales; family Bryobacteraceae; genus BOG-234. The sequence continues at coordinate 4,867 of DASZVV010000309.1, forward strand.
AGAAACCACTCAAAGAGTGCGCCGATATGCGGGAGGAGTCGGGCGGCGTGGAGAGTCCGGAACTGGCGGACGCGCTTTACAGCCTGGCGCTGGTCTACGAGCATCAGGGCAGGTACAAGGATGCGGAACCGCGCCTGAAGCTGGCGGCAAAAATCCGGGAACTGACGCTGGGCGAAACCAGCCCGGAATTTGCCGAGGCGCTCGAAGCGCACTCGGCCCTGTTGAAAACCATGGGGCGGGCTGCCGAGGCGAAAAAGGAAGACGACCTGGTTGCGGCGGTCCGCAGGAATGAAAAGAAGTAGTGGAAATCCCTGGTTGTATAACCTGATTTTTCCCGTTATACAAGGATGCATTGCTAAGCGGATGGGGCCAGGTGATAATTAGATCAGCCGGAAAAGGGAGACTCGATTGAAGCGAACTGGATCTGACGACACGCTACGCTGTTCCTTTTGTCATAAGAGCCAGGATGTCGTCGGAAAGCTGATCTCCTCGCCGAGCGAGTACCCGCGCGCCTATATTTGCGACGAGTGCATCGCCGTCTGCAACTCGATCCTCGACGACGATAAACCCGAGCCCGCCACTACATCGCCGAACAAGATCCCCCGGCCGCTCGAAATCAAGGACTTCCTCGACCAGTATGTGATCGGCCAGGAAGCGCCCAAGCGGAAGCTGGCGGTTGCGGTCTACAACCACTCGAAGCGCATCCACATGAACCGGATGCGGAATTCTGACATCGAGCTGGCAAAATCCAACATCCTGCTGATCGGCCCCACCGGCACAGGCAAGACGCTGATGGCGCAGACTCTGGCAAAAATCCTGGACGTTCCCTTCGCCATCGTGGACGCCACCACGCTGACCGAAGCCGGCTATGTCGGCGAAGACGTCGAGAACATCATCCTGAAGCTGCTGCAGGCGGCGGACGGCGACGTGCAGCGCTGCCAGCAGGGCATCATCTACATCGACGAAATCGACAAAATCTGCCGCAAGGACGAAAACCCGTCGATCACCCGCGATGTATCGGGCGAAGGCGTGCAGCAGGCGCTGCTCAAGATTCTGGAAGGCACAGTCGCAAACGTGCCCCCGCAGGGCGGCCGCAAGCACCCGCACCAGGAATTCACCCCGATCGACACGACGAACATCCTGTTCATCTGCGGCGGGGCTTTCGTGGGCCTCGAGAAGATCATCGCCCGTCGCATCGGCAAGAAGTCGATGGGCTTCCTGCAGGAAGAAGGCGCCCAGAAGGAACAGTCGAAGACGGTCGGTATCAGCGAGCGCCGCGACGTGGATCTCCTCCGGCACCTGCAGCCGCAGGACCTGATCCGCTACGGTTTCATCCCGGAGTTCATCGGACGTCTGCCCGTTGTGGCCACGCTGGAAGATCTGGATAAGGCCGCGCTGATCCAGATTCTTTCACGCCCGAAGAACGCGATTATCAAGCAGTACCAGCGGCTCTTCGAATACGAGAACGTGCGGCTGCGGTTCACCGATGACGCGCTGGACGCCATCGCATCGCTGGCGCTCGAACGCAAGGTGGGAGCCCGCGGACTTCGCATGATCATCGAAGACATGATGCTGGACCTGATGTACTTCCTGCCTTCCTACAAGAAGGTCAAGGAATTCCAGGTCACCCGCGAGATGGTGGTGGCGCAGAAGATCTCGCTCAATCTGCTCGAAAAAGCAGGCTAGCGCAGGGCGTCTTTCAGCTTATCGATCGTGAAGTCCCGCTGTTTGCACAGCCGGATCAGTTCGGCTTCGCGAGCCTCGACATCGGCCACGGCGCCGGGAAGCCGGTCGACGATTTCCAGTGGAATCTGATGCATCCCGTGCTGGTCTGCGTGGAGCAGATCCCCGGGATTGACTTTGAGCCCGCCGATCTCAATCGCCTCGCCGAATTCCACCAGATGCCCATAGGCGTGCGAAACCGCGACGCATCCTGAAAAGCACTGGAAGTTGAGGGCTTCAAGCGCCGGGAGATCCCGAACGGCGCCATTGCTGATATAAGCCACACAACCGAGCGCGCGGGCAATCTGAGCGTGGATTTCGCCGAAGAAAGCACCGGTACCCGGCGCTTTATCCATATCCTTGAGGACGATGATCTTCGGTCCCTTGACGCTGTCGATGTATTCCCAGAATTTGATGTTCTGGTAGTAAATGAGGCCGGAGATGGGAGGAACAGTGGTGCGGATGCGGCCGACGATCGCATAGCCCGCGACGGGCCCCATCTGCGGGAAGCGGCAGCGTGCCGTGTCCTGCATATAGCCCTCATTGCGCATGCGGACCTCGAAGGTTTCAATGGCGTTGGAAACCGTACAGGTGTCTTTGCGCGTGAGGAATTCGATGATGTCGCTCATCAGCGGAGTGCTCCGATCGTGTATTGGAGCTGCGCGTAAGCAACCTGATAATCGTAGGTCGCGGTCACGTTTTCAATCTGGGCCTGCGTCAGATTGAGCTGAGCCTGAGTGACATCGACAATCGAAGCCAATCCCAGGTTGTAGCGGCCGTTCGCGAGCTCCAGCGCGAGGTTCGCCTGATTCAGTAACTGCTGGGTTACCGGAATCCGCTGGTATGCGGTGGATGCCTCAGTCCAGGCATTCCGCACATCGTTCTCCACGGCCTGCCGGAGATTGCGGATGTTCTCGGTTACCGCGAGTGTATTGTAGTGAGCTGCCTGCTCGCGGGCGGAGAACAGATGACCGTTGAAAATCGGGATATCGACATTCAGCGCCGCGCCTTCGTAGCCGTAGGGCGCGACTCGCGGAGTCTGGTCAAGGTAAGGGAGACCGCCGCCGACCGCATAGAAGCTGATGCTCGGTCTCTTCAGATCCGCTTCGGCCTGTTCGAACGCCTGTGCGCCCTGCAGGCGGAACTGCATGCCGCGCAGTTCCGGCCGGTTCTGGACCGCCTGGGCAATCAACGCCGCGGGTGAGTCCGGCGGAGCCGACGGAACGGCGACAGCGGCCAGATCGTAATGGGACACCTGATCCAGTCCGAGTGCCTGAGTGAGAGCGGAATAAGCCCGTTCAACCGCATCCTGCGAGCGGATCAGAAGAAGCTTTGCCTCTGAGAGGTTGACGTCGATGGCGCTGACGTCATATTGAGACTTCAGGTTTGCATTGGCAAGGGCCGTTACCTGATCGGTCAGAGTCTGGCGCGCTTTGATGGTCTCGTCGGCGACGGTGACGTATGCCTTGGCTTCCAGGACGCCAAAGTAGGCGCGATTGACTCCGAGCACCACGTCGTAGGTGGTCGCGGCGGTGTTCTGATCCGCTGCCTGTGCGTTGAACTTCGCCTGATCGACGAGGCTTTTGCGGCGGCCGAAGTCCGTCAGAAGATCGCTCAATTGCAGACCCTGCCCGAAGCGATTGAAGAGCTGCGATGCCGAGAGCGCTCCAGCGCCGAGGCGTGCACTGCCGAGTCCCTGGACGCCGGTGATTTCGCCGTCGATGGTCGGATAGTAAGAAGACTTCGACTCGGTGATCATCTGGACCGCGTTGGCCGCTATATCTTTCGCGGCCGCAATCTGTGGATGATTTTTGAGGGCAAGAGCGGTTGCGTCCGCCAGCGACAGCGGAGGCCCGGGCGGCTGCTGAGCCGGAGGCAGCGGCGATGGCGGCATGCCCGCCGGCTGCTGCTGTGGGGCCGGTTGCTGCGCCGCTGCTGCGGGCGGTTGTTGTTGTGCCGTGGCGATCCCGGCGGCCAGGATCGCAATCGAAAGTGTCTTACGCATGGGCTTCTTCTTTGCCCTCGTAGATGATGATGTAGGCGGCGGGCACGATGAAGATGGTGAGCAGCACCGAACTGCTCAGGCCGCCGATGATGGCCTGGGCCATCGGAGCGTACTGTTCCGAGCCCGTGCCCATCTTGAGCGCCATGGGAATCATGCCGATGATCGTAGCGAGCGAGGTCATCAGAATCGGCCGCAGACGCACGCGGCAGGAAGTGATGACCGCGTCGCGGACGGACATGCCTTCCTGACGGAGGCGATGGGCGAAATCGACGATCAGAATGCTATTGGACGCCGCGATGCCGACCAGCATGAGAACGCCCATCAGCGACATGACGTTCAATGTCGTGCCGGTGAGCACCAGGATGACGAGGACGCCGATGATCCCCATCGGGATCGCGAGCATGATCAGGACTGGATCGACGAAGGAGCGGAACTGCGCCACCAGAATCAGGTAGAGCAGAACCGCCGAGAGAGTGAGGCCGATCGCGAAACTGCGGAACGACTGCTGCATGCCCAGCACCATGCCGCGCAGATTGACGCGGATGCTGGGATCGTGCGGAATCGTGTCCACCAGGTGCTGGATGGCGTTGGTAACGCGGTTGAGGTCTTCCGTCTTCGTTGTGACGTAAACGTCTGCCGTGCGCTGAATCTGGTAGTGATCGACTTCCGTCGGGCTCTGCAGATTCACGAGCTTGACTACCGTATCGAGGGTGGTGGGCTCTTTCAGGTTGGGAGCGCGCAGCGGAATGTTTTTCAGATCGAGCGGGGTGTGAATGGCCGCCGGCCCGTTTTCGTAGTACTGCACGGTCAGGAAGTAGTTATTGCCTGTTTTCTTGTCCGACCAGTAATTGGGCGCAATCATCGAATTCGAGTTCAGCGCGGTGATCACGTTGTCGACGATTTCCTTCTGGCTGAGGCCAAGCTCGGCAGCGTGGACGCGGTCGACTTCCATGCGCAGGCCGGGGTAATCCATATCCTGCGGGATGTAAACCTGGCCGACGTTATTGATCGAAGTGATTTTCGACGCGAGATCCTGTGCCAGCTTGAAGTCGGCCGGAAGATTCGAACTGGTGACCTGCACGTCGATGGGCGCGGGCATACCGGTATTCAGCACCGCATCAACCATTGAGCCGCTCTGTACGAAGGTTCTCAGCTCGGGGAATTGCTTATGGATGGCCTGCTGGATGCGGTCCATGTAGACGAAGCTGCTGGTTTTATGATCATCATTGAGCTGCGTCTGGATGGTCGCGGTATATTCACCGGAGTTGGTTGTGTAGAGGGACGAAAGGTCATTGACCACGCCGATGTTCGAAACCGTAATGCGGTAATCCTCGGGCGAGATCGTACGTTTGATCAGGTCTTCCACCTTCGCGACGTATTCGTTCGTCAGTTCGAGACGCGATCCGGTGGGTGCTTTGAGGTTGATGGTGAACTGGCCGGCGTCCGAGCGCGGGAAGAAGGAAAGACCGAGCAACGGGAAGAGCAGGAGGCTTGCCGCGAACCCGCCAACCAGGATTGCCACCGTCAGCTTCGGAACCTGAACCGCGCGGCGAACGGCCTTTTCGTAGACATTCAGAACCGCGTTGAATCCGCGATTGAACGCCGCGTTAAAACCTTTGTGCTCCTCTTCATGCGAATGCGGCTTGAGGAATTTGGAGCAGAACAGCGGGATCACGGTGACCGCGACCACGAACGAGAGGACGAGAGCGATACAGAACGAAAGCGCCAGGGCCGAGAAGAGGAACTTACTCACGCCGACCAGGAGCGTGACAGGGAAGAAGTCGACCACGGCGACGAGCGTTGCCGCAAGCACCGCCAGGGTCACTTCCTGGGCGCCGACTTCAGCGGCGATCTTCGGCAGTGAACCCATTTCGATGTGGCGATAGATGTTCTCGATCGAAATGACCGAGTTGTCGATCACGCGCGAGAACGCGAGCGCCAGACCGCCGAGAATCATGGTGTTGATCGTCGCGTTGCCGAGGTGCAGCACGATCATGGTGGCGAGCGCCGAGAGGGGTACTGACAGAAGCACCGCCGTGGTGGCGCGGAAGTTACCGAGGAACAGAAGGATGAGGATACTGGTGAGGGCGAGGCCGATCAGGGTTTCGTGGAACACCGTATTAATGGCTTCCTTCACGAAGACCGACTGATCGAACAGGAGGTCGGCGGACATCTGTTTGGGAATGTCATACAGATGGCTGGCGATCTTGCGGACGCCCTGGACCACCGAAATCGTGTTGGTGTCGCCGCCCTGTTTGAGGATCGGGATATAGCTGGATTTCTGGCCGGCCACGCGGACGATGTTGTACTGCGTAGCGCTCGAATCTTCCGCTTTGCCGACATCGCCGACCCGGACCCAGGAGCCTCCCTGCGTTTTGAGAGGCACGTCGTTCAGCTCGGACATGTTGTCGACGAGACTGTTCGAGTAGATGTAGTAATCGTACGGCCCCATCTTCACGTCGCCCGCGGGAAGAATGAGATTTTGGTTGTTGACGGCGTTCACCACGTCCATCGGGCTCAATTCGCGCGAGAAGAGCTTGTACGGATCGACGTGGATCATGATCTGGCGGTACTTGCCGCCAAACGTGGCCGGAATGGAGACGCCGGGAACCGTGACGATCTGGTTGCGAATGGCGAACTGCGCGTAGTCGTGAAGCTGAGTTTCGGTGAGCCCCTGGCCCTTCACGGCCACCAGGCAGACGGGAAGGCTCGACGCATCCGACTTCAGAACGACCGGCGGCAGCGTGCCCGGAGGGAGACGTTTGAGGTCGGCGAGAGCCAGATTGGACAGCTGGGTGACATCGGCGTCCGCGTCGGTGTTGGAGCTGAAGAACACGCGGATCATGCTCACCCCGAGGATGGAGTGAGATTCCATGTGATCGATGCCGCTGGCCAGGGTAAAGAAGCGCTCGAGAGGAGCCGTGATATTCGCTTCGATATCCTGCGGCGGCATGCCCGAGTAGAAGGTCGCCACCACAACCTGCGGGAGGTTAATGGGAGGGAACAGGTCCACCGGCATACCGAGGACGCCGACAATTCCCAGGATGACGATCGAGAGACAAATGACGATGATGAAGTATGGATTACGAATGGAGAAGCCGGACATGGGTTACTTTTGGCTCGTCTCCTCTTGCCACGCAATGGCCTGAAGCGGTTTGGCTACGACTGTTTGCCCGTCCTTGAGGCCGCCCCGCTCGCTGACGACCACCTGATCTCCGGCAGACAAGCCGCCGTCGATTTCGACGACGTCCTGCATCTGGATGCCCGGGGTCACTTTGCGGGTTTCGATCCGATTGTCTTTCACAACCATGACGGAAGCCGTGTCGCCGGATCGATCGAGCGCCTGCAGCGGCACAACGAGCGCATTGCCGGAGCGGTTCAGCTGAACGTCCGCTTCGGCGTAAGTTCCGGGGAAGAGTCTTCCGCTGGGATTCGGCACATCCACCTCGGTGTGCATCGTGCGGGTGGAAGTGGAGACGCTGTCAGCGAAGCGCGCAACCTTGCCTTTGACATTCTCATTCATGGAAGGGATGCGCACGCCGACGGGATCGCCGACATGAATGTACTTGACGTCGGATTCAGCGACAGGAATGACCAGGCGGAGTACGTCATCCTTCGAGAGACGAACGAGCGGCGTCGCCTGAGTGGAAGACGTGCCTGCCTGCATCAGCGCTCCGAGATTCGCGTAACGCTGCGTGACTACGCCATCAAACGGGGCAGTAATACGGGAGTAATCGAAGAGCGCCTGATCATGCGAGAGCCGCGCTTTGGCGACCGCAAGCTGGCTCTGAGCGCCCTGATAGACGCCCTGCGCCGCGGCCGTTGCGGATTCAGCAGCCAGATCCTTGCCCTGGGCGTCATCCACTTCCTGCTGGGCGACCAGATGAGGATTCGTTTTCTGGACGTCATGGAGGCGCTGGTACTGCAAGTGAAGAATCTGGTGCTGAGCTTTGGCTCGATCGACATCGCTCTGGGCGCGGGTTACCTGATCCTGTTGCGCTTTGATGGCGGCGTTGTCTTCATCGAGGGTCGCCTGCAATTCCGGCACTTCCAGAATTGCCATGACCTGGCCCTTTTTGACACGAGTTCCATAATCGACGTTCAGGGTCTTCACGTAGCCCGCGACTTTGGCGTAGACGTCAATCTCCTGATCCGGGACCAGTTCCGAGCTGAGGGTCAGGTACTGAGCAACGGGCTGCGACTTGACCGGCACGGTGCTGACATCGACTTCACTTTGAGCCGCGGGGGTCGTAGTGGTCTTGGGAGCACTTTCCGCGCTGTGACAAGAGGAAATTATGGCCGCAAGCGCGAGGACGGCAACAATTTGCGTGGTAAAGAGACGATTCAACACCTTCACGATAACGGGAATCCACCCGCGGCGGCATCCCCCCGCGACGGTATTTATAAAGGTTTTTTCCGCCAGCGGGGCGGGCGTCCCCGGTTTGGAAGCGTCCGAAAATACGGGCGCGGCCGTATGGAGGAAGGTTGCACGCTGTTTTATCATCGTAACGAAGCCTGACTAATGTCTCCGGAAAAATTCTCGGCGGCTATTCTTCGCGAGGGCTTGTCTCACCGCCAGACTCGAATTATATTCTTTCTCGGCTTTGGCGGCCTGCTTTTCCTGATGGGATTCCTGGGAGTGAGTGCGATTTCCGCTCTCTCGGATATTCGGACGCGGGAGGACAGCATTCGTGCCGAGTACATGGCGCGCAACCGTGTCCTGCAGGCCCTCCGGGCGGAAATTTACACCTCCGGTACTCACATCCGCGACTTTCTTCTCGATACGGACGAAGCGCTGGCGCGCGAGCACAGCGAACAATTCCTCGAGACGCAGCGCGAGATTGAGGATGGGATCGCGAAGTACCGGGGGCTGGTGCGGACCGGCGAGGAACAATCGTTCCGGCAGTTTTCCGAAGAGCTCGCTTCCTATATGCACGCGATCACTCCGGTGCTGAACTGGAGCCTCGCGGAGCGGAAGGAACGATCTTCCTCCTTTGTACAGAAT
>DASZVV010000310.1:0-7233 GCA_035546955.1 Bryobacteraceae bacterium
GAAGTGGCGGCACGAACTGACCAACGGCAGTGTGGGCCTCACCTCCACTGCGGGCGGCGTCATCTTCATGTCGAACGGCGGCGGCATCGAAGCCATCCGGGCGACGGACGGCGCGCCGCTCTGGCACTCGGAGATCGGAAACCTCACCAGTCCGGCCGAAGTCTTCATGCTCGATGGCAAGCCGCATGTGCTCGCCAGCGGCGGGACCGGACTGTGCATGTTCGTGCTGAACTAAAGCGGAACGCACCTCAAACACAAAGGGCGCTGGGAGAAAACTCCTGGCGCCCTTTGTGTTTTCAGCTTCGATCGTTACGAGAGGATTTTCCTCAGCCCCTCGATGCTGATCTTCGCGGCGAGCACGGAATCGCCCCAGGCAGCCGCATTATCCTGCTCGACACAGAAGTGTTTCATGCCGGCCTGTTTCGCCTGCGCGAAGATCGCTTTGTAATCCACCTGGCCCTGGCCGACCGGAACCAGATACGCCGCGCGCATGCGATCCGCCATCGACATCTCGACCGGCAGATATTTGATGTCGGTCGCGTCTTTCACGTGCCAGCATTCGAAGCGGCCAGGATTCTTTTTGAACATCGCGAGAATGTCCTGCCCCGCCACGGACGCCCAGCCGATATCGAGCTGCATGGTGACGAGTGCGGGATCGGTTTCCGCGAGCAGAATGTCGTAGGCGCGCTTATTGGGATCGTCCGCCAGAACCGCAAATTCCTGCGTGTGGTTATGGACGATCATCTTCATTCCGAACTTCTGCGCCACTTTGCCGTTTTCGTTCAGCGTCTGCGCCTGGCGCTTGATCGTTTCAGTGGTTCGCGCCTGACCACCCGGCCCGCCGGGACCGCGTCCCGCGGCGCCTGGTCCGGCAGGACCGCGTCCTCCGCCGCTCGCGCCGCGCCCTCCGCCACCCGGGCCACCACCACCCAGATTCTCGATGTATTTGAATCCCATCACCTGCCCGCCCTCCAGCCGAGCCTCCACGGTGTCGCCTGGGGGCAGTCCGGAGTGTGTGCTGGGCGAGGAAAGCCCATAGCGGTCCAGCATGGCGCGCCAGTCTTTCGGCGACATGTTGTTGTAGCCGCTCGCGGGCTCGATCTCTTTGTATCCGAAAGAAGCGATTTTCGCGAGGACGCCTTCGTAATCCTTCTGCATCGCGTCGCGGACGGTGAAAAGTTCGAGGCCGATCTGGTTCTTCCAGTCGGGCGCGGCCTGCGCCAGCGTTTCGTGAAGGCTGCCGGCGGCCAGTGCGATGCCGCCGGCGATTGCGGCGTCTTTCAGAAATGTGCGGCGATTTTCCCCGGCGTGCTCTCTCGACATAGAGTCTCCTTGCGGTTCTCATTATATGTGGGCGCGCAAAAAACGCTTGTCTGACTCAGTTACGAGATCGGAATTTTGCGAGACGCCAGCCGCAAACCGAGCTGCTGCTGGAGAGCGATGCTGGACGATGGGCCTTTCGGCGGCGCCGGCGTTAATCGGGCTCTTCAGCGGTACCAAACATCCGCTGTTTGTATCCCGACTGTGAATCGTCCGTCGCGAAATTCGCAATGCCGGACCTCGCCCTCGAGGACAGTTCCTCCGAATTCGACAGTCATGACGGACCCTGTCGGGACGGCTTCATCGATCTGAAGCTGAATTCCCGTGCGCGAGACCTCGACGATGTTGCCGGTGAACTGGCGCTCCAGGCTCTTCAGATAGGCGCGGACGCCGGTGGGATTACAGGGAAGACGTGGCTCGCGTCGGTTTAAGTTGAACTCCTTATCCTCCGGTGTGGCCGTCTGCTCCATCATCGAGGGGAACCTCCTCGTCCCATCATGGGGCTATTTCTCACGGGGGGAAAGCCTAACAATCGTTAACACCGGAGTGGCGCGAGCGCCGCCGGCGCGATAGGATCGATGGACATGAGTTATCTCTCACGGCGGCAGTTCGCCGCGGCCGCTGGCAGTGGAGCGCTGGTTGCGCCAGCCCTGTTGGCGCAGCAAACAAAGGCAGTTACCGCCGCCGATATTGTGGAGCGCATCCGCGGGAACGTGGGCGTGGAGTGGACGAACAACACCGTCGATACTTTCAAGGCCGGCGACCCGGCCACCGCTGTCAAAGGAATCACGGTCGCTTCAATGGCCACCATGGATGTGCTGAAGAAATCCGCCGCAGCCGGAGCAAATTTCATCGTCACAGCGGAGCCGACATTTTTCGGAAAAGCCGACAATCCGAATCCTCCGCCGGGGCGCGGACAACCGGCGAACGCGCCGGCCGATCCGGTCCTGACGGCCAAGAAAGAATTCATCGAGAAGAATGGGCTGGTTGTCTGGCGCTTCTGCGATCATTGGCGGCTGCGGAAGCCCGATCCGTTGATTCAGGGCCTGAGTGAAGCCATGGAATGGACAAAGTATCAATCCGCCGCCGAACCATCCCATTTCGTTCTCCCAGGCGTGAAACTCGATGCGCTCGCGGCTACCGTGAAATCGAAGCTGGGGATTCGCGGCGGAATGCGAATCGTCGGCGATCCTGCCACGGAGATCCGCACGATTGGATTGCTTCCGGGCACCACGGCGCTCGCGGCCGCCCTGAAAATGCTGCCCAATGTGGATGCAATTGTCGCCGGCGAAGTACGCGAATGGGAATCGGTCGAATACGCGCAGGACACCGTGACTGCCGGAATGAAGAAGGGCCTGATCCTGACTGGCCGCGTGATTTCCGAGGAGCCCGGGATGAACCTCTGTGCAGCCTGGCTGAAGACACTTGTTCCTGAAACGCGGGTCGATTATATTGCGACCGGCGATCCTTACTGGAGGCCAGTCTGATGGCGATTCTCGCGGGTGAAATTCTGGACCGGATGAAGAAGAACCTCGGAGTTCCGTGGCAGGAGAACTCTGCGCGCGACACTTACAAGGCAGGTGGACCCACCACGAAAGTAACCGGCATCGCGACCACCGTGATGTCCACTTTCGATCAGATTCAGCGCGCTCACGCGCAGGGGCTGAATTTCATCCTGACGCATGAAACCACCTACTGGAACGACCGTGACATCGTCACCGATCTTGCGAACGATCCCACTTACAAAATCAAGAGCGAATTCTGCGCGAAGAATAATATCGTGATTCACCGTTTTCACGACAATCTTCACGCCATGCGGCCCGATTTCACCTACGAGGCGCTCGCTCGCGATACGGGCTGGTCGAAATATGAGGGCGCGCCGAATTCGCGGCGTTTCACGCTCCCCGAAACGACACTGGGCGCGCTCGCGGCGGATGTGGCAAAGAGGCTGAACACGAAGGCGCTGCGGATCGTCGGCGATCCGAACGCGCGCGTCAGCAAAGCGCAGATCGGCGTCGGCTATGGCATGCCGCGCGCCGCGGGGGACGTCGACGTGATCATGAGCGGCGAAGCGCAGGAAACCGACGGCGCGATCGACAACACCGAATATGTGATGGACGCCGCGACGCTGGGTGTTGCCAAAGCACAGATTATCCTCGGCCATTGCATTTCCGAGGAGCCGGGCATGGAAGACTGCACCGAATGGCTGAAGAAGTTCATCACCGAAATTCCCGTGCGCCTTGTGCGCGCCGGCGAACCTTACTGGCCAGGATGACAGCCGCCTTACAACTATCCACCAAAGGCAACTAACTTCGGGAGCATTAACCTTTTGGAGAATTGAGCCCAGTACGTAAGTCCCGTGTAATGGGACCATGTACTACCTGCGCAGACGTGCGTCCCTCGCTGTCTCACTCGCCGCCTTTGTCGCGGGTGCGGCCATGATTCCTGTCACTGCCAAAGCGGCCACGCCGGTGTTCGGCTCAGTCGTCGCAATCGGCGGAACAGCATCCGATATCGCGCTCGATGAAGCTCGCGGCCAGCTGTACGTGGCGAACTTCGGGGCGGGTGTTATCGACGTGGTCTCCACAACGGACAACACCATCCATTCCTCGATCAACGTACTGCCGTTTCCGAGCGCGCTGGCACTCTCCTATGACGGGCACTATCTTCTGGTCGCGCATTACTGCAATCTTCCAACACCGCCGGCTACCGGGCCATCCTGCAGCAATGCCGTGACCGCGATCGATCTGATCGCCGGCACCAAACAGGTGTTTTCGCTCGGCAGCGCGCCGCTCGGTATTGCGTTTGTAAAGAGCGGCGCAGCGCTCATCGTCACTACATCCAATTTTCTGTCGCTCGATCCCGCGACCGGCGCCACGCAACTTGTCCAGAGCATCTCGAATGTAGCGCAGACGATTGCCGTTCCGCTCGCCACATTCCCCGGTCAGATCATTCAGGCATCGCTCACTAGTTCCGGTGACGGCAATTCCATCTGGGGCATCGCGAGCGCCGGCACGCAAAATCAGTTGATCTTCCGCTACAACGCGCTCAATGGCACTTTCGATGCCTCCATCTACGTCTCTTCGCCTACGCTGCTGCCGCGCATCAGCACGGCAGTGGACGGCTCCTACGCGATGGTGGGCTACGCTCTGATCGGGCCGGGAGCCGTACTGAAGGGCCGCTATCCGGACGTGATCCAGTCCTCCAACATCACCGGCAGCGCAATCGATTCGGTAAACGGCATCATTTATGCGCAGATCCCTGACGGGAACCAGCCCACGGGGGCCGGTCCGGTTGCATCCGGATCGACCGCGCAATCCGCCATGGTAATCATGGACGCCGATAATCTCACTTTCCGCGATCGCATTTCGATTCCGGAAAACATGGTCGGACGGGCGGTGCTCAACAGCGCCGCGACCGTTATGTACGCTACGTCGGAAAGCGGCGTCATGGTGCTGCCGGTCGGCGCGCTGGCGGGCGCGCACCGCATTGCGGCCACCGTGGAAGATCTGCTGATGACGACGAATTTCTGCAACAGCAGCATTCTGACTCAGAAGCTGACGATCACCGATCCGGGCGGCGGCTCAACAGATTTTACCGTCACCACCTCGCAGCCTGGCGTCACAATTCTCCCTGCTTCCGGCGTCACGCCAGCCACTGTGCAGGTTCTGGTTGACCCTACAGTCGTGAAGAGCAGCGGCGGCACCACGGTCGTGACGCTCAACCTCGCATCCCATTCCGCGGTGAATCATCCGAAGCCTGTGCGGCTGCTCATCAGCAATCCCGATCCCAGCCAGCGGGGCGCCATCGTCAGCCAGCCGGGCGTACTGAGCGATATCCTGGCCGACACTGCGCGCAACCGGATCTACGTACTCCGTCAGGATATGAATCAGTTGCTCGTGTATGACGGATTGACCATGAATCTGATCGCCACTCTGCGCACGGCGACCTCGCCCACCATGATGGCGATGACAGGCGACCAGAATTATCTGCTGGTTGGACACGACGATTCCGAATACATCTACGTCTACGACCTGAATAGCCTCACCCCGGTCACTCCGGTTCTCCTTCCGGGAGGACACTTCGCGCGGTCGATCGCCGTTTCGAACACTGCGATCCTGGCACTGGTGCGGAATGAAGGCGGAGATCCGGTGGGCCTCATTGACAGCATCAACCTGGCGGGAGGAGTCGCGACGGCCCTTCCGTCGCTCGGCGTCTACGAGAACAAGCTTCCGACTTCAACCGGAGTCCTGACGGCATCGCCCAGCGGCTCGAACATTCTGATGGTCTCGCCCGATGGCAATGTGGCGCTTTATTCGGCAGCCTCCAACAGTTTCGTGACTTCGCGGCACGATCTCACGTCGCTCTCCGGCGCCTTCGCCGCGTCGGATTACGGGTGGTATGTCGCGGGCAATTCGGTCCTCAATGCATCACTGGTTCCAACGAGCACGCTCTCTTCGACGGGCCTTTCCAGCTCCGGATTTTCGTTCGTGAACCAGGGCGGATACATGGCCGCCGCGGCGTCTGCCTCGACCTCGGGAACCATGCTGCAGGTTTCCTCTTTGCAGTCGGGCACGGCGGGACCCACGTCGGTACTGATGACTGAAGCTCCTCTGCTGCCGGTGGATCTGACTTCCGCCAATTCCATCGCGAATACGTACGGAACGTACGGCTCCGGCGGCAACAATACGCATGCGGCGACCAGTTTCTCGCGTTCACTCGCGGTGCTGCCGAATGCTGGTACGGTTGTGGCGCTGAGCACGTCCGGACTCACGCTTCTCGCCACCAGCTATCCGGTCAATCCGGTGCCGCAGATCAACGCCGTGACCAGCGCTGCGGATGGCACCGCCGCGGTAGCCCCCGGCGGGCTCGTCAGCATTTATGGTCAGAACATGAGCGGAGCGAACTTCGCCGCCAGTCAGGTGCCGTTGACCACCGGTCTCGGCAACTCCTGCATCGGCGTGAACGGCTCGCCCATACCGCTACTCTACGTTTCGCCCGGGCAGATCAACGCGCAGCTTCCATTCAACGCAACAGGCAACACAACTCTGACAATCCACACGCCGGATGGCCTCAGCAATAATTTCCCGCTCACCGTGCAACCTGCCGCTCCCAGCATCTTTGTGGCGGGAACTTCCGCCGGTAGCACACTCGGCCTCGTCGTCCGCAACAGCAATGGCGAAATCGTGACACCGACCAATCCGATCCATCCGAACGATGCAATCACGATTTATCTCACCGGGATGGGGCAGACTTCGCCGGCAGTTCCGGCCGGCGCGGCAGCGCCGTCGAATCCGCTCTCGCGTGTCTCCCAATCGCCTGAGGTGACAATCGCCGGCATGGATCTGCCCGTGAGCTACGCGGGGCTGGCGCCGGGCGAAATCGGTGTTTATCAGATCAATGCAACGGTTCCGTCATCCGTTCTGACGGGAATGTCCATGCCGCTCAACATCAACCAGGGCGGCGCCGCCACCACTCTGAACGTGCGCGTCGTTAAGTAGAAATCAATTGGAAACAGCCGAAGAGACCAGAAGACGAAGGATCGAGGACTTTATGAAAAT
This sequence comes from Bryobacteraceae bacterium, assembly GCA_035546955.1. Lineage (GTDB taxonomy): Bacteria > Acidobacteriota > Terriglobia > Bryobacterales > Bryobacteraceae > BOG-234. Next base: position 6,882 of record DASZVV010000310.1, read on the forward strand.
AACAATCGTTGCGGCGCTTCTGGCGCTTGCACCCGCGGCGGCTTTCGCCCAGAAGTGGGAAATCGGCGTTGACGGAGGCTACAGCTTCCTGAATCACGTGAACGTGACGGGCGGACCGTCGAGCGCGACAGCGGGATTCGCTCCCGGCTTCGCGAGCGGCGCGTTTCTCGGCGAGAATCTCTACCGCCACGTCTCGGGCGAAGTTCGTTATGAGTACATGAAGAGCGATCTGCGGCTGACCTCCGGTGGCCAGACGGCCGATTTCGCCGGCGCCGCGCATGCGCTTCACTACGACGTCGTCTTCCACACGAACGGCGGCAATGAAACGCCCGTCCAGGCGTTCGCTTCAATT
>DASZVV010000311.1:0-17119 GCA_035546955.1 Bryobacteraceae bacterium
GGGCAGGTCGCCGCGCTCCAGGCCGCTCATCAGAAGGCCGGCGTGGCTCTTGCCGCAATTCGTGCGGACGTATACCTGAACGCCATTCTTACGCGCGACTATCTTCTCGATACAGATCCCGCGCACTCGCGCCAATACATTGACCAGTTCACTTCCATCCAGGCCGATACGGACCAGAGTTTCCAGGTTCTCGAGGCTTCGGGTCTCGACGCAGCACAGAAGGCGGCGCTCAACCATCTCAAAAATGAACTCGCGGAATATCTCGATACCACTGAGGTAGCCCTCGACTGGACTCCCGAAGAGAAGCTCGCTCAACATACCCAGATGCTCCGCCAGAGAGTTCGCCGCCGGGAGGAGATTTTTGTTCTCGCCGAGCAGGTGGAACACCTCGTCACGGATAACTTCGTGCGCGAGCAGGAGCGCATCACGAGCGCGGACCGCGAGTTTCGTGTTTCGCTCGCGTGGATCACGGGAATCGCACTGCTTCTCGGTTTTGCTATCGCGGGAGGAACGCTCGTCCGGCTCCTCGCTCTCGAACATCAGTCCGAAGCGGCCGAATCGGAGCTGCGGCGCCTCTCCGGACAGATCCGCACCGCGCAGGAGCAGGAGCGCAAGTACCTGTCGCGCGAGCTGCATGATCAGGTGGGCCAGATGCTGACTGGTCTGCGCATGGAACTCGGCAGCATCGCGCGCGTGCTCGGTAATGCGGAAAGCGAAGTATCTTCGCGAATCGCCCGCGCCAAGGGAACCGTGGAGCAGACGCTGCGCATCGTCCGCGATATTGCGATGCTCTTACGGCCTTCCATGCTCGACGACCTCGGTCTGGTTCCCGCTCTGGCATGGCTAATCAAGGAAGTGGCCCGGCCGAGTGGCATCGAAATCGAATCGAACATCGACCCCGCACTCGACCGCGTTCCCGATGTCTATCGCACCTGCATTTATCGAATCGTGCAGGAAGCGCTGACCAACGCCTCGCGCCACTCGGGCGCGCATAATGTTCACGTTTCGCTGCGGCGCGAAAGCCACTGGGTGATCGGGTCCGTCGCGGATGACGGCCGCGGGTTCGACCGCGCCGCCCAGAAGCGCCGCGGGCTGGGTCTGCTCGGCATGGAGGAACGCGTCCGTGAAGTGGGCGGCTCGGTCGATATCGGTTCTTCACCAGGCAAAGGAACGCGGATCGAATTCCGCCTTCCCTGGCCTGAATCCACGGAGGTAATGAGTGATACGGGTACTGGTCGCGGACGATCACGGAATCGTACGGACGGGCTTAAAGCTTCTGCTTGACCGCATTCCGGATATCGAGGTCGTGGGCGAAGCGGGGGATGGACGCGAAGCGGTCCGGCTGACGAAGGAGCTGCAGCCGGATATCGTCGTGATGGATATCGGGATGCCTCTGCTCAACGGCATTGACGCCACGGCGCAGATCGCCCGCGAGGACGACCGCGTCGGCGTGATCATCCTGAGCATGTATACCGACGAAAGCTACATCGTGCGCGCGCTCGACGCCGGCGCCCGCGGCTACCTGCTGAAAGATAACGCCGACGACGATATCGAACGGGCTATCCGGTCCGTCGCGATCCGCCGGCCGTTTTTCTCCCCGACGATCGCGCAGGCGCTGCTCGAAGACTACGTACGGCTGATGCGGGAGCGAAAAGTGCGCGATTCCTACGAAGTTCTCACGGAACGCGAGCGCGAAGTCCTTCAGTTGCTGGCAGAAGGAAAGTCGAATAAGGAGGCCGCGACTATCCTCGATCTGAGCCCCTATACGATCGAAACGCACCGCCAGAACCTGATGCAGAAGCTGGGGCTTCACAACACGGCGGAAATCGTGCTTTACGCCGTCCGGAAAGCGATTATTCCGGTCTCGTGAGCGCGTCGCCGAAATGAAACAAATTGCCTGTACTTTGTTGGCTTTACGGCGTCAGCAAATTAACCATTTTCAACTTACGCGTTTCAGGAGATTCCACTAAAATCAACCCGTGGTGATCTCTCTCCGGAAACACATTGAAGACAGCACGGAAAACGCCAAGGCCGCGGTGGAAGCCTTCAAATCCGCTATCGAGCTGATCGCGAAGACCGGCGCGCAGGCAATTCCGCCGCTCGGCGCGGGCCTGCTCGCCAAGCTCAATGTGATTCAGGAGAACCTGCCGCGCGAAGCCGTAAAGGAGCAGGTGCTCGCGGCCCGGGCGGAATTCGAGCAGGACATCGAAAGCTGGGGGGACAGCGCCGCGGAATATTCGCGCAACAAGGAAAAGGAAATCCGCGACATCATGATCGCTGTCGCTGTGAGCGCCGAAGCGCTCGCCGAGCGTGACCAGCGTTACGCCAGCCAGTTCGGCGGCCTCACCACGCGCCTCCACTCCATTGCCGCCATGCAGGATCTCTCCGCAATCCGGCGATCGGTGGTGCAGAGCGCAGCGGAAATGAAGTCTGCAGTCGATAAGATGACGGAGGAAAATGAGGAATCCGTCGCCCAGCTTCGGGCTGAAGTGGCTCACTATCGCGCGAAGCTCGAACAGTCCGAGGCGCGCGAGGCAGTCGATCCGCTGACCGGTCTTTCCAACCGCCGCGAAACCGAATCGCAGATGCAGGACCGCATCGTGTGGCGCCGCCAGTTCTGTGTAGCCGTGCTGGACCTCAACGGTTTCAAAAAAATCAATGACGTGCACGGGCATGTGGCCGGTGATAACCTGCTACGGCAGTTTGCAAATGAGATGAAGGCCCACTTCCGCTCCACAGACGTGGTGGGGCGCTGGGGCGGGGACGAGTTCATCGTCATCATCGATTCCACCCTTGAGGAAGCCCAGTCTTCTGTCGATCGCGTTCGCAAATGGGCCTTTGGCGATTACACGATTTCCACCGGCAAAGGCAGCGTGCAGGTGCCGATGCGGGCTTCGATCGGCGTAGCGGCATGGGATAAGAAGGAAACCATGGTCGAACTGCTGGCTCGTGCGGACGCGGTTATGTACGCCGAAAAGCGGGTACGCAGCATCCCTCGCGCCATCGTAGCTTAAACACACTGGTGGCTCTCGGCCACTCCGGTGGTGAAAAACCAGTACCGCCCCTGGCTTCCCGCTGAAAACAAAAGAGTTCAGGATTGGCAAGCTCCTTGCACTACTCTCAGCGAGGTTTGAGAGTTATGAAAAAGCTCACTTTGCTGTTTGCCACCGCATTGATGGCGCTTGCTCCGTTAGGCGCGTCCGCTGCAATCCGTGGCCGCGTTTTCGTCGGACCTCCAGTCGTGGGTTTCGGTTATGGCTACGGATGGGGCTCCCCGTTTTGGGGGCCTTACTGGGGTCCGGGATATTACGGCGGCTACTACGCACCCTATGACAACAGGGGCGCAGTGAAGATCGACAGTAACAAGCACATTGAAGACGCTTCCGTCTATGTGAACGGCGCATATGCGGGTCTTGTGAAAGACAACAAGACCATGCACTTCCGGCAGGGCAATTACAAGATCGAGGTCCGGAACGGTAATCAGACACTGTTCTCGGATAAGGTCTATGTGACCGCCGGCAAGACGATTCACATCAATCCCGCTTCGTAATTTTCGCGGGGAAAATGCAGTAGCGCACGAGACCGCCGCCAGGCACTACGCCGGGCGGCGGTTTTGTTTTGGATCGATGTTCGTTCGTGTACCATGAGCCTTAGTGTCCTGGAAAAAAGCCGCGCGCTTTGCGTTGCACGAGATGGGCGGACTCGCGGTTTTACGGCGCCGGCATCGCCGGGAATTCGGTGTTCTGATGTTCCATGCCTTCGGTCCTGAGACGGAAGCGAACATGGAAGCGATTTGCTCGCATCTCACCCGGCATTTCGAGCCCGTTTCGCTCTCAAAAATTATCGATGCGATCGAAGGCCGCACCACCCTGCCGGATAATGCCGTCACCGTTACCGTGGATGATGGCTATCGGAATTTCCTGCTCGGCCACGCAATTTTCAAAAAGCACAAGGTCCCCGCGACGCTCTACGCCGTCGCCGGATTCGCCGCCGGCGAGCTCTGGCTCTGGCCGGATCAGGCAGCGTTCGGCCTGGAGCATTCCCCGCGCAGTGCGCTTCGCGTCACGCTTTCGAGCGGCGGCATGGACCTGCCTCTCGATTCCCCGGCCGCTAAAGCCACCGCGCTGAGCCGTCTGCTCGATGTCCTGAAAGAAATCCCCAACGAAGAACGGAAGGCTTTCATGAAATCCTTCGGCGCGATGTGCGGCGTGGATATTCCAGCCGCGCCCCCGGCTGGCCAGGAAGCCCTCACCGGCAGCGAGCTGCGGGCTCTCGCCGCGGAGGGCGTCGAGATCGGCTGCCACACCGAAACGCACCCCATTCTTTCGCGCGTGCAGCATCCGGACGAGCTGAAGCGCGAGATTGCAGGCGCGAAGCAGCATCTCGAAGAACAAACCGGCGTCCCGATCCACCATTTTTGTTATCCGAACGGACGCGCCATCGATATCAACAGCGAGGTCCTCCGTCTCGTCCGCGACGCTGGATTTCTTTCCGCGGTCACCTGCACATGGGGTCTGAACACAACACAGGCGGAACGCTTCCAGATTCGCCGCATCCCGTTCGACAGCAGACTCGACTTCACCTACGGCGTCGAGCTGATGGCCGGACTGCATATGTGAGCACCCCGTAAAATCAGAAAAGTGCAACTGGGCGAAGCATTACGGATCATCGGCCGGACGGGCTCGGAAGGAACACGGAGCGTTTATCTGCTTTGCGGATTCACGCCGCTGCACTTCGAAACCTTCCTCAAAGCGCATCTGGCCCTTCGCTTTCCGAAGAGCGCGATCCGCATCCGCACTGGGCTCTATGGCGATCTCGAGGGCAATCTCCAGCGCGCCGGGAAGGAAGCGGCCGATGGCGCGGTGGTCGCGATCGAGTGGAGCGATCTCGACGCGCGCCTGGGATTTCGCGCTTCCGCCGGATGGTCGCAGCAGACGCTTGACGATATCGCCGTACAGGTGGCCGGGAAATGCGAACGTCTCGCCGGCAGCCTCGCCGGACTGGCAGACGTCATGCCGGTTGCTCTCACCGGGCCCACCATCGGAATTCCACACCTCACGTCCGCTCCGCCCTCACAGGCAAACGCGGTTGAGCTCGAGATCAATGCCATCCTTGCGCAATTTCTGAAAAAGATCGCAGACCATCGGAACATCCGGCTGCTGAGCGCAAACGCGCTGGCGATGGCCTCGCCCTTTGCCGCGCGGCATGACATTAAGATGGACCTTCTCACCGGCTTTCCCTGGACCCCCGCGCATGCCGATACCGTCGCGGAAATCAGCGTCGGGTGTCTTTTTCCGGTGGAGGCGAAGAAGGGCATCATCACTGACCTGGACCAAACGCTCTGGAAGGGGATTCTCGGGGACGATGGCGTCCGCGGCATCTCGTGGTCGCTCGAAGAAAAGTCCCAGATCCACGCGCTTTACCAGCAGACTCTTACGTCGCTCGCGGATGCGGGCGTGCTGGTGGCCATCGCGTCGAAAAATGATCCCGCGCTTGTGCGCGAAGCCTTGAAGCGCCCCGATATTCTCGTGTGCGATGCCCGCATCTTTCCCATTGAAGCAAGCTGGGGACTGAAGTCCGATGCCGTGGGCCGCATTCTCCAGGCCTGGAATGTCGGGGAGGACGCCGTGGTGTTCGTGGACGACAGCCCGATGGAACTGGCTGAGGTCGCCGAGAAATATCCGCGGATGGAATGCATCCCGTTTCCCGCCGGTGATCCGGCCGCAGCAGCAACGCTGCTTGGCACTCTGCGCGCGCGCTTTGGACGCCGCGAGATCCGTGAAGAAGATAAGCTGCGCCTCCAGAGCCTTCGCGCCGCCGCCGATTTTCGCGAGCAGGGCTCGGGCGAAGATTCGTCCGATTTCCTCGCGCGTCTGGACGCGAGAATCACGTTCGAAGCGGCGGGTTCCGATAAGCGCGCCTTCGAGCTGGTGAACAAGACGAATCAGTTCAATTTGAACGGCGCGCGTTACACGGAATCCGACTGGCAATCCATCGTCAATCGCCCCGGTGGCTTCCTCGCTAATGTTTCCTATGAAGACCGCTTCGGCCCGCTGGGAAAGATCGCGGTTGTCGGCGGCCATTGCGAGGGCGCGGAGTGCATCGTCGATATCTGGGTGATGAGCTGCCGCGCGTTCTCTCGTCAGATCGAATTCCAGACCGTGAAGAAACTGCTCGAAAAAACCGGCGCGCAGGGAATCCGCTTCGGATACAATGCCACCGAACGCAACGGTCCCGTCAAAGACTTTCTGACTCACTTCTTCAACGGCACGGCCGCTTCAGGCGAACTCTATCTGCGAGCAGAAGACTTCGACCGTCTCTGCCCGCCGCTCTTTCATCAGGTAAACGATCAATGGACAGTGTCACCGAAAAACTGAATCGCTGCTTCGCGGCTACGTTCCCCACGCTCGACCCCGCCCACTACGCGAAAGCGAGCGTGGATAATCTCGGCGAGTGGGATTCCATCAAACAGCTCACGCTCCTGACCGTCATCGGCGAAGAGTTCGGCCGCGAGATCGATTTCGAAGAATTCGAAGACGCGACCTCATACGATGCGCTGGTCCGCATCCTCGAAGCCGCTTAGCCGCGCAGAGCTCTTAGCCGCTCAGAGCTAAGTGAGATAGCAGTAACCTCCCGCATCGAGGAAGAACCCGTCGTATTCCACCAACTGGAACTGGAAATCCGGCGGCAGCGCGAGATTCTTTTTTTTGTTCAAGAGAAAGACCGGGGTCATCTCGCCCAGCAGATGCAACCCGGATTCCCGCGCTCCCTGTTCTGTCACGGTCCCGCTGCCGGCGGCGGTGAATTCATTCGCATCCGCGAGCTTGCGTGCCTCCGCCTGGGCCAGCAAATAGGCCGCGCGCGCGGATGGCGGATTCGTTTCGTAAAGCCAGAGACCAGCGAGGCGCGCCTGCCCACGTATCGCACTGAGAACGAAGTGGCCCCGCGCTTTGCCCCCTTCGCGCACCTGATAGAAATGCACCCCCGCGATGGGACACGCAAGCAGATAGCGGAAGAATTCGGCTGAGCGCGGGGCGAGCCGGGCTGGGTCGTCCACCCGCTCCGGCGCGATCTCTTCCGCAATCCATCCAGTAGGCGCCGAAGATCCGGACGACCACATCATGTTCCGGCCCAGCCGCGGAATCAGCTTCCAGTTTTTATGCTGATGCGTGAGAATCTGACGCAGCGGATGAATCGGACGGGCGCCGGTCCATTGTTGCGCGTGTTCCGCGAAGCCATACGCCGGCAGGATCGCGCGAGTCATATCCGATCCGCCGATCGCGATGATGAAATCGAACATCGCGGCCAGCTTCTGCACCATCAGAAGGCCGGCCCCTGGCGCCTCCGGCGCCGATGCCCAGTCGATCATGTGAACGCCGCGAACTCCGTTCACCACCAGCGGCCACAAGCCGGCATGCGCGGTGATCGCGCCATCGCGCTCCAGCACGTACGCGCGCGGCTCCGGCCAGTCTCCGCGCGCATTCCAATACTTCCAGTGCATGACGGCGGATTGCGTGAAGGGCGCATTCGCCGCCGCGCCGAACACACGCTGCAGGAACTCGCTGACGGCGCTCAGATCGTCAGGAGTGGTGGGGCGCAGAACCGATTTCATCCAGTTCAGACATTATAAAAAACACGCCGCTTATCAACGCTGCGCGCGGCGGCCTGCATAGAACGCATCGAAAAATGCGAAGCGCGCCTGATCCGGCGTGGGGATCGCATGCACGTTCGTGCTCAGTTCCATCGATTGCGGGTTTGCCGGTGCATACGCCGGCCACGCCGGCAGCCCCTTGCCGTTCGGATTTCCGGTCTTCGCGAAGTTCACCCAATAGGTCGACATCTCATCCGCAAGCTGGTGGTCAGCCGGCTCGAAGGGGCGATCCCACTTAGAAAGCGTGTTCAGCGCGTAGGGAACTTCGCCGGTGTGATGCGCACCGTATTTCATCTGCTCCGGTGTACCGGGCGCTACGCGATTGAAGAAGTAAAGGTACACTTTCGCTTTTCCGCTCCTCGACTGCGCCTCCGCCCATGCATGGCTCTGCCAGGCGAAGGTGGGAATGCGCGAAAGCGCTTTCTGCGATTCGGTGGTTTCGGCCTGTGTGCTCGCCGGGAATACTTTCAGAAAGTCTTCGAGCCGATCGCCGAACATACGCGCCGCGCTTGCCCGAAACGCTTCCGGCGTCGGCGGCTGGTTGAATGATGTTCCGTCATCGGCATTCCAACCGAGAATTGCCGCTACATCGTTCTGTTCACCGCTCGCGAAGATTTCGGCGACGCTCTTCGGAAGCACATAGCCGTCCACAATCGGGCCGCCGCGTCCGCCGCCATTCTGGATAACATCGGCGGATTTCGCCCGCATTTCCGCCAGATTCGCGGCGCCGAGCTTGTTCTGGAACTGAAGGCCATTGGCCTCACCCTGCTGCAGGGTCTGATTGCTGTTGAACACGCCGCCGCTTTCCGCGATCGCCCGGGTGAACAAACCTTTTGTGAGTGGCGATGCCACGAGATAATTCACCGAAAATGCGCCCGCCGATTGTCCCGCTATGGTGACGTTCGCCGCGTCACCCCCGAACGCGCCGATATTCGCCTTCACCCACTGCAGTGCGGCCACCTGATCGAGCAGGCCGTAGTTGCCCGATGCGTTGTGGCCGGATTCCTTCGTCAGCTCGGGATGCGCCATAAATCCGAAAATCCCCACGCGGTAATTGATCACCACCACCACGAGGCCCTTCGACGCCAGCCCTTCGCCGTCATACACCGGTACGCTCGCGCCGCCGGAATTGAATCCGCCGCCGTAAATCCACACGAAGACCGGCCGTTTCTCGCTTGATCGCGCCGCGCCTGTCCACACATTCAAATAAAGACAGTCTTCGCTCGATCCGCCTTCCATCGCATCCTTCGCGATGAATTCCGCACTCCACGGACCGAACGCGCCACTCTTCCGCTGCATGCAGTCATGCTCGAAATGATCCGCCGCGCGCACGCCCTGCCAGGCGGCTGGCGGCTGAGGAGCGCGCCAGCGCAGATCGCCGACCGGCGGCGCGGCAAACGGAATTCCTTTGAAGGACGCGACGCCGTTGTGAATCACGCCGCGGAGTTTCCCGCCCTTCACCTGCGCCGTGTCAAACGCTGCGTGCGCGCTGGATGCGCCAATCAATGCGAGCAATGCAAAATGTGTGGCTCTCATAAGGTATATAGAATCATTTCACGGAATTCTCGGGCGCGGTAACCGGGGGCACCGCGCCCGCCGGTTCGTCGAGCTGGTCGAGTGCTCGTACGCAGGTCTCCCCACCCCCTGGGGCGACCGTACCGGAATCTTTTGCAGCACTCCATCTTATTCCCTCTGCTCATAGAGCGCAACTCGACTTGCTCCTGGTCATAGCGGAAAAATTCCGATCAGCACGGCCGCTGCCGTCATTACCAGAGACGCGGCCAGCAGATAGCGAAATGCGAATTTCTGATGATCCCGGAAATCAACACCGGCGAGCCCCACCAGAAGGAACGGCGCGGGCGTCAGCGGACTCACCGGAAATCCAGTCGTGTGCAGCCCGAGCATCGCGGCCTGCGCCATCTCGAGCGGCGGAACACCGAGCTTCGACGCGGTCTGCGCCAGAACCGGGAGCACTCCGAAATAGAACGAATCCGGATCGAACACCACACTGAGCGGCATCGAGACGAGAGCCGTTAAAAATGGCAGATGCCGCGCGGTGTTAGCCGGCACGATCGCCACCGCTGATTTTGCCATCGCATCCAGCATTCCCGAATCCTTCATGATTCCAGTGAATGCGCCCGCTGCGAACAGAATCCCTGCCATCATGAGCGCCGCTTTCGCATGGGCGGCGATGCGGTCACCCTGCTCCTCGAGGCCGGGATAATTCAACTGCAGCGCGATGACCACCCCCACCATGAACACCGGCGCCGGATCAAGATGGAATCCGACCATGGCGGCAATCAAAAGGAGCGTCAGAATGAGGTTGAGTGCGAAGCGCGAAGGGCGGCGGAGACGCTGGCGTGATTCGTCGGTTGCGCGTTCAAAAGCGACAGCCTCGAGTCGTCCCCGATCAATTCCCAGCCGCCGCGCTTCGTTCTTACCCATCCACCACGCCGCCGCGAACACGAATAGGATCCCCACGGCCTGCACGGGAATCAAGGGATCGAAGATCGTCGCCACCGGAATGTGGAGAGAGGCGGAAGCGCGGATCATCGGGCCGGTCCAAGGAAGAAAGTTGACGCCCGCGGCGAGCGAAGCCGCCGCTGCCAGAACCAGACGGCTCATCCCGAGCCGTTCGTAAAGAGGAAGCATCACCGGAACCGTGACCAGGAACGTGACTGCGCCCGATCCATCCAGATGCACCAGCAGCGCCAGCAAAGCCGTGCCCATCACGATGCGCGCCGGATCGCGGCCCACCGCGCGAAGAATACGGTCAATGATCGGCTCCAGCATTCCGGCGTCCGTCATGACGCCAAAGTAGAGGATGGCGAAAATGAACATCCCCGCGACGCCGGCGACGCCCTGAATTCCGTGCACCATGAACGTGCCGGTCCTGGCGCCAAATCCGCCGCTGATCGCCGCCACTACGGGGACGGCGATCAGCGCGGAGAGAGGCGTCAGAACGCGGGAAAGAATCAGCGCCAGCAGCAGCAGGATGGTGGCGAAGCCGAGTGCGGCAAGCATGAACGGTTATGGTATCGATTCGAAGATCACGCGCCTCCGGGCGAGATCGTCCAGCGTGGAATCGCTCAGATCAAAAAATTTCCGCAGAGCGTCGCGCGTGTGCTCACCCAGCAGCGGCGCAGGCGACGACGGCCCGCCTGGTGTGTCCGAAAGCTTAACCGGCGTTCCGGTGACCCGGTGCCTCCCGGCCACAGGATGGTCGAGCGTCGGGAACATCTTCCGGACTTCGCACTGCGGATGCGACGCGACCTCCTCGAAATTTCGCACGAGCGAGGCCGGAATGCCCGCAGATTGCAGCCGCGCCAGCCATTCGGACGCCGCGCCGGCTGCGAATGCCGCTTCGAGCACCGTCTTCAGTGCGACTCGATTGGCGATACGCAGAGCGTTGGTCGCATAATCGGAGTGCACAGCCAGCTCCGGTCTCCCGATGACGCCACAGAACGTGCTCCAAAGTTTTTCGCTGCCGATTGCGATCGCGATTGCGCGGTCGCGGGTGTGGAACACCTCGTACGGTACGACGGTCGGAAATGCGGTTCCCATCGGTTTCGGAACAATGCCCGATCCCAGAAAGCTCATATAATTCGAGCTCATCGTCGAGATCATGCTGTCGAGCATCGAGACATCCACATACTGCCCGCGGCCCGTGGTTTCCCGGGCTCGCAGTGCGAGCAAAATGCCGATCACGGCGAACAGGCCTGCTGTCGCATCGGTCACGCCGTAGCCGCAGCGTACTGATTCGCCGTCTTCGGTGCCCGTGATGCTGAGCAATCCGCTCGAACTTTGCACCACGAGATCCATGGCGGCCTCATCGCGTGCGGGTCCGTTCTGTCCGTACCCGGAAATCGAACAATAGATAAGCCGCGGATTGCGTTCCCGCAGCGCTTCGTAGCCAAGCCCCAGCCGATCCATCGCGCCCGGCCGGAAATTTTCCACGAGAACGTCCATCTTCTCCACCAGACCCAGACACAAATCCAGGCCCTGTGGCTCTTTCAGATTGATCGAAATGCCGAGCTTGCCGCGGTTGAGTCCCAGAAACACATGTGCTTCGCCGCCCGCGAATGGCGGACCCCAGCCGCGGCTCATATCGCCGTCACGCGCCTCAAGCTTGTAGACTTCGGCGCCGTAATCGCCGAGCAGCAGCGTGCAGTACGGCCCCGCGAGGGCGTGAGAAAAGTCGAGAACGCGAATTCCCTGCAAAGCGGAAAGAGGAGGCATGCTATTTCAGAACGTTGCTGGCTTCGGCCTGGCTGACGAGGCGGTCTGCGTCTTCCTGAACCAGAAACCGCTCTTTCACCAACTGCTGCGCGGCGGCTTTCACCTTCGCGACATAGTTCTCGTGAGTGCCGTACCGCTCTTCAATCGATGGACGCGGATCGCCGCTCGCCTCGCGCTCCGTCTTCGTGCGCGAAAACGGAATCATGCCTCCCGCGAAGCCGCACCCGCGGCCTTTGAGATAGCCCGACGCCGTCACGTTCCAGCCGAGATAGGTTGCGAGCGGCGCCTGGTGCAGCACACTCGGGATGCCGCCGATTTCGTTTCCATCGGCGTCCGTCTTCGGAACCAGCATCGGAATCACGCGCCGGATCACCGGCGGCATCATCGAGATCACGCCGGAAAGATCGTTGTATTGAAAGCCCTTGCCGAAATCGTACTCGTAAAAAGTATTGATCAGATTGTCCGGCAGCGGATAGCCGGGGATCGCCGGAAAGCCCATGGCCGCGTGCTCGGGTGGAACCAGCTCGCCGCGGTCGAGCCGCGGATATCGGCTCTCGGGCGGCGCGACGCTCTTCACCACCCAATCGATCAGCGCACGCCGCAGCGCGCGCATCGATTCCGCAGTCGAGTTTGGATTATCCGGGAGCGCACACCCGCGCCCGCCGCCTGCGCCCGGAGCCATCTCTTGAAAGCCTCCGCGCCCCCCGCCATGTGTCACGCCCGGGAAATAGTACCGGCGCACATTCGCCGGCAGCGGAATATCGGCCTCGGCGCGCGTTCCCACGAGGCCGGGCGACATGCGCAGCCCCCAGAATTCCGTCGCGCCGAATGTCTCCATAATCTTCGGACAGGTCTTCGTGGCAAGGCACCGGTCGAGCAGCCCGGCAGCGGTGCGGCCGCGCTCCTGGTCGCGATAGTCGCTCCACCAGAGCACGCCTTCGCTGCCAGGCTCATACAGGCTCGCGGCGCCGCCCGGTACCGCAAAGCGGAAATTCAAAGGATTCTGCCGGGCCGCGATATTGGGATTCGCACCGTCCCACACGATGCGTTTCTCTTCATCCTGATTGAAGCCCAGGTTGATGAACGTCTTGATGAAATTGCCCGATTGCGACGTTCCAAACGCGATCGAGTGATGGATCTTCGCGGCCAGCGGATTGGCGTTGCCCGCGTCATCCTTCACGGCGTAGCGAAGGAATGAAACGATATCGCGCGTCGCCGCGGCGCCGATCGCAAGAACCAGCGGGTCCTTCGCGGTGTAGACCACGCGATACATCTGATCAGCCTGAAATCCGCCTTTCAGGCAGATCTTCGTTGGATCTGGCGCACCGGGGAACGGCATCGCCGCACAATCCGCGAATGCCCAGTCACTTGCCCGAATCGGAATAACTTCGCCATCTTCGGAGGACTGGTGCGTAAGCCGCGCCTTCGATGTATCGAGCGTTACCGGCCGCTGATACCGCAGGCCCGCATAGCCGCTCTCGAGCGACGCGGTTGTGCTTCCCGCAGGCAGATTCATCAGGCTCATCAACACGGGACCGGTGATCGGCGAACCGTCTGCATTCTTCGCAACCGGCACGGCCACGGTTTCGAGATTGGGCCGCGGCGTCAGATCGCCCTGCCAGCCGCTGCTCAGCATGGCGTCGCCTTCGTTCTGCTCGTCCTCCGGGAGCCGGCCGTTCAGCGGCGAATTCCCGCGGTTTGGCACTTCGTAAAGCAGTACGCCGCTGCGCTTCGCGGGATCTGTCGGGATCAGCAGCGTGAATGTCGCCGAATACTCAACTCTGCCGCGCGCGTTGCGGGGCGCGAATTGCAGATCCTGAATGATCGCGTTTTGCGGCAGCTTCGGATCGAGTTCGCCCTCGAAATGGCCGGTGATGCGCGTATAGGTACCCGCCGGCTGGGTCCGCTCGATGACAAACTTCACCACGCGCGCCTGCGCGAGACCGGCCAACAGGAGAACCGTCAGAACTGTGGAAGAGATTTTCCGCATAGCAGCCTCAGCGCGGGGGCGCAACGCACGCGAAGCTCGCGGCGTCATCGATATCGCCCGTACCTTTCCGCCGCGCCACCTGCGGATACGGGCAGAGGGGGCGCGTCCGGTCCACTTTCCCCGCCGTTCGATGCGCAGCGACAATCCGTTCCGGGGCAGTCCCCTTCGTCACCCACGCGTCGAGCGCATCCAGCGGATCGAAGATGGATGGCCCGGGGCCGCCCTGGCAATGTCCCATGCCGGGCACCATGAACAGCCGCGCGAAATCCGTCGTTCCACCTGGTCCGGCCGCACGCTGCATTGCATCGAAATACTGAAGCGTGTCTTCCGGCGGCACCACCGGATCGGCCCATCCCTGATACAGAATGAGCTTCCCTCGATTCGCGCGGAATGGACGCAGATCCGCGTTCAGCGCCGATGTTTCGGCAAGCTTCGCGTCGGCCCATTCCACATCGTGATCAAAATCGAAAGTCGACGGATCCCATTTCAGGTCGCCGAACAGCCACAGCCGCCAGAAGTCCACGCGCGCCGGTTCCGGGTGGCCCACGAAGTATCCGCCCCATCCGGATTCCGAACCCGGAATCCAGCCGGGGAAGATCTGTTTGTGCGTGCGCGGATTCACCGCCCCCGCGTACACCTTGCGGACCGCGGCGACCTGCGGGGCTGTCAGACATTCCGCGTTATCGCCGGACTTGCAAAGCAAGGTTCCCGGGTCGAAGTGACAGCGGCGCGGATCGTCGATGAGGCCATCTTTCAGTCGATCGACCGCATCGCACCGTGCAACCACCGCACGTGTGATCATCGGCAGCTTCGATGCGGGCAGGATCTCGGCGCCATTGTCGTGAGTCACCACCCATGACCAGAGAAACCCAATATTGAGGTGAATGCGGTCGTTGCCGGGATCGCCGGCGACAATCCCGTCGTAATCGTTGGGAAAGCGCTGCGCTTCCGAAAGCGCCTGCTGGCCACCTGTGGAGCACCCGCTGAAATATGCCTTCTGCGGGAACTTCCCGTAGTAATTCCGAACCGTCAGTTTCGCGGTATCGGTCATAACATGGATCGCACGCCACGCCCAATCGGCAATCTTCTCCGGATGTCCCTGGCCGAACTCGAGATCGCCGCCCGAATGCCCTGTATCCGAGCCCGTGACCGCGTAACCGTTCTTTACGGCAGCCTGCATTGCGGGAATGCCCAAACTGCTGGAATACCCGCCGTTCCCGGTTCCGAGGAGTTTTCCATTCCAGGAAGCCGCCGTCGGGAGCCAGATTTCGATCAGAATCCCGGCATCGGGGACGGGCTTCGCGACCGCTTTCACCCGGCAGAATTCGACGGGGGAGCTGACGGCACCAGCCGACGTGACGGTGATTCCCGGCATCGAAAGGCTCGCCAGACTCTCACAGGTCGCCGTGATGGCGGGAGATGCCACAAAGATACCGGCGGCAAAGATGCGCAGGACGGAATTCAACCCTCAATCATATGTCCGCGCGGCTGATCAGACAATTGACATATTTCTATCTCTTTAATAGCTGCTCTCTATGAGTGGTTGAGCGTCTTGCAGAAGGCCGTAAGAGTCCGGATAAACCCGGCGGCGGCAGGCGACAGCGATCGCGCCGCGCTTCGCGCCACTACGATTTTCCGCGTCAGCCCCGGATGATGGAGAATCCTCGACCGTACGCCGCGCAATTCTTCTACCTCGAGTGCGGAAGACGGCAGAAACCCAATACCCAAACCGGCCTTCACCATGCCAACCGCCGTCGACATGTACGTCACCTCATACGCCGGCAGCGGAAAATGTCCGATGGATTCGAATGCCCGGTTCACCAGGCTTCGAACGCTGCTCTGCCGGTCCATCAGGATCATCGGCAATCCGGTGAGCTGCTTCAGCGAGATCGCCCGCTGCTTCTCAAGCGGTGAACCGGGCGCGAACACCACACGCATCCTGTCCGTAAATAATGGCGTGATGTGGATGTCAGGCTCGGCATCCGGAAAGCTGCCGATCCCGAAATCGGCCTCCTCGTTTTTCACCATCGCCAGCACGCGCTGCGCCACCACATCGCGCAGCATCACGGAAACGCCGGGCGATTCCTCACGAAACTTCCCGATGATACGCGGCAGAATGGTCGAACTGATCGAGGGAAGCGCCGCCACGGTCACAAGTCCGCGGTTGCCCGTCGCAAGATCCCGCGCGTTCAGCACCACGGCGTCGACTTCCCGCACTAACCGCTCGATCACCGGTGTCAGCTCGCGCCCGATCTGCGTCAACCGCACTGACCGCGTATTCCGGTCCAGCAAACGTACTCCGAGCGCCTCCTCCAGTTGCCGGATCTGTACTGTCAGCGACGGCTGTGAAATATGGAGCGCCTGAGCGGCGCGCGTAAAATTGCCCTCGCGCGCGATCGCGATCAGGGCTTCGAGATGGCGGAGGTTCAGGCTGGCGGGCATGCACAGTTATTATCCGCCCCTATGACTGCGATCGTATTTTTTTGCTTGCGCCCACAAGCCGCCGGGCATACGATAGTTGGGCGTAAACGCTGCGGCGGCAGGGTGTGGCGGGAGGTTTGACCAGGGGCGAAGACGGGCGCCCCCGTGTCCTTCTCGCCCTCGCCCCGCGGCGGCGTCTCTAGTTCGTCGCGGGCGTCTTCACCGGCAGCGATGTCGAGTTGCTCACCGTTCCGCTCTGCGTCACCTTTAGATCGTAGGTCTTGTCAGGCAGGTCCGCCGGTATCTGCAGGTTGATCTGGTAGAGACCCACCAGTCCAGGCGTCAGACCGGCGAATGAAGTCGGCACCGTGATGTCGTCGAGCGTAAGCACCGGCGTATCGAGCACTCGCGCCGGCGGGTCGGCGGGCGACGCCTGTCCGGTTGGCACAGGAATATCGGTGGCGCCGAGCCCTGTCATATAAAGCACGATGAATTCGCCCGGCGCGGCCGGCGCCGTATCGGAGACGAGCGTTCCGTCGCCGTGTTGCGCGATGACCAGTCCGGAAGTGAACTGCAGAACCGCCGGCACCGCCGCCGTCAATTGAATCGGCTGCGGCGTGGTCAGCGCGCCGTTCGCGTTCACGATGACCTGATACTGCTGGCCCGCCGTGAGCTCAAACGGAATCTGCGCGTTCACCTGAGTCGGACTCACATAAAACAGCGGAGCCTGCACGCCCCCAATCAGCACCTGCGTGCCACCCACCTTCGTCGGCAGCGGCAGCGTGTTGGCGGAAGCCGGCTGCGAAGAAAGCGACGTG
>DASZVV010000312.1:0-7906 GCA_035546955.1 Bryobacteraceae bacterium
AACGTCGCTCCCAGCCGCCAGGCGAGTCCGGCCAGCAGCGCCAGCAGTGACGCGCCGGCAATCGACCAGGTTTTCCATGGATTCGGCCGGACCCGGAGCGGCCGCCGCTGTTCATGAATCCGCAGCCACAGCGAATCGGGCGCCCTCACCGCGCCCAATTGCCGGGCGAGTTCAGCTTCCAGCCTCCGGTCAGTCAGCAGGGGATCAGCCACGCCGGCCTCCCTTTCCTCCAAACCGCGAGAGCCGCCGTTCCAGCGTCCGATGAATCCGGCTCAGGCGCGAGGCGATCGTACCGGTAGAAGTTCCCAAAATTTCGGCAATCTCGTCATAGCTTAGCGACTGCGTGTAGCGCAGCACGAGCAGCATTCTCTGTTCGTCCGAAAGCGCCGACACAACCGAACGCAGATGGACGGTGATCTCGTCGCGCACCATGCCGTCAAGCGCACTCTGGCTCGGCGAGCGCAGCAGATCGAGCGCATCATCCAGCAGCGGAGTGAGCCGCCAGGCGCGCCGCTTCTGATCGAGGCAGCTGTTGACGACAAGCCGGTAGAGCCAGGCGCTGAAGCTCGATTCGCCCCGGAAACCCGCGATCCCGACAAACAGCTTCAGAAACGTCTCTTGCGCGATGTCTTCTGCCGATGCCGCCTCGCCGCTATATCGCAGCGCGATCGAATAGACCCGGTCTTTGTAACGTTCAAAGAGCGCACGGAAAGCTTCCGCTTCGCCGCGCTGGCAGGCTTCGACCAGTTCCCTGTCGGTTTCTTCGAGCACCATGGTATCGGGTTGTGCCATCTCTAAAGACGCGGATTCAACGGGTTCCTTCCCCGAATATTTTCTCCCATCGCCATCAATTGAGATTGGAGATACAATTGCACCGAGGGTGGTTCGGCCGATATGCGGAACGGGTATCCGATTCTCGCGACAATGATGCCGGCGATACTGGTCTGGGGCGCCTGTGACCTGGCTCTCGGGCTTCCGGCCGCCGATCCTGAAACCGACCATGTGGTGGATGAGATGATCCACCAGCAGGAAGCGCGGTTCGAACGAATTGGATCCTACAGCCGGCTCCAGCATTACTCGGTCGCCACCGATCGGTTCGGACTGAAAGCCGAACTCCTGGCGCGCGTTCGGCGTGACCGGTTGCATGGCAAGACCTATGAAGTCCTCAGCCGCAGTGGTTCGCCGGTGATCCAGAGTCATGTTTTCGACCCCCTGCTCGAGGCCGAAGTCGAAACCAGCAAACAGGCGCCGGAACTGCTGACGCGCGAATTCTATACATTTCAGCTGACGGGCGAAGCAACCTTCGAAGGACACCGCTGCTACGTCATTGAAACGGAACCGAAACACCACGAAAAGCGGCTGCTCAAAGGCCGCCTGTGGGTGAATCAGGCAGATTTCGGAATCGTGCATGTGGAGGGCAGACCGACGGAAAGCCTTTCGTTCTGGGTCGGAAAGCCCATGATCATCCAGGATTTCACCAAAATCGGAGATTACTGGTGGGCGTCGCGCCGCCATTCCTATATCGACAACATCTGGCTGGGAAAAGCCGACCTTGTGATCGACTATTCCGACTACCGTTTCGAGCCGCGGCGGGCTTCGGACGATATTGAAGCGTCCACGCTGGCTTCTACGCCTTAGCTACCGCGCGATTGTGTTCGTCCACGAATACGACCTTCGGCCGGTACTGGGCCGCTTCCGCCGCATCCATGTGGCAAAAGACCGCAAGGATCAGGAGGTCACCCACCTGGACGCGCCGGGCGGCCGAGCCGTTGACGCCGATCTCCCCCGAACTCTCTTCGCCCGGAATCACGTACGTTTCAAGTCGCTGGCCGTTCGTCACGTTCCAGATCTGAATCGCCTCGTATGGCACGATGCCGGCCTCGCGCATCAGCGCGGGGTCTATCGAGATACTGCCTTCATAGTGGAGGTCGGCGCGCGTTACCGTGGCGCGATGGATTTTGCACTTCAGCATTTTGAGGTTCATTGCGATAGCTCCACCACCCGCCGCAATCCCATCAGCGGCAGCTCGGGGATAAATTCGTCAAACAGCTTTTCCGCTTCGAAGAGACGGCCGAAGCCGCCGGTGCCGAGAATCAGCGGCTTGTCCGACGCAAAATGTTCGGCGGTCACACGTTCCGCAAGCAGTCGAACTGTGGCCAGAGTCCCGTAGTAAAGGCCGGACTGGATACTTTCGACCGTGGAGCGCCCGAGGACATCATCGGGCCGCACGATTTCGACTGCGGGAAGCCGCGCGGTTTTGGACTCAAGCGCGGTCATCGAGATATGCATGCCGGGCGTGATGACGCCGCCGAGATAATCTTTGTCCTTCGTGACGGCGCAGACCGTGGTAGCGGTGCCGAAATCGACAATCAGCAGATTGCGGTTCGGGTGGCGGGCCACCGCGCCGACGGCGTTCGCGATCTTGTCCGCGCCCACTTCCGAGGGATTGCGATAGCGGATTTTCAGGCCGGTCTTCGCGCCGGGCTGCAGCACGAACGGTTCAAAGCCGAAGTATTTGGTGAAGCTGCCACGGAGCGAATGGAGAACATCCGGGACCACGGAACAAATGGCCGCCATCCTGACCGCGGTGGGGTCGATATCGTTCTCGCGAAGCACAGTGCGGAAGAAGGTGCCGTACTCGTCCGATGAAGCGCGCACAGCAGACGTGCGCCGGAAGCTGGCTTTCAGGGCAGACCCGCGGTCATAGACGCCGCCGAAAATCTGGCTGTTCCCGACATCAAGACAGAGGAGCATGGGATTCTCCTTCTTCCAGGGGAGTGACGGGAACGTTATCAATCAGCCGGACGCCTTCGAGGAAAACGGCGGCGAGCCGGCGGCCCCAATGTTCCTCGACGTAATCGACTGTGAAGCCGGCCTGTTCGAGTGCGGCTTGGGCGTTCGTATCGCGCAGGGCTTTCGAGATCAGCGCAGCCTTTTCGCGGCCTTCGGGCGAGAGCCGCACGTTGCGGGAGCTCATCGCAAGGCCGGAGGATTCGCGGACAGTGGGGCACGGGATGATCCTGGTCGGAATGAAAAGGTCCGCCGCCATGGCGGTAACGATTTTCATCTGCTGGTAGTCCTTTTCGCCGAAGTAGGCTCGGCCGGCGCGAACCAGATTGAACAGCTTCAGCACAACCGTCATCACTCCTTCGAAAAATCCGGGCCGGAATGCGCCCTCCATGAGGTTCGTGAGCTCGGGCGCGGTGACTTTGAACTGATAGCCGTTGGGGTACATGGCGTCCATGGTGGGGACCAGGACTTCGTCAGTGCCGAGTTCGCGCAGAATCGCCAGATCGCTTTCAAGAGTGCGCGGATATTTCGCGAGATCGCCCGGATCGTTGAACTGCGTGGGGTTTACGAAAAGACTGACGACGACGCAGTCGTTCTCCGCACGGCAGCGGCGGACGAGCGTTGCATGGCCCTCGTGCAGCGCGCCCATGGTGGGGACAAAGCCGATCGAGCGGCCTTCGAGGCCGCCGCGGCGCTGCTGCCATTCCGTAAGTGTGTTCGAAACGTGCATCACGAGTAGCTCTCCTGGCGGCTGGGGAATTCGCCGGACTTCACGGCCTGATCGAAACCCGCGATAGCGCCGAGCACGCCGTCCTTGCCCTGCAGAAAATGGCGCGCGAACTTCGGGTGGAAGTCCGGATTCAGGCCGAGCAGATCATGGAGCACCAGAATCTGTCCGTCACAGTTCGCGCCCGCGCCGATGCCGATCGTGGGCACGCTGAGAGAGTTCGTGATCTCCGTCGCGAGATCGGACGGGATGCATTCGAGCACGATCGAAAACACCCCAAGTTCTTCGAGCGCCTTTGCTTCGCGCAGGATTTCCGTCCCCGCGCCATTCACCCTGCCCTGCACGTGGAATCCGCCGTATGCGCGTACCGATTGCGGCTGCATTCCGATATGCCCCATGACCGGAATGCCGCTCTGCACCATCCGGCTGATGACGTCTTCGTGCCCGAACACACCTTCGAGTTTCAGAGCATGTGCGCCGGCGCGCATGAGGACAGACGCAGCATCCATCGCCGATTCGAGTCCCTTGCGGAAGGAGAGGAATGGCATATCGGCCACGATGAATTTCTCCGGCGCGCCGCGCGATACGGCTTCGGTATGGATGCGCATCAGGTCGAGCGTTACGGAGAGTGTGGTGGGATAGCCGTGCATCACCATCCCGGCGCTGTCGCCGACGAGGATGCCATCGACGTCCGTGCGGGTGAGGAGACGCGCAAACGTGTAGTCGTAACACGTCACCATGGAGAGGCGGCGGTGTTCGTTCTTAGCGCGAAGAAAATCGGGCGCGGCCATGACACACCTCATGCGGAAGGGATGACAGGCGCGAATGTTCGGGAATTGAAGAAACGTGAATCAGCATCGCCTCGGTACCTGTCAGAGCCTGATCAAGTCCTGGACTTACATGCCCCTTGCGAGGGCCGGCAGAATCCAATGTCGCCGCTTTTCAGTCGGCGCACTTGCAGTATATCAGGATTGGAACCCACAGCCCATCGCAAGACTGACTTTCGACGCGAGCTCGCAGATTCGGGCATTGCTGAGTTGCCGTAATCGCGATTGCGGAGCAACGAGAGATTCCTTACGAACGACGGTAACGTCCTCTGCACGCGCCGCGCAGTCCGCCTGTAGTCCCGTTTCTCCGGCAGGCAAGATGACATGCGTGGGGAAGTCTTTGTGAATGCTCGTCGTTAGCGGGATCGCCAGCACCGTATCCGCCCGCAGATGCCGGTTGCGTTCGTCGAGGGACACCACGATAACGGGCCGCCGTCCTTTACCTGGAGGATCGGTGTGAAGCTGGACGAACCAAATCTGCCCACGCAGAGGAGCATTTCGCGGAGAGATCACCTACCGCGATCCTCAGCGCTAAACTGACTCATCGCAAAGCTTCCCCATTCCTCCAGTTCCTTTGCCTCCTGATCGGAGAGACTCGAATAGTACGCATCCACCGCTCGACCGAGAGATTGCCGTGCCTCTTCGCGCCGGATATTCTGAATCATTTCATCCAGCACAGAAGACACCGATGCCCCGCGCCGCTTTCTCGAAATGTTCTCGAGGAAAGCGACAGACTCGTAGGATAGCGAGTAGCTTTTTTTGGTTTTTCGCTGATCTTTTTGTATCCGACCCATGTTCCTACCCATGATCCTACTCGGAATCTTACTACACTCCTCCACAAAAAAGCCGCGGCTCCTTGCGGAGCCGCGGCTTTCACTTTCCAGCTGAAGGACTGGTTTAGTAGTCCATGCCTTCCGGACCATGGCCATGGCCGCCGGGAGCCGGAGCGGGCTTCTTCTCCGGAATCTCGCAGACCATCGCTTCGGTCGTCAGCATCAAGCCGGCGATCGACGCCGCGTTCTGCAGAGCCGAGCGCGTCACCTTGGCCGGATCGATCACGCCCGACTTCACCAGATCTTCATAGGTGTCGGTCTGGGCGTTGTAGCCATAGTGAGCGTTGTCGTTCTCGCGGATCTTGCCGATGATGATGGCGCCTTCCACACCGGCATTGTTCACTATCTGACGCACGGGCTCTTCGCACGCGCGCTTGATGATGTCGATGCCGATCTGCTCGTCGCCTTCGGACTTCAGCGTCGCCAGCTTCTTCGACGCGCGCAGCAGAGCCACGCCGCCGCCCGGGACGATGCCTTCTTCCACAGCCGCGCGGGTCGCATGCAGAGCATCTTCCACGCGTGCCTTCTTTTCCTTCATTTCGGTTTCCGTCGCCGCGCCGACCTTGATGATCGCCACGCCGCCGGCCAGCTTCGCCAGGCGCTCCTGCAGTTTCTCGCGGTCATAGTCCGAGGTGGTCTCCTCGATCTGGGTCCGGAGCTGCTTGATGCGGCCTTCGATCGCCTTCTGGCTGCCGCCGCCGTCCACGATCGTCGTGTTGTCCTTGTCGATCGTCACGCGCTTCGCGCGGCCCAGGTCTTCCAGCTTCACGCCTTCCAGCTTGATGCCGGTCTCCTCCATGATGGCCTTGCCACCGGTCAGGATCGCGATGTCTTCGAGCATCGCCTTGCGGCGGTCACCGAAGCCCGGAGCCTTCACGGCAGCGGCGTTCAGCGTGCCGCGGAGCTTGTTCACCACGAGAGTCGCCAGCGCTTCGCCGTCGACTTCTTCCGCCACGATCAGCAGCGGACGGCCGGCGCGCGCGATCTGCTCGAGCAGCGGCAGCAGGTCCTTCATGTTGCTGATCTTCTTTTCGTGGATCAGAATGTACGGATCTTCCAGCACGCACTCCATGCGGTCCGGATCCGACACGAAGTAGGCCGAGAGATAGCCGCGGTCGAACTGCATACCGTCGACCGTCACGAGCTCGGTCGCCATCGTCTTCGACTCTTCCACCGTGATCACGCCGTCTTTGCCGACCTTCTTCATCGCTTCGGCAATCGTGTCGCCGATCGTGTGGTCACTGTTGGCGGAAATCGTGCCGACCTGAGCGATCATGTCGCCCGAAACCGGCTTCGACATGCCCTTCACTTCTTCGGTCGCCACGGCAACGGCCTTTTCGATGCCGCGCTTCAGGGCCATCGGGTTCGCACCCGCGGCTACGGCCTTCACGCCTTCACGGAAGATCGCCTGCGCCAGAATCGTCGCCGTCGTGGTGCCGTCACCGGCAATGTCCGAGGTCTTCGACGCCACTTCGCGCACCATCTGCGCGCCCATGTTTTCGAGCGGATCCTTCAGCTCGATTTCCTTCGCCACCGTCACGCCGTCTTTCGTGATCGTGGGTCCACCAAACTTCTTTTCGATAACAACGTTGCGGCCTTTGGGACCGAGGGTGACCTTCACCGCGTCGGCCAGCTGATTCACGCCACGGAGAATCGCCTGGCGGGAGCTTTCCGCGTATACAATCTGTTTTGCCATTGTGTATATGTCTCCTGAGATTTCCTGGGGGATTTACTTTTCGAGGATGCCGAGGATCTCGTCCTCACGCATGATCAGATACTCAACACCATCCAGCTTGATCTCGCTGCCGGAGTACTTGCCAAAGAGAATGCGGTCGCCCTTCTGCACGTCCAGCGCGACGAGCTTGCCGTCTTCGAGACGCTTGCCCTTGCCAACGGCGAAAACTTCGCCTTCCTGCGGTTTTTCTTTTGCGCTTTCGGGAATGAAGAGGCCGCCACTGGTTTTCTCGGCTTCTCCCTCAATCCGTTTGACAACGATGCGGTCATAAAGCGGACGAATGTTCATTACTTAAAACCTCTCAAGTGGGATTGGAAACAGAATCAAAAAGTGGAACCGTTCGGAGCTGCATTCAGAACTGATTCCAAAGTTCATTATTAGCACACGACGCTGGCGAGTGCTAATATTTTCTCGTAACCAATTGATTACAATGCAAATTTAAGTATTGACAATTACGGACTAAGATTTTCGCATTCAATTAGAGTGAGGTTTGACACCAGCCCCGAAACCAAGCCGAGAACTCATCGAGAATCTGTTGGTTACCGGCCGATAACGGAACGTTTGGAGGGCCGGATTTTTGTCCGCGGAGCTCAACCGCGCGCCGGATCGCCACCGGCCACGGGAATTGCGCCACGCGCGTCGCGAATTCGATGAGCCGTGCGTCGAGCCGATCCGCCCGCTCACGGTCACCCGCCGCCACGGCTTTTGCGAGTTGGACCACCAGTTCGGGCACAGCACAGGCGCAGCCCGATATGACGCCATCGGCGCCCGCATGAAGCGCACGGCCGACCAGGAGTTCGGGACCGCCAAAGAGCGCGAAGGGTACATCGCGCTTCAGGGCGAGGAGGCGCTCAAAATAAGGCCAGTCGCCGCTTGAATCCTTAATGCCAGCGAACCGGCCAGTCTCGAAAAGGCGCCGAACGGTCTCGATTTCGATCCCCGTGGTGAAGCTGGGGATGTTGTAGAGAAGGATTGGGACGGCGTCGCTGGTTTC
>DASZVV010000313.1:0-26960 GCA_035546955.1 Bryobacteraceae bacterium
AGTGAAGTTCACCGGATCGAATGGTGCGATCGCCGTCACTCTGCCGGAACTGCCGGAAGATCTGCGCGCGCAACCTGCGTGGGTCCTGAAACTAAGCCGTTAAGACCGGTTCGACGCCCAGCATCTTCCGCACTTCCTCGCTGAGCACCGGTACGCTCTTCGCGAAGATTTGTTTGTAGGCGCCGCAGAACCAATCAAGATCTTCGAACCGCCGGTTCCGGTTGTGCCGCAGGCTGGGGCATCCGCCATGGCAAATGGTCCGGTAATCGCAAATGGCGCATTCCGCATGCAGCTCGGCCTTTTTCGCCGCGAAATTCGCCCGGCGCTGCCGGCGCGCGATCTCGGTCCAGCTGTCGGTCATCACGTTGCCGAGCTTCCAGGATTTCTCCACGAAGAAATCGCACGGAAATACATCGCCGTTATATTCCACAACCGCATAGCTGTCACAGCTTTCGTGCATCGTGCAGGTGCCGGGTTTGCGTCCGGCAAGCGCTTCGGCGATGTTGTCGAAGAACCGGACTCCCATGTGCCGCCGTTCCGGCCACCACAGGTCGAAGATTTCGCAGAGAAATTTGCCGTACTCTTCCGCTGTAATCGTGAACGGCATCGGCTTCCCGTCCGGATGAAATTCCGCGCAGGGAATGAACTGCACGTATTCGACGCCCAGCTTCCGGAAAAACGCAAACACTTCCCCCGCGTGTGCCACATTCGACTGGCTCACCACACACAGCACGCTGTATTCGACCTGCCGGTTCTGCAGCATGCGCAGCGTGTCGATCACCTTCGACGCCGTACCGTGCCCGGCTTTGTTGAAGCGGTAGCGGTCGTGCATGGCTTCCGGGCCATCGAGCGAAAGCCCGATCAGGAAGCTGTAGTCGCGAAAGAGATCGCACCAGTCGCGGTCGATCAGAATCCCGTTCGTCTGGAGGCTGTTCGAAACCTGCTGGCCGCCGCGGCCGTGGCGCTTCTGAAATTCCACCAGCTTTTCGAAAAACGGCAGACCCGCCAGCGTCGGTTCGCCGCCCTGGAACGCGAATGCCGATTCCGGCGCCGAGTAGAACATGTATCCCGAGACCAGCTTCTCCAGCGTCGCGAGGCTCATGGTCCGCTTTGCGAGCCCGGTGTAAGGATCGGTTTCACGGTCAAGATAAAAGCAGTATTCGCAGTCGAGATTGCAGATTGCCGAAGCCGGCTTGATCAGCAGCGAACGGATACGCGGCGCCGGTCCGCTCACGGCGGCGAATTCGGACGCCGGCTCCTGAAGAATCGGAAACATCTCTACATCGTCAGACGTACGGGAACTGGCAGGGTTCGAGGGTCGGGCGGGTACCCGAAACTTCGAAGATCCGTTCCGCCAGACGCGCCCGCAGTTTCTCGGCTTCCGCCTTGTGCGTGGCGCGCCCCGCCAGATTCACATGCTGGAACGGATCGGCCCAGCGGTCGTACATCATATATTCCTGATAGCTATCCGCGCCATTCACGATCTTCCATCCCGGCGATTTCGGAGCCATGACAGCATATGTGTACTGCGGCGTGCGCAGTCCGCGTCCGGTCACGAATTCGCTCATCTCGAAGTAGGCCTCATCGCGCCAGCCTTCCGTCTTTCGGTCGAGCAGTGGCTGGAAATTGCGGCCCTGCATCGAAGACGGCACGTTCAGGCCGAGCGTGGAGAGCAGGGAAGGCGCGATATCCACATGACTCACCATTTCCGGGATCTTCACGCTGCGATTGAATCCCGGCCCTTCGAAAATCAACGGAACGTGAACCGAGCTCTCATGTGGCGAGCGTTTGTACTCTGTATTGCGCGTCTTGAAGTGGCAGCCGTGGTCGCTCAGGAAAATCACAATCGTGTTCCTGTCGAGTCCCGTCTCCTTCAGAGTTTTACGGATCGTTCCGACCGTTTCGTCCATCTTCGCGACCGAGCCATAATAGTCCGAAAGCTGGCTGGGCCACGTGCCGGGCAGCGGACGCAGATCCTGCGGCGTCCAGAAGTTCTTGTACTTACCCACGTATTCTTTGGGCGGAACGAATGAATCGATATCGTTCTGGTGATGCACTTCGAGATAAGAGAGCATCAGCAGAAACGGCGATTTCGCCGCGCTCGAGCGCAGAAAATTCTGCGCCAGATTCGTCATATAATCCGTGCGGTACACGCCTTCAAAGTGCATCGGCTTGCCGTCGCCGTCATACAGATCGCCCTCATAAGGATGCGAGGTCGATTCGAGCACGTTGGAGGATTGCCAGAGATCGTCGAAACCACCCCGATAGGGCTTTGCCACCGGCCCTTTGGATTCCGGCGGCCCCAGGTGCCATTTGCCGATATGGTTCGTGGAATAGCCCGCGGCCTTCATGATTTTGGGGAAGGTTGGCAGGTCGGGATTCAGTGCGATGGCGTTCTTGAACGTTCCGTGTTTGCTCGGGTAGAGGCCGGTGAAAACGCTTCCCCGCGCCGGCGCGCACACCGGTTGCGCACAAATGGCGGACGTGAACATCGTTCCCTGATTCGCCATTTCGTCGAGGTTCGGCGTGAGCCCCATCGGATTGAGTCCGGCCGCGCCGATGCAGTCGCCGCGAAACTGGTCCGAAAAAATCATGACCACGTTCGGCTTCGTCGCCGCGCCGGTCTGCGCGGCCGCGGTCTGTGCGGCCATCGCCGCCATCGCCGCCGGGGCGGTTTTGAGCATGTCGCGCCGGGAGGGCTGGGAAGATTTCGATTCGCTCATAGCCACCAACAAGGTTATACGATCCGGTGGCTGTCCGGCGCTTTGCGCGCCACGATCGGATAATTCCAGGGGTAGGGGAAGATGATCCCGCAATCCGCGTTCTCCTGATTGTCGAATTCAATCGACGAGAACCCGGCCTCGCGCAGTTCCTTCTCCAGGCTCCTTTTTGCGAAAATCCGCATCTCGAGCGCGAGTCCGCGTCCACCATGAAAGCAGAGATTGTGGAAAACCTCCAGCCCACCGTCGCGGCGCCTGTTCTCCAGCCGCCATTCGCCGTTTTCTTCGATCAGCCGCCAGTTATAGAGATTGGGAAAGTGCTCGCGCGTGGTGCCGAATGACGAGCCTGGTCCGCCGTCGGCCCGAAGATCGCGATGCCATTCCACTTCGCCGTCACGTGTGCGATTCATGATCGAACAACTCCCGCCGGCGTAATCGAGCCGCCAGTCATAAAGCTCCGGCAGGACGTCACGTTCACTGCCATCCCAGATCCAGGGTGTCGTCAGGAGAAAAATGCCGCCCGGCTTCAGCAGCCGCGCGGCGTTATGGAATGCGACGGAAACCGGAGGCTCGATGTGCTCAAAGACCTCGCTCGCGATCAGAAAATCCAGTTCGCCGAGCGGTGAATCCCCGCTACGTATATCGAACCGCGGTTCAGTATCGAAAAACGTATTCAGGTACGTAAAGCGGTCAGCGAGAGGCCGTGCGATGCAGAATGGGTCGGTCAGGCCCAGCCCCCGAATGGCGCCGTCAACTGGAAAATACGGCAGCAGCGTGCGGCGGCCCAATAGTTCCCGCCCGAGCCGGTCCACCAGCCACCGGAACCGGACATTGGAGCCGCACGATGTGCAGGAGGGAAGTTCCGGATCTTCATGATGGGCAGGCAGAAGCTCATTGTCCGGAAGCCCGCAGACGTTGCAGGTGAATTTCATCGGTCCCGAGTCAGCGCTCGATCGGAATCCAGATCTCGACCACACCTTCGTTGGTTTTCGGATCGAACCGCTCGTCGTAAACCTCGAACTGTGGCGCGAAGAGCAGCTTTCTGCCGGATGCCGGGCACCACTCGGTGAAAATGGCGTCCCACGTTTCCTTGATCCGGGAGATGTTCCCGCGATGTGAGAAGACCGCGTACAACTGCGGCTCGATCCGCAGCAGCTTCATGCCCTCCTGCGCGGCCGCACCTTCGGTGACCTCGACGCCGCACATGTAGTCCATCTTCCCGCTGTCATCCATGTTGAAGCAGACCCCGTAGGTCGTCCATCCCGTCTGCCCCGGAATCTTACCGAGGTGTCTGGCAAACTCATCCCACTGGCGCGAAATTCCGCTGACTTCGGGAATTTGATAACGCTCCACTGAGCCAGCCACCAGGAACGATCCTCGATCTTCAATGCGCGGCGTTTCCATGAATGCTTCTCGATTTTATCAACGTTTGGACTGCGCGTCGCGTCCTTCTATCGGATGCGTCTGCGCAGCGTTGCTCTCCTTCTGTCTGCCCTCTCGTTTGCGGCGTCCGCCCAGACATTTGACGCTGTCTCCATTCACCCGAATGACAGTGGAAAGGCCGGAGGATCCATCGTGGGATATGGCGGCTCCACAGGCCGTGTCACTTTCGATAATCAATCGCTGCGGGACTGCATCGAGCTTGCGTACGGCATTCCGCCCGGCCGCGAATACGAACTCTCCGGCCCCGGCTGGCTCGATAGCGACATGTTCGATATCGCCGCCACCTTTCGCCCCGGAACCGCCCGGTCCGTGATCCTGACAATGACGCAGCGAATGCTGGCCGATCGTTTCGGCCTCCGCGTCCACTACGAAACGAAAGAGCTTCAGGCTTACGCGCTGACGGTAATGAAAGACGGACCGAAGCTGAAGCCGCATACATCCGCTGAGGAGGGCTACTTCTATTCGGAGGACCACGTCACTTTTCGCGCGGTCGATATGGCGGGTCTAAGCTCACGGCTTTCAGGCGCCTTCTTCCATCTGGATCGGCCCGTCGTCGACCATACCGAACTGAAGGGTGCGTATGACTTCACGCTGAACTGGTCGGCGAAAGATCCAACCGGCGCCTCCCTCTTCACCGCGATTCAGGAACAACTCGGACTTCGGCTGGCTATCGAAAGGCTCCCTTTTCGTATTCTGATCGTCGATAATGTGAATCGCGAGCCTACTCCGAACTGACTGCCGTATGGCACGGCTTTTATCCAGCCCGATTCTGTTGCTTCTCGCCGGCACGGCCCTGGCACAAGGACAGACATTCGAAGCGGCTTCCGTCAAGCCGTACGACACGGCCTCGCGCGCCAGGTACGTGATGCAGGGCGGCCCTGGCACAAGCGATCCCGGACGCTTCCTCTGCCGGAATTGTTCACTGAGAAGCCTGCTGATGACGGCATACGATATCAAGGCGTATCAACTCGCGAGTGAGGTGTGGAGTGAACGATATGACGTCGAGGCGACCGTGCCCCAGGGCTCCAGCCGGTCGCAATTTCTCGTCATGCTGCAGAATCTTCTCAACGAGCGTTTTCGCCTCGCTCTCCATCATCAGATAAAGGAAATGAGCACGTATCGCCTGGTCGCCGGGAACGGCGGACCGAAGCTCACACGATCCGCTCCCGCCGCATCCGCTCCTGATGAAGGTCATCTGTCCTGGAAGGCCGATAAAGACGGTTTTCCCGACCTTCCTCCTGGCGCCGGGATCACTATATTCGCCGACGCGCACAATACTTACCGGCTGGGCGCGAAAAACGTCTCGATGCAGCGCTTCGCCGCGGCCTTATCGAGCTCATTGTCCCGGCCGGTTTACGATGCGACCGGCCTCGACGGCGAGTATGACTTCCGGCTTTTGTGGGCGCCGGATCCTCCCGGTACGGTACATCGGGCACAGGACGGAAGCGTTATTCCCGCAGACCCCGATGCCGACGCCGCTCCTTCCGTGCAGCAGGCTGTGCAGCAGCAACTTGGGCTGCGGCTGGAGCCCGCCACCGGGCAGGTGGATATTCTGGTGATCGATCACGCGGAGAAAGTGCCCACCGCCAACTGATTTTGGTCCAACCATCGCAGGGGCGCGCCTGATAGAATCTATTTCCGTCACTCAAAGTTTCATTCAGGGAGTCCACGAAACACATGAATCGAAATTCCTTCCGGCTCTTACTCGCCGCTGCGGCGCTCTCGGCCGCGGCTATCGGGGTCGCGGTCGCGCAGAATGCTTCTCTCCCGCCGCTGCCCGCCCCGCAAGCGGTGCCCAAGCCCGGCCCGGTAACCGACGGCCCTTATCAGCCCACAGCTCTCATGCCTGGCGGCGTGGTCCTCACGCTTTTCCCGCCCGATTCGCCCTATCTCAACAAGGCGCGCATCAAGGAAGCCGAAGTCTACAATATGAGCGGCGCGGTGCCAGGCCGTGTCAGCAGCATCGTCAACATCCACAATCCTTCGATCGAATTCCATCCCGTCGAACGCGGCATTAACACGGGCGCGGTCATTATTCTCGCGGCAGGCGGCGGACACAACACCCTGAACGTCGGCGGTGAAGCCTGCGATTTCGTTCCTTTCTTCTACAACTACGGCGTAAACACGGTGATTCTCCGCAACCGCCTGCGCCGCGACGGATACAATCCGCAGACCGACGAAGTCTACGATGCGCAGCAGGCGATTCGTCTCGTCCGCGCGCATGCAAAGGACTGGAACCTCGATCCCAACAAGATCGGCATCATGGGCTTCTCGGCGGGCGCGGAGCTCGCCGCCCCGGCAGCCGTTCTCTTCGATGAGTTCGATAAGAAGAACAGCGATCCGTCCGATCCGCTCGCCGGCATCAGCTCGCGTCCGGATTTCGTGGGCATCATCTATCCCGGTCCTTCACCGTTCGCCCGCAATCGCACAGCGCCGCCGATTCCGCGGAACACGCCGCCGGCTTTCATCGCGGGCGCGGCTTCCGGTGATCAGGTGCACGCCGTGTGGGCGCTCGATTATTTCAACGCGATGCTCGCGATGAGCATCCCGAACATCGAAATTCACCTCTATGCCCGGGGCAAACATCCGGGCGACAAACTGGAAGACGGCACCAGCATGTCCGGTGGCCTCACAGACCGCAATAACACTCCGTACGGCACCTGGCAGTACCGCATGATCGACTGGATGAAGGATCTCGGATTCCTTCAGAAGTCCGGCGTCGAGACGAAAGCTGCGCACGATATCCAGACCTACATCGCCAACCCGCCCCGTCAGGGCAGAGGTGCTTTCGGCGGCTCGGGCTTCGGCGGCCGCGGTGGGCGCGGCGGACGTGGAGCCTCGGGTGGATTCGGAGCGTCCGGCGGACGAGGTCCCGCGCAGTAACACTCATTCGCAAAAACGAACCCAATTTAAGTAAGAAAAAAGCCCGCTATTGAGCGGGCTTTTTTGCGTTTGAACGAAGCGCGCAATTTTGGCACGCTGCTTGCAACGAGGTGGAATTGTGTATGTCGCAGCACATGGAGACGAGATAGCCAATGCACGACGGTAGTGCTACGCAAACAACTGAAAATAAAACCAAAACCGGAATTGAAGGTCTCGACAAAATACTTCGCGGAGGCCTCCCCAAGAACCGCCTGTATGTAGTGGAAGGAAGTCCGGCATCTGGAAAAACGACACTGGCTCTGCAGTTCCTTCTGGAAGGAATTCGCAACGGCGAAACGGTTCTCTATGTAACTCTTTCCGAAACCGCCGAAGAGCTTTATGAAGTCGCACGATCCCATAATTGGTCTCTCGAAGGGATCCACCTTCTCGAGCTCGATGCACTGGCCGAGCGGATTCGTGAGGATACCGATTACACGGTCTATCATCCAGCCGATGTCGAGCTGGTGGAAACCACACGCCGCATCCGCGAAGAGGTAGAGCGAATCCGCCCCTCGCGCGTGGCGCTCGATTCGGTGTCCGAACTGAAGATTCTCTCCCAGACCATCGCGCGGTACAGGCGGGAGATTCTTGGGTTCAAACAGTTCTTCGTTGGCAAACGCTGCACTGTCCTCGTTCTGGACGATCTGACCTCATCAAAGAACGAGCAGCAGTTGCAGAGTATCGCTCACGGCGTCATCCGCATGGAACGGGAGACGCGGGATTACGGGACCACGCGCCGCCAACTGCACATTGTGAAGATGCGCGCCATTCCTTTCCGGGACGGACTACACGATTTCGTCATTCGCGCCGGCGGGATCGAAGTATTTCCCCGGCTGGCGGCCAGCGAGCAGATATCCGAGCAGTGGCGCGCCAGGGCGACGATCGAAAGCGGCGTCAGGGAACTGGACACGTTGCTCGGCAACGGCCTTGACCGCTCGTCAAGCACTCTCATTCTCGGCCCCGCCGGTTGCGGGAAGACCACAATCGCCGGTCAGTTCATGATTTCGGCGCTTAAGCGGGGAGAGCCGGTACTGGCCTATCTCTTTGAGGAACGGTATGAAACGTTTCTCCAGCGTGCCGTCGGACTGGGGATGGACTTCGAGCCGCACCTGAAGTCGGGGCTGCTGCAACTGGTTCAGATCGATCCTGCGGAAATCTCTCCTGGAGAGTTCGCGAATCACATTCACCAGCGTGTGGAATCGCATGGCGCCCGGATGGTCGTCATTGACAGCCTGAACGGCTACATCAACGCCATGCCGAATGAGCGCTTCCTGATCATCCAGATGCACGAGTTGCTCACCTATCTGGGGCAGATGGGAGTCGTGACTCTGCTGATTATGGCTCAGCATGGAATGATGGGCACGATGGGAACTATGCCATCCCCCATCGATGTGAGTTTTCTCGCGGACACCGTCATTCTTCTGCGGTATTTTGAAGCGCAGGGCTCGATCCGGCAGGCAATTTCGGTCGTGAAGAAGAGGCGGAGCGCGCACGAACGGACCATTCGCGAGTTGCAGCTGACACCGACCGGCGTGATGGTCGGCGAACCTTTAAGGGAGTTTGAGGGCGTGCTGACGGGCGTTCCGCGATACAAAGGAACACAAAGGCCGCTCCTGCAGGAAAAATGACGGCCACCAGCGCGCTCGAGGTTCGTATTCTCATCGTTGCTCCTCGCGGCCGTGACGCGCGGCTCATCGCGACCACGCTTTCGGAGGATGGTCTGGTCCCCACGACCTGCCTCGACACCGATGCCCTGATTGAGCGGCTGGAGGAGGGGGCGGCCGCCGTGATTATCGCGGAGGAGGCACTCAGCCCTGTCGGCCTTAACGCTGTTACCGGCTTTCTCTCCTCGCAACCGCCCTGGTCCGATATTCCGTTTGTGGTGCTCACGCACAGCGGGCGCGCCAGTCTGGCCACCATGAGGCGCGCGAGGGAGCTGCAGGTGCTCGGCAATGTCACCTATCTCGAACGCCCCGCGCGGCCCGATACGGTGCGCAGTTCGATGCGCGCCGCGTTGCGCGCCCGGCTACGGCAGTATGAGATGCGGCACCGCCAGGAGGTGCTGGTCCGGGTCAATGCGGACCTGGAACGCTTCGCCTATTCGGCCAGCCATGATCTGCAGGAGCCGATCCGGAACGTCGCGATCTACACGGAAATTCTCACCATGCGTTATGGCAACCTGCTCGATGAGACCGGGCTGGAGTTTCTCGGCAACGTGCGGGCTGGCGCCGTCCGGATGCAGATGCTGGTGCACGATCTGCTGACCTACACGCAGGCCGCGAGCATAGCCGATGAGGAGCCCGAACCATCCGACGCCGCGGCCGTGCTCGAAACCACGCTGGACAACCTCAAGGCGTCGCTGCCGTCCGATGGGGTGATCACGCACGCGCCGATGCCGACTATTCGCATGGGCACTGTCCATCTGCAGCAGCTGTTTCAGAATCTCATCGGTAACGCCATCAAATACCGCGGCGCCGCTCCCGTTCGCATTCATGTGGGGGTCGAGCGGCAGGATGATTTCTGGCGCTTCACCGTGGAAGATAACGGGATCGGCATCGCCGCCGAATACCAACAGCAGATCTTCGGCATTTTCAAACGGCTCCATACCCAGCAGAAGTACCCCGGCACCGGTATCGGTCTCGCTATCTGCCAGCGCATCGCTGAGCGGTACGGCGGGAAAATCTGGGTTGAATCCGAGCTCAACAAAGGCTCACGCTTCGTCTTTACGGTGCCTGTCTAGCCGAAATCCGGCCTGAAAAACCGCATCGGCGATACTGGTATTTACCCACCAACATATGAGGGAAGTCCAGTATCAGACGCCACGCGGCATTCGCGTGACGCGTGTCACTACCAAACTCCCTTTCGCCGCGGGGCTTGACCGCTTTCGCCGCGATCTGGACCGCCGCCGGGGTATCTATCTCTCCTCCGGCTACGAATACCCTGGACGTTACTCACGCTGGGACATCGCTGCCGTGCGCCCTCCGCTGGAGCTCATCAGCTTCCAGCGTGAGGTCACGTTCCGGCCGCTGAATGACCGCGGCTCAGCCATCAACCGCATGCTGGCGGTAGTGCTGCGGGATCATCCGCACTGGGAAAGTTTTACCGAAGAGAATGGCATTCTGCGCGGTCTGCTGAAACCGATGCCCGCCATTTTCCCGGAAGAGGAGCGCAGCAAACAACCCTCCGTGTTTTCCATTCTGCGCGCCCTTACGCAGGAATTTCGCAATGCTGCCGATGACAAGCTGGCGTTCGGCGGAGCGTTCGGCTACGATCTGCTCTTTCAGTTCGAGCCGATCCCGCTCCGCCTGCCCCGCGAAACACGCAAAGATCTGCAGCTTTTTCTCTTCGACGATATCGCCTACATGGACCGGAAGCGCGAGGTGATCGAGCGCTTTTCCTGGGATTTCGAGCTCGATACGCCCGAAGGCAAACTCTCCACGCGCGGTCTGGAGCGGACCGGCGAAGCCGTGCCGAAACAGCCGAAGCGGAAGCCGGGTCCTATCACCTCGGACCACACCCCGGAAGAATACATGGCCAACGTCGAAGCCGTGCGTGAGGGGATGCGTAAAGGCGACTATTATGAAGTGGTTCTGCGGCAGACGTTCCGTACGCCGTATTCCGGCAAGGCCTCCGAACTTTTCGGTCTGATGCAGAACGCCAATCCGAGCCCCTATGAGTTTCTCATCCAGTTCGGCGAAGAACAGCTGATCGGCGCTTCGCCGGAGATGTTTGTGCGGGTGGAGGGCGACCTCGTCGAAACCTGTCCGATCGCCGGCACCACGCGCCGCACCGGAGATCCGCTGCAGGATGAGAAGAACATCCGCAGCCTTCTCGAATCGGTGAAAGAGGAATCCGAACTCACCATGTGTACGGATGTGGACCGCAACGATAAGAGCCGTGTCTGCCGTCCGGGCACCGTTCAGGTGGTGGGCCGCCGTCTTATCGAGTCATACACGCATCTGTTCCATACGGTGGACCACGTTGTTGGAAGACTCGAGCCGGGGTTCGATTCGCTCGACGCATTTCTGAGCCATATGTGGGCTGTGACTCTGATCGGAGCGCCGAAAAAGGCCGCTGCGATCGCGATTGAAAATCTCGAAAAGAGCGAGCGCGGCTGGTATGGCGGCGCGGTTGGAATGCTTTCGCTCAACGGCGATATCAATACCGGCATCCTGATCCGCACGACATATCTGCGCGACGGTTACGCGACATATCCGGCCGGGGCCACGCTGCTTTACGATTCCGACCCTGCGTCTGAGGAAGCGGAGACGCGTCTCAAGGCCACAGGATTTTTCCGCCTGCTTGGAGAGCAGAAAAAACCTGTACAGCCTGCGCCCGCGCCGGAGCCCCCGAAGCGGCGTCTGTTGCTGATTGATAACGACGACTGCTTCATCCACACGCTCGCGAATTACGCGCGGCAAGCCGGCGCCGAAGTTGTGACATATCGTGCGGGAGTTCCGTTCGACGTTCTCGACCGTGTTAATCCGGACCTGATTCTGGTTTCGCCCGGTCCTGGCCGGCCCGAGGATTTCGGCGTGCCGAATGTGGTTCGCCACGCTGCGGAGAAGGGGATTCCCGTCTTCGGCGTCTGTCTCGGTTTGCAGGGCATTGTGGAGGCGTTCGGCGGCGAGTTAGGTGTGCTGCCATACCCCGTCCACGGGAAACCTTCCAAAGTCGTCCACGAGGAGAAGGGTGTTTTTGCCGGGTTGCCTCACGAAATCGAAGTGGGCCGCTATCACTCTCTTTATGCCATTCCGGAGAAACTTCCGGCGTGCCTGGAAGTGACGGCACGGACGGCGGCGGGCACCGGCGAAACTGAGGTAATCATGGGAGTTCGCCACCGGGAACTGCCCATCGAAGCAGTGCAGTTTCATCCGGAATCGATCCTCACCGCACGTGATGAAACCGGGTTGAAGATGATGCGGAACGCCCTGCGGCTGGCTCGCAGCCGGGCGGCGGAATCACATTAAATAACGTTGATCTGGCAACCTGGCCTGGATCGGAACGTTATCATATGTAGGTACACGTGCCGCAATCCACCAAAAAACGCGTACTGATTTTCATCGTTGCGTACCACGCCGAGAGCACCATCGAAAGCGTTCTGCGCCGCATTCCCGCGAGTCTCAACGAGCATTACGAAGTCGATATTCTGATCATCGACGATTCGTCTCGCGACCTGACTTTCGCGAAAAGCCATGAAACCGCGCGCGAAGCAGGTATTCCTTTCGATATCCGGAT
This sequence comes from Bryobacteraceae bacterium, assembly GCA_035546955.1. Classification (GTDB taxonomy): domain Bacteria; phylum Acidobacteriota; class Terriglobia; order Bryobacterales; family Bryobacteraceae; genus BOG-234. Next base: position 12,324 of record DASZVV010000313.1, read on the forward strand.
TCTGTTTAATCCGGTGAATCAGGGGTATGGCGGAAACCAGAAGCTCGGCTACCGCTATGCGATCGAGCGCGGCTACGATTACGTGGCTCTGCTCCATGGCGACGGGCAGTATGCCCCCGAGTGCTTACCGGATCTGCTGGGTGCATTCGAGAACGGGGATCCGGCGGCGGTATTCGGTTCGCGCATGCTGACAAAGAACGGCGCGCGCAGCGGTGGCATGCCGCTCTACAAATTCATCGGGAACAAAATTCTCACGTGGACGCAGAACCGGCTGCTGCGCTCGCATCTGAGCGAATTCCACTCCGGCTACCGGCTCTATTCGGTCGACGCGCTGCGCACCATTCCGTTCGAGCGGAATTCCAACGATTTCCACTTCGATACGGAGATCATTATTCAGCTCATGTTTTTCGCGAAGCGTGAAATTCGCGAGCTGCCGATTCCGACTTACTATGGCGACGAGATCTGCCGCGTGAACGGAATCGCTTATGCGGCCAACGTCGTGCTTTCCACTTTGAAGGCGCGCATGCAGGAGCTCGGTATCTTTTACGATCGCCGCTATGACTGCGCGCCGGCGGCACTCGAGCACTATACGCCCAAGTTCGATTACCCGAGCACACACACGTTCGCCTACAATCTGGTGCAGCCCAATTCACGCGTGCTCGATCTCGGCTGTGCGGGCGGATATATGGCCGCGGAACTCAAGCGCCGCAAGGGCTGCTACGCAGTGGGTGTCGACGCGTTCCCGCTGGGCAACGTCCGGCTGGATGAGTTCTATCTTCGCGATCTGAACGAAGGCCTGGCGGGCCTTCCGGTGGCCGATCAGGACATCATCCTGATGCTCGACGTGATCGAGCATCTGGCCTCGCCCGAACGGTTCCTCGACGATTTGCGGGAAACGCTGTCGCAGAATCCCGAGATGCAGATCGTCATCAGCACGGCTAATATCGGATTCATCATCCCGAGGCTGATGTTGCTGATTGGGCAGTTCAACTACGGCAAGCGCGGCATTCTGGACGTGACGCATACGCGCCTGTTCACGTTTTCCTCTTTCCGCCGCTGCCTCGAGCAGTGCGGATTCGAGGTGCTCGAAATGCGCGCCGTTCCCGGACCGTTTCCGCTCGCGCTGGGAGATACCTGGCTGGCGCGCCTGCTGCTCGGGATCAATCAGGCGCTGCTGAAGATCTCGCGCGGGATGTTCGGCTACCAGATTTTTGCCCGTATCAAGCCGCGTCCTACCGTGGCGTATCTGCTGGCGGCGGCGCATGAGGAATCCGACCGCAAGGTCCGCGCCCTCCAGTCCGTTTCGTAGCGCCTCATGAATCCCGCGCTGCCGCGCCGCTGGCAATCCGCGATTTGGGGAGCCGCGGCGGTTTCCTGTTTCTGTAAGCTCCTGCTCGCGCTCAATACCTACGGCACGAATGACGTCTATGCGTGGGAGCGGTTCGCGCACTGGTCCGGATTATTTGGATCGGGCCTGTATGGCATCGATCCGGCGTTCAATCATCCGCCTTCGATGATTCACGTGCTGGCGCTGATGAACTGGCTCGCGAAGAGCACGGGCATCTTCTTTCCGTTCTGGCTTCGATTGCCGGCGATTCTGGCCGATCTCGGTTCGCTATGGGTTCTGAGCCGGATTTTCGAAGATCGCCTCAACGAACCGCTGATTCGCTGGGGCCTGCTGCTGTTCGCGCTTTCACCCACGCTGATTCTGGTTTCCGGATTCCACGGGAATACAGATTCCGTTGTGATGTTCTTCCTGTTGGCAGCGGTCTGGCGCGGGGAACGCGATGTGGAATCGGGCGCCGTGTTGGGCGCCGCGATGTGCGTGAAGATCCTGCCAATCGTGGTGCTGCCGGTTCTGTTCTTCTCGCGGCGCGACTGGCAGCGCAGGATGATTTTTCTGGCTTCGGCGTCGGCTGTGATCGTTGTGGCGTGGTCTCCTTACCTGTTCCGAAATCCCGCCGATATCTACCGGCACGTCATACACTATTCGAGCATCTACGGCCATTGGGGACTAACATGGCTTGCCGCCTGGCATTTGCCATTCTTTCGCGACTCCTGGCATGATGCGTTTCAGCGCTGGGGCTCGTACGTCAGTCTGGCGGCGATCACCATTGCGGCATGGGCGGTCAACCGGAGAGAAAAACGGCCTGCTGTCTACACACAGATCGGTGCGGCGCTCTTCTTTTTTCTCGCCGCGGCCAACGGATTCGGCGTGCAATATCTCGCGTGGCTCGTACCGTGGACCATCGGGATCGGCATCATCCCCGTCGCGTTCTTCACTGCCGCCAGCGGCGCTTTTCTGCTTGCCGTTTACAACTTCTGGGCGGGTGGTTTCCCGTGGTTTCTGGCGGACAGTAACTATGTGGGCGATTTCGTCCCGCATCTCGATTACCTGCTCGCACTCTGCTGGATTTCGGTGATCGTCCTGGCGATCGCCGCTTGGAATAGCCGCCCGGCGATGCCCGCGCGCGGGACCATACTCGCCGCCGCGGCCCTCGCTATTCCTTTGATCGCCTGGCCGCTCTGGAATCAGGTAGCGCGCGTGGATCGGCGCACTTATCCCGCGGCAGACGACCACGCCGCGCTTGCCGCTATCCGCGCGCGAGAATACGGCATGCTTTCCGAGGCTTATTACAAAATGGGCCGCTATGCGGATGCCGTCGTCGCCGCCCGTACCGGTGTCGCGCTCGATCCCGCTGTTCCGGAAGTGTGGACGCGCGTCGCGCTCGCCTGCATTCCACTGGGCCGCCGGGATGAAGCGCTCAACGCGGCGGCTACCGCTGTCCGCCTTGCGCCGGATGATGAACTGGCGGTATCCGCGCTGGCCGAACTGCAAAGCCGTTACTGATTCCGTTCGTCCGTGAGCCACTTGATCGAAAGATCCACCACCTCGTCGCGCACAAAGTAGTTGCGGAACCGGATGTAGTCCGCTGCCGCACCGCCGATAATAATCGCGATGGCAACGGCGGCAAAGGGCCGGCGGTCGGTGGCATCGATCCATTCGCTTCCGGTCTCGATCAGCCACCACGCGCCGAGACCGGCCAGCAGGCAAACCGGTCCGAACGTATTCCCGACGTAGCGGAGATTGATCCAGTGCGGCATTGCCATGGCGAGCGCGATGTAAGCGGCCGAAAATCCGGTGATGAAAATCAGAGCGCTCTCGCGTTTGCGCAGGAACACGATCGCCGCTCCCACCACTGCCAGCAGCGAAGTCATCGGCGCGATGATCCAAAACGCCTTCAGCAGGAGATATGCCGGCCCGGAAGCATATTCAAGCGCATATTCGTTCGCGGCATTCGCCGCGGGAATTCCGGAGACGATCGCGATGTAATCGTGCAGACTGCCCACCTGTCCCGCCAGCCACCAGAGGCTGAAGCCCGCCGCCACAGCACTCGAGGCGAGCAGTATGGCGACGTTTGCCCGGAGCTGTTTTCGAGCCAGAATCCACAGCATCCAGAGTCCGCAGAACGCCCACGGCACCGGCATCGATTCTTTTACCGTCAGGCTCAGCCCCCCGGCAATCGCCAGCAGGACGAGCCAGAGGCGCCGTTGCGGCCGGCGCGTCACTTCGCACGCAAACCAGATCATCAGGAGCCCGGCGAGTTCCACGAGCCCATCTGTCCACGTGCGGCGCGCGATCGCGAGATCCGCCGGCAAAACGGCGTACAGCAACATAGCGATCGCGGCTGCCCAGGGTGGGAGGAATCGCACGGCCAGCAGTGCCAGCACCACCACGGATCCGATGCTCGCCGCGCATGAGATCGCCGCGCCGACGCCCTCTCCATAATGGCGGGTTGCGCGCATGACGGCCGCCAGCAGCCGGATCATCCCGGCACGTGTCGGCGGCGGGTACAGCTTCGCGTCGGGATCGGCTTTGTACTCCGCGATCAGCGACCGCATGCCCGCGGCGGGGCCCTGATCGAGAACCGTTTTCGCCTGATACGTGTATACCCGCTCGTCCGGTGTGCGGGAATTTACGTTCCGCAGATTCAGCAGACGAAGCCCGGCGGCGAGACACGCCAGGAGGATCACCATTTGCACGCGCCGAGGCATTCACAAATTCCTTACCAGAATAGACGGCCCCAATTGCGGGCGCGGGAAGCCACGGAGGACAATAGTGCAGAAGCCATGAAGCAGCCCGCCCCGTACGCCCGGTTGCGCACTTCCACGCGTCTCCATTTCGTTCTGCTTCGCTTCAGCATGATTTCGCTGTCATCATCCATTCTCGATAATCTGGTCTTTTATCTGGTATTTCACGCCACTGGAACCATTCTCGGTGCGCAGAGCCTGGCCAAGACGTGCTCGGTCCTGTTTAATTACTATTTTGTGCGCCGATCGGTGTTCTTCTCAGAGGGCGGCCATCAGATTCAGTTCCCCCGCTACGTCCTGCTCGCCGGAGTGAATGCTTCGCTGTCGTACGCGGGGATCCGCGTTCTGAACGCGGCCACGCCGCTCGGCGTCATGCGGTCTAAGATTCTGGTGGAGACTCTGTTGTTCGGCTTCAATTTCCTGATGCAGCGCGCCTGGATTTTCCGCCACCGGCCGGCTGCGGACGCCGTCGAACTTTGATCCGCATGCGTGTGCCCGACCGGTCCGTGTTGTTGCCCCTCGCGGTGGTGATCGCGATCGTGACCGCCGTCTATGGCAATCACTTCCATAACGGTTTTCATTTCGATGATTTTCATACCGTCACCACCAATCCATACATTCGCGATCTTCGCAATATCCCGCTGATTTTTCGCGATGCCGATACCTTCAGCACATTGCCGGCGAATCGCGGCTGGCGGCCTCTCGTCACCGCATCGCTCGCTGTCGACTATGCCGTGGCGCGGGGCCTGAAACCCGGCTACTTCCAGGCTTCGGATTTCTTCTGGTTCGCCGTGCAGCTCTGTCTGATGTTTCCGTTGTTCCGGCATATTCTGGATTTCGCCCGGCCGGCGCCAATAAATCGCTGGATCGCGCTGTTCGCGACCGCGCTCTACGGCGTGCATCCCGTAATGGCCGAAACCGTGAATTACATCATCCAGCGCGGCGATATTTACTCGACGCTCGGTGTGGTTGCGGCCCTGCTGCTGTATATCCGATGGCCTCACCGCCGCAACCAGGGTCTGTATCTCATTCCGGTGCTGCTGGCATTGCTGAGCAAACCGCCCGCTCTCGTCTTTCCCGCGATTCTCTTCACTTACCTGATGCTCTTTGAAGATGCGAAGCCGCTGCGCGCACTGGCGCATTCGCTGCCGGCGTTGCTGCTCGCCGCCGGAATGGGCGTGCTTTCGAGTGCGATGACGCCGAAGAGCTACGATCCGGGCGCATGGCCGGCCTTCGACTATCGAATCACGCAGTTCCTGGTCGCGCTGCGCTATTTCCGCAGCTTCTTTCTCCCGCTGTGGCTTTCGGCAGATACCGACCATGTCGCCGAAACCAGCATCTTCCACGGTTATGTCTGGGCTGGCCTTCTCTTCGTGATCGCGCTGCTCGCGGTGGCCGTCTGGTGTTCGCGGCGGCTGATTCTTCGGCCCATCGCGTTCGGTATCTACTGGTTTTTTCTCGCTCTTCTGCCCACGTCGTTGTTTGCTCTGGCCGAAGTCGAGAACGATCACCGCATGTACTTTCCTTTCGTCGGGCTGGTGCTCAGTCTCGTTTATGCGGTGGCACTTTTGCTGAAGCCGGAGAATTCGCGCGCGCGCCTGATCGCATCCAGCGTGCTGGGCGTCCTGATTCTGGCGGTGGCCGGATACGGCACGACGCGGCGCAACGCTGTCTGGTACGACGAAGAGTCGCTCTGGTATGACGTGACGCTCAAGAGCCCCACCAACGGCCGTGGCCTGATGAACTACGGCCTCACCCAGATGGAGAAGGGAGACTACGTCCGCGCCCTCAGCTATTTCACTCGCGCGGAAAAATACAGTCCCGAATACTACGTTCTCGAAATTAATCTCGGCATCGCCAACGGCGCGCTGAATAATGACGAGGAAGCCGAGCGCCACTTCGCCCGTTCACTTGAACTCGCGCCGCAGGATGCCCAGGCCCTCTATTTTTACGCCGTCTGGTTGCGCCAGAAGAACCGCTACAACGAAGCCATTCAGGCGCTCGAGAGCGACATCCAGTACAATCCGGCTTATCTCGACGCGCGCTATCTGCTGATGCACATCTATCACGATCTCGGGGACAGCGCGAATCTCGACCGTGTCGCGCGCGAACTCCTCACGGAATTTCCGACCGACGAAGTCGCACAAACGTGGCTGCGAGGACAGGTTCCGCCCGAATGAGCCGCCGTTCGCAGATTGCGCTTACCCTGGCGCTGCTCCTGTTTGTGCTCAATGCGTGGATCTGTCATGAGCTTTTCACGGCGGATTTCGTCAATAACCTGCTTTCGAATGAGGGCATCTTCGCCTCGATAGGCCGCTTCTTTCGCGAAAATCCATTCGACCACCGCTGGTTCCCGTGGTTCAATGCCGGCATGGCGACCGATTATGCCTATCAGCCGCTGCTGCCAGCGCTCAGCGGCCTGACGGCAGCGCTCACGGGTTGGCCGGATTCCCGCGCCCTGCATTTCATCCTTGCGTTCGCCTACTGCTGTGGCCCGGTGACGCTGTTCTGGCTGGCCTGGGACTGGTCCGAATCCCTTGCTCTCAGCTTCAGCGCCGCGCTCGCATTCTCTCTCACATCTCCCGCCGAATGGCTCGCGCGGGACCTGCGCGTTTACTCCGGCGGTCACCTCGGCGCGCTCCGACTGAATGACCTGGTGTTCTACGGCGAAGGTCCGCACAATGTCGCGCTCGCGATGCTGCCGCTCGCATTTCTGTTCCTGCGGCGCGCCATTGTGCGCGGCGGCACGCTCAACATCGTGCTGGCGGGAATCGCCGCCGCTGCCGTGGCGCTCACGAATGCCTTCGGTGCGTTCGGCGTCGCTCTTGGCGCCATCTCCATCATGCTGGCTCTCGGACGCGGCCTGCGCCCCGTATTGATCGCGGGGGCTGGTTCCTATCTCTGGATATCTCCCTGGCTGCCGCCGTCCCTCATCCTCTGGATTCGCCGAACGGCCTGGTCCGCCGAAGGATTCTTTCAGTCAGACACGCGCTCGCACATTGCAATCCCGGCTGTGATCGCCGTCACCGGTCTGGCCTGGTACCTGACGCGCCGCCTGAAAGGAACATTCGAGCGCTTTGTGATCCTGGTCTCCATCTGGATGTGCGCGGTCCCGCTCGGCTATTTCTGGTTTCATCACCTGACCATCGTTCCGCAGTCCAGCCGATACCAGCTCGAACTCGAAATGGCGCTCTCGCTGCTGTTCGGCTGCGCGGTCCGATGGATATGGACTCGGTCCCCGTCCGCCGCGCGAATCGCTCTCCTCGCGGTTCTGGCTGCCGTTTTCACCCGCCAGGCCATCCTCTACCGCCGCTTCGCCGCCGTGCTCGTGAAGCCGATTGATATCACAAAGACCGTTGAATACAAGGCCATCGAGTGGCTCGCACACAACAAACCGGGGGATCGAGCCATGCTCTCGGGCGACCCCGAATACATTTTCAACCTCTACACCGATACCCCGCAGCTCAGCGCCGGTCACGAACCGACCGCTCCCAACTGGATGCAGCGCGTCGCGGTTTTCACGATCTATACCGGCATGAACGCAGGCTCCCAGGACGCGGAAGATTCCATCTTCTGGCTCAAAGCCTACGGCACCCACACCATCTACGTGGCTGGGGCCGCCAGCCGGGAGCACTACCATGCGGTAGTCAATGCGCATAAGTTCGACGGCCTTCTGCCCGTCCTCTGGCATGACGAAGATGACACGATTTTCGGCGTTCCGCAGCGCTCCGGCTCGATGGCGCATGTGATTCCCCGCAAAGCTCTGGTCACGCGCCAGCCCATCCACGGCCTCGACCTTGATCCGGCGCGCGCCTACGTCGCTGCGCTCGATGATCCTTCGCTTCCCCTCGCAAAGCTCGACTGGACCACACCCTCCCGCGCGACAATCGAAACAAACATGAACCCCGGCCAAATTCTTTCGGTGCAGGAAACCTGGATGCAGGGATGGCAGGCGACGGCCAACGGACGCCCGGTGCGGGTGTTCGGCGATAAACTGGGGCTCATTGCGATCGACCCGAACTGCAGCGGTCCGTGCCATGTCGATCTGTCCTTCGGCCTCACTACCGAAGGGTGGATACTGCGCACTCTGAGCCTGGCGGTCACCGTTCTGGCGATTCTCGCACTGATTCGCCGCAACCGAACCGTAACCTTGCCCCTGGTATGAGAAACTGGCACCTTGGACGATGGGACGGGCGAATCCGGCATATCGATCCGCGCGCATAGCCGCGTGGCTCTTCGCGGCGGTGTTTCCGGCGGTGGCGCAGGCGCCTTCGGCCCCGCCTGCGCACGAAACCTTCGATTATTCGGTCGAGTGGCGTCTCATCAACGCCGGTAAGGCCCACCTCGAATGGAACGGCACGGGGCCTGATGCGGGCGACGTAAAGCTCAGAATCGAGTCTATCGGCATCGTTTCCCGCCTCTATCTGGTTGATGATGAATACTCCGCCGTTCTGGGCCCTGGTTTCTGCGCGCAGAGCAGCTTCACCAGCGCCCGCGAAGGCAACCGGCACAAAAAAACCCGCGTCACCTACGACGCACAGGCGCATAAGGCGAGCTTTCTCGAAAAGGACCTGACGAAAAACAGCACCCAGACCCAGGAAGTGACCATCCCGTCCTGCGTCCACGATCTGATCGGCGGCCTGATCGCTCTGCGGTACATGAAGGTGGAGCCCGGCAAAACGGCCCAGATTCCGGTCAGCGACGGCAAGAAGTTCGTGATGGCCAAGGTGGAAGCTCAGCGCCGGGAGGTGCTGAAATCGAACCTCGGCCCCGTTAACACGATTCTTTACGAAATCTATCTTTTCGACAACGTGTTGTTCCGCCGCTCCGGCCATCTGCACGTCTGGATCACCGACGATGATCGCCGTTTGCCAATCCAGCTTCAGGTCCGGCTGCAGTTCACGATCGGTACCATCACCTTCAAAATGGAAAAACCAACTGGCGCAGAACCTGTTTCCAGTGGAAAATAGGTACATGCGCGGCGTTTCAGTACCTTCTGGGTTGGGTGCCCTTGCTCTGCTGCCGTTCGCACTCTGCCTGCAGGCCGAGAGTCCGCCAAATGCTCTTCTGAGCGGCCCTGAAGTCCAGATCACCGCCACGCATATTGTGCAGTTGATGGACTCGACCGCCGCGAGCGTGCCCGGTCTTGCCCGTGCGACCGAAGTGCTTCGTCAGAGCGTTCAGACGACCGCCGCCGCCCTCAGCAAGTCCCTGCGCGACGAGTCCCTCACGCTGCAACTAATGAACGAACTGCGCGGCTATCTTGCGCTCGCCGAATCGTTCCCGCGTCCCGACTTTTTTCCGCCCTCGGCATCGCAGCAATTTCTGGCGCTGCAGGACGAACAGCAGCGGCTTGACCGGCATTTTCAGGCGTTACTCGTGCGCAACCAAAGCGACCTGCGCGCTGCCGAGGCCGATCCAAACACGCTCAAACGGTACGGCGCTCTGAATGCGAAGGTCACGCCGCCCACGCCGTCGCTGCCGCGATTCGTTTTTATCGGCGATTCCGTCATCGATTCCTGGAAGCTCAACGAATACTTCGCCGGCAATGATTTCGTCAATCGCGGCATCTCCGGCCAGACGACGACGCAGATGCTGGCCCGCTTCCTGGCTGACGTGGTTGCGTTGCGCCCGCTCGCAGTGTTCGTTCTGGCGGGTTCGAATGACCTCGCGGCAGGGATGACGCCATCCTCGGTTGCCGATAATCTCGTGATGATGGGCGATGTAGCGAAAGCGCACTCGGTGGAGCCGGTCTTCGCTTCTTTGCTCCCGGTGGGCGGCGACGCTGCAAAAATGCGAACGCCCGAATCCATCCAGAAGCTCAACACCTGGATTCGGAATTTCTGTATCCGCGAAAACTACGTGTACGTGGATTACTACACGGCGATGGCCGATTCCAGGGGTTTCATGAAAGCGGATCTTTCGGACGACGGGGTGAATCCAAATGCGCGCGGCTACCGCGTGATGGCGCCCATTCTGCTCGATGGAGTGGAGCGGGTACGGGAACTGGTGGCATCTCCGGCGGACGATCTGACAAAAGCGCGGCGGCGCGGACTGTCTTTGCGATAGATGGAAATGAGGAATGGAACGATGAAGAAGCTGATCTCTGTGCTGGTTCTCGGCGGATTGCTGGCGATGACTCCCGCCTTCGCGGCGAAATCGAAGGCGCCGAAGGCTCATCCCACTCACCGAAGCAAAGCCGCAAAGCGACAGGCCAAACTGCTGAAGAAGCAACAGCGGAAAATGGCAAAATCCCGCGCCAGGAGCCGCACTCGCAAGTCCGCATAGCTTCCCTTTCGTGCGCAGCCCCACTTTCTGAACATCCCTTCACATGAAGTTTTCCTCACACGCCGCGACTTCCCGCGGCGTGTTTTGTTTAACGTGATGAAGGGCCGCGAAAGGCGCCGGCGGCCCCTCAAAACAAGGAGAGGAAATCATGAACAGGACTTTCGCTATTACCGCTTTTGCCGCGATTCTCGCGGCGGCGCCGATCCTTTCGGCCGGTACAATTGCCGAACGCAAAGAGAACCAGCAGGACCGCATCGCTCAGGGTGTGAAATCGGGTTCACTGAATCCCGGCGAGACGGCCCATATCGAACGAAAGGAATCCGCGCTGAACAAGGAAGTGCACGCCGAGCGCACGCTGAATAACGGAAAGCTGAGCCCCGCCGAGAAGAAGCAGGTCAATCGTCAGCAGAACAAGCTCAGCCGGCAGATCTATCGCGACAAGCACGACGCGAAGTAATGGCTGAAGGTCGTTTCGCGGGGCGCGCTACCTTGCCAGTTCTTTCGCGATTGCGTTTGCGATCTGCGCTCCGTGAAACCGTCCGTTCTCGATGAAGATTTCGTTCGTGTGCATCCCCGCTACGATGACGCCAGCCAGATAAACGCCCTTCCGTTCGCTTTCGAGTGTCTCCGGATTCGTGCGGGGCCTGCCGGAAACCGGATCAAGGGTGATGCCGTTGGCGTTGAGAAACGTCAGATCCGGGCTGTAGCCGATCATAGCCAGCACGAAATCGTTTTTTACTTCCTTGCGGCCTTCCGGTGTGTCGAGCACAACGCTCTTCTCCCGAATCTCCACCACGCGGGAATTGAAATACGCCTTCACCTCGCCGGCCTTGATCCGGTTTTCGATGTTGGGCTTGATCCAGTACTTCACGTGCCGGTGAATATCAGAGCCGCGATGCACCAGCGTCACGCGCGCGCCCGTCCAAAAAAGCTCCAGCGCCGCAATGGCGGCTGAATTCTTCGCCCCCACCACTATCACGTCGTGATCGTAGTAAGGATGCGGCTCCCTGTAATAATGGGCAACCTTGGGCAGTTCCTCGCCGGGCACGTTGAGGAGATTCGGAACATCGTAATAGCCGGTGGAGAGGATGATCTTCTTCGCGCTGTAAGCCCCGGCCGAGGTCTTTACGGCGAACGCCCCGTCTTCGCCTTCCACCGCTTCCACCAACTCGTACTGATGTACGTTCAGTTTGTAGTGCTCGGTGACGCGGCGGTAATACTTGAGCGCCTCCGTGCGAGTCGGCTTTTCATTCAGACTCGTCATCGGAATATCACCGATCTCCAGCAACTCCGGAGTGGTGAAGAATGTCATGTGCGTCGGGTAATTGTAGAGAGAGTTCGTCAGGCAGCCTTTATCGATCACGACGGCCTGCACGTTTCGTCTCTTCAGTTCGATGGCACAGGCGAGCCCGGTGGGCCCGGCGCCGATCACTACAACGTCGAAATCGGTCACAACTTCGCTTCCACTTCGGAAGCGATGCTGGCGAGCGCCTTCGGCAATTGCGAAGGATCTTTGCCGCCGCCTTCCGCCATATCCGGCCGGCCGCCGCCTTTGCCACCCATCGCCTGCGCCAGGCTGCCCACCAGCTTGCCCGCCTGAATTTTCGAGGTGAGATCCTTCGTCACGGCGGCGACAATCGAGACCGCGCCGTCATCCACGCCGGTCAGAATCACCACGGCGGACTTCCACTTGTTGCGCAGCGCATCGGCCAGTTCGCGCATCTGGGCGCGGTCGAGGCCTTCCGTCTTCGCCGTCAGATACCGTACGCCGTTCTTCTCTTTCGACTGCGATTCCAGATCCTTCGCGGCCGATTGCGCAATCTTCGTCTTGAGCTGATGAATCTGGCGTTCCTGCTCGCGTTTCTCTTCGAGCAGCCGCATGACTTGTTCCACCAGTTCGGGCTCCCCGACACGCAGCATGCCGGAAATGCGGTGCAGCGCGTCGCTCGATTGCTGATACTGCCGCACGGCGCCTTCGCCGGTGATCGCCTCAATGCGGCGTACGCCCGCCGAAATGCTGCTTTCCGAAACAATCTTGCAACTCCCGATATCGCCCGTGCGGCGCACGTGCGTGCCGCCGCAGAGTTCGCGGCTGAAATCCGGCACAGTGACGACGCGAACCTCGGCACCGTATTTTTCGCCGAACAGGGCCATGGCGCCGGTCGCGACCGCCTGATCGAGCGGCATAACGGTCGTCGTTACCTCGGTGTTCCGCAGGATCTGCTCGTTCACCAGACGTTCGATTTCCACCAGTTCCGCGGGATCGACCGCGGCATAGTGGCTGAAGTCGAAACGCAGGCGCGGCGGTTCCACCACGCTGCCCGCCTGCTTTACGTGCGGACCGAGCACGGTGCGCAGCGCCGCGTGCAGCAGGTGCGTGGCGGTGTGGTTGCGCTGGGTCGCGAGCCTTTCGCTGACTGAAACATCCGCGCGCACCACATCATCGAGTTCAATCTCCGCGAGCGTGTGAATTTTGTGGACCGTGAGTCCGGGAACCGCGGGATAAGTATCGAGCACCGTCGCCACCTTCTCGCCGGTTTCAGCGTTGAAAAGCGAACCGTGATCCCCCACCTGGCCGCCGGTTTCCGCGTAGAAGGGCGTTTGATCGAGTACCAGCTCGGCATCAATGCCGGCCGGCAAGGCGTCCACAATCTGCTGCTGAATCAGGAGGCCCGTAACTTTCGAGTTCGCTTCCAGTTCGTTATAGCCCAGGAATTTCGTGCGGCCGAGCGTCAGCAATTCCTGATAAGCCGGAGCGATGGCGCCCTTTTCGGCGCCTTTCCAGCTCGCGCGTGCCCGTTCGCGCTGTTCGTTCATCGCGGTATCGAACGCCTCGCGGTCGATCTCGAAACCACGCTCGCGCGCCATGTCTTCCTGCTCATCGAGCGCGAGCCCATACGTGTCGTAGAGCCGGAACGAAACTGTGCCGGGGACGACTTTGTTGCTCAGTCCGGCAAGTTCGTCCTGGAACACTTTCTCCGCCACGAGGAACGTGGTCGCGTACCGGTGTTCTTCGTCTTTCACGACGCGGGCCACGCGCTGGATCGACTCCATCATCTCCGGATACGCACCCGCCATGTGTTCCGCGACGAAGCCGGTCAGCACGTGCAGGTAAGGATCCTGCCGGCCGATCAGCCGGGCGTTTCGCATCGCGCGGCGCATGATCTTACGGAGCACGTAGCCGCGGCCTTCGTTGGAAGGCAGCACGCCATCGTTGATCAGGAAGGCGGTGGCGCGCGCATGATCGGCGTTGATGCGCAGCGCGGTGTCGATGCGGTCAGCCGAGCCATACTCCACGCCCAGCAGTTCCCCCGCGCGGTGAATAATCGGCAGAATCAGGTCCGTATCGTAATTCGACAGCTTGCCCTGCATGATGGCGGCCACGCGTTCGAGCCCCATGCCGGTATCGATCGAAGGCCGCGGCAGCGGCGGCATATTGCCGAACGCGTCGCGATTGAACTGCATGAACACCAGATTCCAGATCTCGACGAAGCGGCCGCCGCCATCGAGTGGAAACTGTTCGTGTTCGCGACCTGGCTCCGCGGCTTCCGGTCCCAGGTCATAGTGGATTTCCGAGCACGGCCCGCACGGGCCGGTATCGCCCATTTGCCAGAAGTTGTCTTTCTCATCCAGCCGGAAAATGCGGCTCTTCGGCACGCCCGCGACTTTCTGCCAGAGCTCTTCCGCTTCGTCATCCTCGCGGAAAACCGTGATGTTAAGCTTGTCCTTCGGCAGACCGTAGTCTTTCGTCACCAGATCCCAGGCGAAGCGAATCGCGTCGGCCTTGAAGTAATCGCCGAACGAAAAATTGCCCAGCATCTCGAAAAAGGTGTGGTGCCGCCGCGTGTAGCCGACGTTTTCAAGATCGTTGTGCTTCCCGCCCGCCCGCACGCACTTCTGCGATGACGTGGCGCGCGTGTAATCCCGCGTCTCCAGCCCCTGGAAGACTTCCTTGAACTGGTTCATTCCGGCGTTGGTGAACAGCAGCGTCGGGTCATTGCCCGGTACAAGCGAGCTGCTGCGCACGATGCGATGCCCGCGCGCCTGGAAAAAGTCGAGAAAACACTGGCGAATCTGGTTGCCTGTCACAAAAATCCTTCTGGATCGGGAATACTTCGATTATAAAGGGGGGCAAAAATCAAATTCCCAGCAACTGCTCGATCCTGCACTGCAGAATTACGATATCGGGCGATTCCTGTATGGCGTCGTAATACCGCTTCTGGAAATCCGTCCCATGCTCCCGCGGACGCATGATGT
>DASZVV010000314.1:0-4500 GCA_035546955.1 Bryobacteraceae bacterium
TGGCTTCTGGTTTCCGCTTTTTTTGCGGATTCGATCCAGCAGATCCATTCGTTGCGCGCCAGCGGCGTAATGTCTTCCCACGTCGCCAGCGCCTGAGCGTCGGCCGTCAGCGCTTTTTTAAAATCCCGCGGCAGCTCATGAACAACTCCGCCGGGAATATTTCGTGGCACAGATTCAGATTACCCGAAAGCCGGACGTTCCTCCGGTGCGCCGCGATAAAATGGACGCGTTATGCTTCGCCACACGCGATTACTTCCCGCGGTCCTCCTGGTTTTTTCGACGGCTATCCTGGCGTCAGCGGCGCCGCTGCTGCTGGTCCTCAACAAAGGCAACAACACTCTTGCGGTGGTCGATGCCGCCACGCTGAAAGTGAAAGGGACTATTCCGTCGGGTCCCGACCCTCACGAAGTAACTGCCTCCGCAGATGGCCGCGTCGCTTATATTTCGAATTACATGCAGGGCAACGGCGCCGCCAGCACGCTGAGCGTGGCGGATCTGGCCGGGCTGAAAGCGCTGCCGCCCGTCGATCTGGGCGCACTCACGAGGCCGCACGGGCTCACTCTCTCGCAGGGGAAAATTTACTTCACGGCCGAAGGCGCGAAAGTCGTGGGGCGTCTGGACCCGGCTACAAACCGGATCGACTGGGTGATGGGTACCGGTCAGAATCGCACCCATATGGTGATCGTCTCGCGCGATGGCAAAAAAGTTTTCACGACGAACGTGGCATCGGCGACTGTTTGTGTGATCGAACAGGTGCAGGGCGGGGGATTCGGACCTGGCGGGCCGCCTCCGGGTGGCCGCGGGCCTGGTGGACCGCCTCCGGGCGGACCGGGCGGACGCGGACCTGGCGGACCTCCTCCCGGCGGCCGTGGGCCGGGCGCGCCGGATTGGAATGTGACCGTGATTCCCGTGGGCCGCGGGGCAGAGGGATTCGATCTCACTCCGGATGGCTCGCAGATCTGGACAGCGAACGCTCAGGACGCGTCGGTTTCCATCATCGACGTGGCTTCGAAGAAAGTCGTGAAGACCGTTCCCGTGCCCTTCCGCAGCGCCAACCGGTTGAAGTTCACTCTGGATGGGAAATATGCGCTGATCTCGGATCTGGGAGGCAATGATCTTTTTGTGCTCGATGCTGCGTCGCACGCAGTGGTGCACACGATCGATCTGGGAGGCGGCGGCGCGGCGGGAATTCAGATGGATCCGAACGGCAAGCGAGCATTCGTATCGGTGGGATCGGCGAATTCGGTGGCGATCATCAATCTGGCGACGTGGAAGATCGACGGGCGAATTCAGAGCGGTCCGGAGCCGGATGGGCTCGCCTGGGTGGAGTAGCGGGATGGTAGGCTGAAACAACTATGAGAGATCCGGCAATCGTTGAAGAGGATCTGATCGAAATCTCCTCGATCGCTGACGACCTCACGAAATTCGAGAGGATCGTGGCATGGTGCACCACTCATCCCGACGAAGTGCCGTTTGCGATCAAGATCCTGATGAATCGCAGCCACCCGCCGAAAGAGTAGCCCCGGGATATCTCAGCGGGCCAGCGGTGTCACACTGCCGGTCCAGGCAATGTCGCGTGACGACCGGCCGACCATGACCTGATACGCGACGGGAGCGACGGTCCAGGCGTTGCGGCCTTCATCCCAGTAGCGGAAACCGGCGGAATCCACTTTCACCGGAACTGTTTTTTCTTCTCCAGGCTTCAGCGCAATTTTGCCGATTCCCTTCAGCACTCGTGGCGGTTCTCCCGCTGCTTTCGGGAAGCCCAAATAAACTTCAATCGTTTCGCTGCCTGCCCGTTTGCCGGTATTCTTCACCTGCACGTTCACGGTAGCGCCGCCATCCGTATCGGCCTTCACCCCGGCGCCGCGCATCGTGAAGCTCGTGTAGGAAAGTCCGTAGCCGAACGGGAACAGCGGCGTCTGGTTGTACTGATCCCAATAGCGGTACCCGACGAAAATGCCTTCGTCGAAATGCGTCTCCGCCGCCGCGCCGTCATCGGACTCCGTGCCCGGATATTCCGACGCCTTCACGGCCGGCCCCTGCGTTTCATCCTTCGGGAATGTGACGGGGAGACGGCCGCCCGGTTCGGCATCGCCGAACAACAGCTTCGCCGCCGCCGTTCCGTAAGCGTCGCCCGGCAGCCACATTTCGAGTACGGCCGCCACATGATCCAGCCACGGCATGGTTACGGCGCCGCCCGTATTCAGTACGACCACGGTTCGCGGATTCGCTTTCGCCACGGCTTCGATCAAGGCATTCTGGTCGTTCGGCAGAGCGAGGGACAGCCGGTCCATTCCCTCCCCCACCTGATGCCCCACAAACACCACCGCCACATCCGCCTGCTTTGCGGTTTCCGCCGCCTTCGTGATCAGATCGTCCGGGGCCGCCCACCCCAGCGAAACGTAGGGCCCCAGCTTGAGATCGAACTGATCGCGCGCGGCAGCGCCGAACGAAGTGCGCGGCGTGAATTCGATGCGAATCGGTACAGCCTGGCCCGCTGTCATCTGCACGTTCGCGAAGACGATGTTGCTGAAATCCGTGCGTGAATATTCGGCCGCCAGTTTGTCGCCGATGTAAAGCCGCGCGCTGCCGCCGCCGTTCAAAGAGAACTTCTGAACGCCGCTCTGTGCCGGCATGAAATTCGCTGTGTAGCGCACCGACCACTGCAGGTTCTTTGGCAGTTCCGCGATATCCGGCGTCTTATCCAGGGTGAAGCCGTCTTCGGTTCGGGTTGCCAGCGGCTTGCCCGAAAAATCGCGCTTCGGATTCGCGAAGTATTCCACTTCAACGCCGCTTTCGCCCGAAGGCGTTCGCAGCATGGATTTCGGCGCGGCAGGAAGAGCTCCCAATCCCAGCGTTCCCGGCGCGGAGAGCACCTTCACCTGCATACCGGCCCGTTCACGAATGCCGTCGAGCGCGGTGAAAAGGTGCGTCGGCTTTACGTAGGCCGAGCCCTGTTCCACCGCCACCGCCTTGTCCGTCGCCTGCGTTCCGATGATCGCCACCGTCTTCACATTCGGTCCGAAGGGCAGCACGCCGTTATTGTTCTTCAGCAGTACCGAGCCCGCCTCGAGAATTTCAGCCGCTCCCGCGCGGCGCTCCGCCGTGGGAATATCGGGTCCCTTGCGCGTTGCCGGATTGTCGAAAACGCCGATGCGAAAAGCCGGGATAAGCCGGCGCAGAATCATGTCGTCGATGCGGCTCACCGGAACCTGGCCCTCATCCACACCCTGACGCAGGCTCTTCTCGCCGGCGAATGTTCCGGCGTCGCCGCGTCCTCCGGTTGCAGTGGCCATTGTGCCGCTGTCGAGTCCAGCGAGAAATGCGTGGACGATGGTGCGCTGTCCATCCGGAAAATCCGGAACGACCGTGCCATCGAAACCCCACTCGCTCTTGAGGATGCCGAGAGTATGGGAGTTCTCGCAGGAGTATTCGCCGTTGATGCGCGGGAATGAACACATCACACTGCCTACTTTTCCCACCGACACGGCGGCGTGGAACGCCGGCAGATAAATTTCACGCAGAGCGCGCTCGCTGACGATTTCATTGTTCGACGGCCGGGTTCCGGTCGGCTGATCCCCGGTGCGGTTTTGCTCCTGGTTATACGCGGTGAAGTGCTTCATGGTCGCCATGACGTGATGGGCCTGGATGGCGGCGATCTCGGGGCCCGAGATGCTGCCGGCGAGAAACGGATCTTCGCCGAAGCTTTCGGTGGTGCGGCCAAAGTGCCAGGTGCGCGCGATATCCATGGCCGGGCCGGTGACGCTGTTGAGTCCGGCGTCGAAGAAATCCTGGCCCATCAGATCGCCGAAGCGTGTGGCCATGGCGCTGTCGAAAGTGGCGGCAAGGGCGAGCGGAGTGGGAAAGGCGGTGACGCCCGTGCCCGCGCGGACACCCGCGGGTCCGTCGCTGCCGCCACCGCGGCGGAGGCCCATGTCGTTCATGAGGTTCGGGCCGCCGCGCCCGCGTCCTCCACCGCCGCCAGCGGAGAGAAAGGCGAATTTCTGGTCAAGCGTTTTGAGTTGCGCGAGAACGAAGCGCGCGCGGCATTCGGGGGAATATTGTTTGTTGAGCCAGGGCTTCTCTTCGGTGGATGGCGGCGTGGGGCAGGAGGGCGCAGCGGTCTGGGCGAGCGCGGCGGAGATGGCGAAGAATGCGAGCAGAATGCCGGTGAGCGGAGCGAAGCGGAGCATGGGTGGCCTTTCAGGGTGGAATTCTAACACCGCCGGGGGCGAAAAATGCAAAAAACATTCGATTTTACGTGCGATTAACGCGCACGGTTATCGCTGATCGGGAGATAGTGACGAGTGCTCCGGGATGTAGCGCTCTCACGCTGCGCCGCTGTGGGCGACGTTCTCAGTCAAGATGGAGCGACCAACCACCGATCGCAGGTAGCGCGGGTTACGCTGCGAGGAGGTGAATCCAGCGGCGCAGAGCCGCATACGAAAGGAGTTGGTCGCACATGACTAAATTACGCTTTATCGGCCTGGATGTCCA
>DASZVV010000315.1:0-8233 GCA_035546955.1 Bryobacteraceae bacterium
TTCCACGAACACGCGACCGGCTGCAACGCGCTTGATGCGCCAGGAATGTGTGCCGAGCAGGAAGACATCGCCTGCCAGGCTTTCGACGGCGAAATCTTCGTCGAGCGTGCCGACGTTGCGGCCATCGGGCTCGGCGGTTACGGTGTAAGCAGCGTTTTCAGGGATCGCGCCGCCGGAGGTAATGGCGGCGAGACGCGCGCCGCGGCGTCCCCGAACGTTGCCGTTGATGCGGTCGAGGTGAAGGTAGGCGCCCGCGCGGCCGCGGGTGGTCGTAATGCCCTCGGAAAGCATTTCGATGATTTCGTCAAAATCGGATCGCGGCAGATTGCGATACGGCCAGGCGGTGCGGATTCGATCGTAGAGGGCGTCGAGATTCCACTGGTCGCAGGCGGCCATAGCGACGATCTGCTGGGACAGGATGTCGAGCGCGTTTTCGGGAATTTCCAGACGTTCGAGCTCGCCGCGGCGGATGGCTCGAATCAGCGCAGCGCATTCAATCAGTTCATCGCGCGTGGTAGCCACGATGCGGGCTTTCGGCAGCGCCTTTACCCAGTGCCCTGCCCGGCCGAAGCGCTGGAGCGCAACGGCGATGGAGCGCGTGGACCCGATCTGGATGACGAGGTCGACTGAACCGATATCAATTCCCAGTTCGAGCGAGGCGGTGGCGACGACGGCCCGAAGATCGCCATTTTTGAGCCGCGTTTCGGCTTCGAGGCGCGCCGCGCGTGAGAGGCTTCCGTGATGTGAGGCGACGGCATTCTGGCCGAGCCGTTCGGTCAGTCCGTGGGCGACGCGCTCCGATAAACGCCGCGTGTTTACGAAAACAAGTGTGGTGCGATGCGACAGAATTTGCTCGGCGATCCTGTCATAGAGTTCGGCCCACATTTCGTGACTCGCAACGGGTCCGAGCTCGTCACGCGGGACCATGACACCGAGATCCATCTCGCGGCGATGGCCGGTATTGACGATTCGCGTGGCGGGCCCGATATAGCTGGCGACTTCCTCGATTGGCTTTACGGTGGCCGAGAGTCCGATGCGCTGCGGGCGCTTTTCGGCGAGAGCGTCAAGACGGGCAAGCGTGAGAGCGAGATGGGAGCCGCGTTTGTCGTCGGCGATGGCATGGACTTCATCGACGATCACCGTGGTGACCTTGCGCAGCGCGTTGCGCGATTTCTCCGCGGTCAGCAGGATGTAGAGCGATTCGGGCGTGGTGACCAGGATGTGCGGCGGCTTCCGGCGCATCTGCTGGCGTTCGGCCATGGAGGTATCGCCGGTGCGGACGGCGGTTCGAATGGGCGTGAGCGCCACTCCGCGGCGTTCCGCCAGTTCGCGAATCTGGGAGAGCGGGATTTCGAGATTTCTGCGGACGTCATTGCTCAGCGCTTTGAGGGGTGAAACGTAGACGACTTCCGTTTCATCCGGCAACGTGCCGGCGCGAGCCTGACGGACGAGCTTATCGAGACAGATGAGAAACGCCGCCAGGGTTTTGCCGGAGCCGGTGGGCGCGGAGATGAGAACATCTTCGCCGCTGTGGATGGCAGGCCAGCCCTGCACCTGGGGTGCGGTGGGATCTCCGAATTGCGCGCGGAACCATTCCTGAATGAGCGGGTCGAAATGTGTGCCGGGCATGGGAGGGAGCTCCGCCTCCATTTTAGTGCGAGTATGCCGAACTAGCCCTTCGGGCCGCGCTGGAAGCCGATGACGTCTTTCCAGGCTTCGAGCGAGTTGTAGACGATGGGGCAATACGTGGCCCGGTCGATCATCTGCCACATCCGGCTTTCGATGGAGCCGCTGCCGCGCACAACGTGCGGGAAATTGCGGCAGGTGTCGGGGCGATCTTCGTAGATCGTGCAGTCATTCCTGTCGAGGAAGATGCAGCCGTGTTCGTTGCGGCGGAGGATCAGCTCTTCGTCGAAGACAGAAGATGTGGTGTATTTCTCGATGAACTCCTTTTCGGACATCCCCATCGCGCGGGAAATACGGGCGGCGTCGCGGCGGGTGATGTCCGTTTCGGCGACTTTGCAGCAGTTGGCGCAGGCGCGGCAATCGATCTGCTCCTCAATTTCTTCGGCGATGCGGCGGAAACGCAGATCGGAGAAATTGTGACGCTTGAGGTACTTGCGGAATCGTTCGTTCTCGGCGAGTTTCTTCGTTCCGAGGCGTTCGATCTGCACGAGGTCTGTGATAGGCTTCGGCATCGTCTGATCCCAGAGTAGCGGGTCGGGCTGCGAGAATGGACGCAATGCCAGATACAGCATCGGCCAGTCATACAGGCGCCTCCAACGCAAAGTGGGACCGGTCGTTCTTCGGGCATCCGCGCGGTCTTTCCACACTCTTCTTCACGGAGATGTGGGAACGCTTCAGTTATTACGGGATGCGCGCGCTGCTCATCCTGTTCATGACGGCGACAGTGGCGAAGGGCGGGCTGGGGTTTTCGACGTCGAAGGCGGGTGCGGTTTACGGCCTCTACACGGCGATGATCTATCTTTTCGGGCTGCCCGGTGGCTGGTTTGCGGACCGGATTATCGGCCTGCGCAAAGGAGTGCTTTGGGGCGGCGTGGTTATCGCGCTGGGGCACTTCTCGATGGCGATTCCGACGCTGAAGACTTTCTATCTGGGGCTGGCGCTGATCGTGATCGGCACGGGATTGCTGAAGCCGAACGTCAGCACCCTGGTGGGCTCCCTCTATGCGGAAAACGATGCCCGCCGCGACGCAGGCTTTTCCATCTATTACATGGGGATCAATATCGGAGCGTTGGTCGCGCCGCTGATTTGCGGCTATCTCGGGGAGAACATCAACTGGCATTACGGATTCGGCGCGGCGGGCGTGGGAATGACGGCGGGAGTGATTCAGTATGCACTGGGCGATAAATATCTGGGCAAGGGCGGGCTTGCTCCCAGCCGGAAGCCGGAAGATTTCCGGTTGCTCAGGGTCGGGGGCATTGCCATCGCGGCTGTGGTGCTGCTCGGGATCGTGCTCGGTTCCACGGTATTCAGCGCGGAGAGCATCTCAGATCTGTTCGGGATTCTTCTGAGCGCAATTGTCATCGTTTTTTTTGTATGGCTGCTCACGGCGAAAGGTTATTCAGCGGTGGAGCGGAAACGGTTCTGGGCGATCCTGGTTCTGTTCATTGCCTCGGCGGCGTTCTGGTCGGCATTCGAGCAGGCGGGATCGACACTCAATCTGTTCGCCGAGCGCAACACGAATCTGCATGCGTGGGACTTTCCGCTGTGGGGATTGTTCCGGGCAAGTTATCTGCAGTCCTTCAATTCGATCTTCATCATTGCGCTGGCGCCGGTGTTTGCGTGGATCTGGATCGCGCTGCGGCGGAACGACCCTTCGGTGACCGCGAAGTTTTCGC
The DNA here is from genome assembly GCA_035546955.1 of Bryobacteraceae bacterium. Classification (GTDB taxonomy): domain Bacteria; phylum Acidobacteriota; class Terriglobia; order Bryobacterales; family Bryobacteraceae; genus BOG-234. Next base: position 3,363 of record DASZVV010000315.1, read on the forward strand.
TCGGGCTGATTTTCGTGGGGCTGGGGTTTGCGATTCTGATTCCGGTAGCGGGCGGCGGACTGGCGAGTCCCTGGTGGCTGACGGCGACTTATCTGCTGCACACGGTCGGCGAGTTGTGCCTGAGCCCGGTCGGAATGAGCGCGATGACGAAGCTCGCCCCGGCTCGCATCGGCGGCCTGATGATGGGCGTGTGGTTTCTTTCGATTTCGGTGGGCGATTACATCGGCGGCCGGCTGGCCTCGGTCTATGAGACGTTTCCGCTGCCGATGCTGTTTGGGATTGTGGCGGGATTTTGTATTGTGGCCGGGCTGCTGCTTGTCCTGCTTCTGCGGCCGATGAAACGTCTGACTGGCGGGGTGCACTGATGACGGCGCTTTGGGAGAAGTATCGCGACGAGTTTCCGGTGACGAAGAACGTGGTCTATCTGAATCACGCGAGCGTGGCGCCGCTATCGCGGCGCGCGGCGGCGGCGATGCAGGGCCTGGCCCAGGATGCGCTGGAGTTCGGCAGCGAGCACTATTCCACGTGGATGGCTTCGTACGAAGGCGTGCGCAACAGCGCGGCGCAGATGATCCGGGCTAAAGCGAACGAGATTGCGATCGTGAAGAACACGTCGGAAGGAATCGCGACTGTCGCAAGAGGTCTTGACTGGAAACGCGGCGACGCAGTAGTGATCTTCGAGGAAGAGTTTCCGGCGAATTTGTATCCCTGGAAGAGACTCGCGGCGACGAAAGGCGTTGAGCTTCGGCAGCTTTCGATATTCGACGATCCGCAGCGAATCGATGAAGCGGCGAAAGGCGCGCGCCTCGTGGCGATCAGTTTCGTGCAGTATCTGAGCGGATATCGCGTCAATTTGGATACGATCGGCGAAATCTGCCGGCGGCGCGGGTGCTTCTTTTTTGTCGATGCGATTCAGGGTATGGGCGCCTTCCCGATCGATGTGGATCGATCGGGTATTCATGCGCTTTCGGCGGACGGCCATAAGTGGCTGCTCGGGCCGGAAGGATGCGGCGTGCTGTACATTTCGCGCGAAGTCCAGGATGAGGTGGATCCTGTCGAGTTCGGGTGGACCAACGTGGCCAAATATGCGGACTACGCCTCCCGCGACATGAGCCTTAGGAGCGATGCGGGGCGGTATGAATGCGGCACGTTGAACACAATCGGGTGTTTCGGGCTGCGCACCGCATTCGATCTTCTGCTGGAAATCGGGGTGGAGAATGTGCGCCCGGTTGTACAGTCGCTGGGCGATCAGGTATGGAACGGCGCGCGGGAGATCGGGTACGAAACGCTGGGGGTGCGGACGGTCGAATCGGGCGCGGGAATTGTTTCCGTTCGCAAGCCGGGCGTGGAGAGCCAGTTTATTGTGAAGAAGCTGCGCGAGGCCGGATTCGCCACGGCTCCGCGGCAGGGATGGGTGCGAATCGCGCCGCATTTCTATATTTCGCCCGATGAGATTGATGCGCTGCTGCGCATGCTACGCACTTTTTAAGCCGAGCACTCGTATCAGCACGACCTTTCGGCGCACGGCGTCTTCCAGCGTGTAGCGGTCCAGCACGGCGAGGAAGGCGGCGGTCGCTTCCCTGAGGATCGGCTTAAGGCCGCAGCCGCGATCGATCCGGCATTCGTTCGAACCGGAATCGAAACATTCGACGAGGGTCCAGTCCTCGATGGAGCGCAGGATTTCGCCGATATTCAGCTCGGCCGGGCGTTTCGCCAGCTGGAGTCCGCCCGCGCGGCCGCGGACGCCTTTTACGTATCCCGCGCGAGTGGCCTGGTTCGCCACCTTCATCAGGTGATTGCGGGAGATGCCGTAGCGCTCGGAAATCTCGCGAATAGTGGCGGCGCCATCCGGTTGAACCGCGAGGTGAATCAGCAGGCGCATGGTGTAATCGGCGTGGCGCGTCAGGTACATTGTTTAAGATGTATTATATATACATCTTTGATTCGCATGTATAACGCCGTTGATGAAAACAGCATTGCCGATATGTTGGATACGTTCTACGGGGCGATCCGCGAGGATCTGTTACTGGGCCCGATATTCGCCGCTGCGATGGGAGAGGACTGGGGGCCGCATCTCGCGAAGATGAAGGCGTTCTGGTCGACTGTGCTGCTGGCTTCGCGCACGTACAAAGGAAATCCGATGATGGCGCACCTGCAACTGCCCCGGCTGACGGAGACCCATTTTGAGCGATGGCTGGAACTCTGGCGAGAAACATCTGCGCGCCTCTGTACCAAGGCGCCCGCGGAAATGTTCGTTCAGAAGGCCGAAGGGATCGGAGCGCGGCTGCTGGGAGCGATCACGCAGTACCATGATCATTTCGCGGCACAGACTCAGCAGTGAAGGGCGGCAAAAGCACAGCTCGACTTCTTCTTTCGCTCCTGATGACCTTATGGGCCGGGGCGATCATCGGACTGTCGTTTATCGCAACGCCGCTGAAGTTTCAGGCGCCGCACCTGACGATGCCGGTGGCACTGGAGGTCGGGCGATATACGTTCGGGCTGTTCGCGAATGTGGAATCCGGGTTTCTGATCGCGAGTGTGGTGACGGCGATGATCGCGCGGCCACGGAGGATCACGGTTGTCGCGATGGGCGCCGTGGCGGCGATGCTCCTTTCGCAGCGCTTCTGGCTTCTGCCCGAACTCGATGGGCGTGTGGCGCAGATTCTGGCGGGCGGTGCGATTACTTTCTCTGCGTCGCACTGGATCTACGCGGTGTTTGATGGCCTCAAGATTATTCTGCTGCTCGGTGGTGCGATCAGCGCTTTTGCCGGATGCCAGTCAGCAGGCCCCCGCCCCGATTAACTCATGTACCAGCCGCCGTTGACGTTGATCGTCTGGCCAGTGATGTAGCCGTTATTCGCCAGCATCACCGCAACGTCCGCAACCTCATCGCATTCCCCAAATCGGCCCACGGGAATCAGGTCCGCTTTCGCGTTCGGATTGGAGCGAACCATCTCGGTCGCGATCAGCGCCGGCGCGATCACATTCGCGGTAATTCCCTCCTTCGCCAGGTTGCGCGCATAATTGTGCGTCATGCCATGTAGTCCCGCTTTTGCCGCCGCATAGTGCGGGCCCACAACGCCGCCGAGTTGCGCCGCCACCGAAGACAGGTTGATGATCCGCCCCCACTGGCGCTTCCGCATTCCCGGCAGCACGGCCTGCGTCATGAGAAACGCCGATTTCAGATTGCCGTCGACAATCTCATCCCAGTCCTGCTCGGTGATATCGGCAAGCCCCTGTGGCCGGATAATGCCTGCGTTATTCACCAGGATGTCGACCGGTCCGAGGCGCTGCTCCGCTTCCGCGGCGAGCCGGAGCACCTCCTTCTGCTTTGTGACATCGGCCTGAATGCAGACGCATTTCATGCCGCGCGAAACAATCTGCTGTTCCACGGCGCGAGCCTCTGCTTCACGATTCAGAAAATTCACCACGACGCGCGCGCCTGCGCGGGAGAACGCCAGTGCAATCGCCCGTCCGATGCCGCGGCTCGATCCCGTGACCAGCGCTGTTTTTCCAGTCATGATGTCGAATTCTAACGCAAGGTTACAATCAGACGAATGTCCATGGTTATCGTTGGCTCCGTCGCGTATGACGGAGTCGAGACTCCTCACGGAAAAATTGACAGGATGCTGGGCGGTTCGTGCACGTATGTGGCGCTCTCCGCCAGCTTTTTCACATCGCCGAAAATCGTCGCGGTCGTCGGTGACGATTTCGCGGCACAGGATGCAGATCTGCTCGCCGGACGCGGTATCGATATCACCGGCCTCGAGCGGGTGCCCGGAAAGACGTTTTTCTGGGCGGGGAAATACTCGCCCGATATGAACGATCGCGAGACGCTCGTTACGGATCTGAACGTCTTCGCCGATTTCAATCCGAAGCTTCCGGCGTCTTATAAAAATGCGCCATACGTTCTGCTCGGCAATATTCAGCCGGGGCTGCAGAAATCCGTCCGCGCGCAGATGGACGGCAGCCAAAAGATCGTGGGCGGAGACACCATGAACTACTGGATCGCAGACTTCCGCGATCAGCTTCTCGCCACCATAGCGGAATGGGATTTTCTGCTGATCAATGACGGCGAAGCGCGCATGCTCTCGGGCGAGTACAACCTGAAAAAAGCGGCCGCGAAAATTCTGGAGATGGGGCCCTCCACGCTGGTGATTAAGCGCGGCGAATACGGCGCTATTCTCTGGCGCCGCGATGGACATTTCATGGCGCCCGGATATCTGCTGCGCGACGTTTTCGATCCTACGGGCGCGGGTGACTGCTTCGCCGGGGGATTCATGGGCTATCTCGCCGGTCAGGGGATCGATTTCCACGCCGACCGCGTGGACCATAACGAGATTCGCCGCGCCGTGATCTACGGCTCGGTGATGGGAAGTTATTGCTGTGAACGCTTCGGCGTTGAAAGGTTCCGGACACTCACACGCGCTGAAATTGATGGCCGCTTCGAAGAATTCCAGGAATTCACGGCGTTCTGAGCGGGCGGGCCTCCCGCCGGAACTCTCCGTACTCATCTGCGCCGCCGCGTGCCTGATCGTGATGGCGTGTGCGGCCGCGTATTTTTACGGCACGGGCGTGACCCTCTGGTTTGGCGATGCCGAAGCGCACCTGAACATCGCACGCCGCATCATCGACTCGCGCACGCCGGGGCTGGCGCAGCTCGGCACTACGTGGCTCCCTCTGCCGCATCTGATCATGGTGCCGTTCGTGCGGAACGATGAATTGTGGAAGACCGGTCTGGCCGGGGCGATTCCCGCCGCGTTTTGCATGGCGCTGGCCGGCACGTTTCTGTTCGCGGCAATCCGGCGGCTTTCGGGCAGCGGGATTGCGGCGGGGGCAGCGGCGGCCGTCTTCCTGCTGAATCCCAACAC
>DASZVV010000316.1:0-6842 GCA_035546955.1 Bryobacteraceae bacterium
GGACGCCGGGCGCGGCAGGGCGGCCATCGAAACCATCCTTCGCAGCGCCGGCCTCGAAGCCGACGTTTTTCGCGAAGACCAGCCGACGCTCGAAAACACGTTCGTCGCTACCCTGCGTGCCGCCGGTCAGGAAACTCAGGCCCCGCCCTATCCCGGCATCCACAACCACCGCGATCTCAAAGGACGCGTCGCCATTGGCGCAAACAACCTCACAAAGCTCTTCGGCAATTTCCGCGCGGTGAACGGCGTCAGCTTCGACATCCGCTACGGCGAAATCTACGGCCTTCTCGGCGCCAATGGTGCGGGCAAGACAACAACCATCAAAATGCTCTGCGGTCTGCTCGACCCCACCACGGGAACCATGCAGCTCGCCGGCAAAACCGGCAGCCTGCGCTCGCCCCAGGTGCGCCAGCGCATCGGTTACATGTCGCAGAAGTTCTCGCTCTATGACGATCTCTCCATCGGCGAGAATCTGGACTTCTTCGCGGGCGTCTATGGCGTTCCGCAAAAAGAGCGCGACGAAAAGAAGCGCTGGGTCATGGCCTTTTCCGGACTCGAAGGCAAGCTCGATCTCATCACCGGCAGCCTGCCTGGCGGCTGGAAACAGCGCGTCGCCTTCGGCGCCTCCATCATGCACGAGCCCGAAGTGCTCTTCCTTGATGAGCCGACCTCCGGCGTCGATCCGCTCGCCCGCCGCGCCTTCTGGCGCATGATCAACAAACTCGCCGATCTCGGCACCGCTATCCTCGTCACTACTCACTATCTCGAAGAGGCCGAACAGTGCAATCGCCTGGGCTTCATGGTGGCCGGCGAACTCGCCGCTGAAGGCACGCCGCGCGGCGTCAAAGACCGCCAGGGCGGCCATCTGCTCGAATTCATCGTCGATCGTCCGCAGGATGCATCCGACCTTCTCCGCGAGAGCGGCGAACGCTGGCGTGTCTCATTGTTCGGGAATCGGCTGCACGTCATCACAGACAAGAGTTTTGAGGAAGGCCGCGACGAAACCACCGCGAAACTCAATGCCGCGGGCATCAGCGTCAAATCGGTGGTCGAAGAACAGTATTCGCTCGAAGACGTCTTCATCACGGTTGTGGAGAAGGCGCGACAGGCGGGAAAGGTGGGGTCGGAAGATTAATGCGCCGTATTATTGCCCAGACCCGTAAGGAACTGACCCAGATCGTGAGAGACCGGCTGGCGCTGGCGCTCGCGCTCGTGCTGCCGGTCTTTCTGCTCCTGCTCCTGAGCACCGCGATCTCACTTACCGTGACCGGGATGCCCATCGTCGTGCAGGATCTCGATAATTCACCGGCTTCGCGCGATTTCATCGACGCGTTCCGAGCTTCGCAGACGTTTCACGTCGTCTCATGGCCTGCCGACAAGCAGCCTTCCGAAGCGTTCCGCACCAACACCGCGCGCGCTGCCCTCATCATTCCGGATCACTTCAGCCAAGACCTCGCGCGCGGAAAGAACGCAGCGGTCCAGATGCTCGTCGATGCCACAGACGCCAACACCGCGAAGCTCGTCCAGGGTTATTCCTCGGAAATCGTCGCAGCATGGAATGAGCGCAATGGCGGCTCCTCGCATCCCGCGCCGGTTCGCGCGGACGTGCGCCTCTGGTTCAATCCCGGGCGCGATTCGCAGAAATTCTACGGGCCCGGCATCTTCGTGCTCGGCATCTCGATGTTCCCGCCGCTGCTCGCCACGCTGGCGTCCGCCAAAGAAGGAGAGCTGAAGACGATCCTGCAAGTCTACGTCTCGAACATCCCGGCCCACGAATTCATCCTCGGCAAAATTCTGGCATTCATGATCATCGCGTGCTGTGAAGCGCTCCTCGAGCTGATCATTCTTCTCACGTTGTTCGGGCTGCACTTCGCGGGCGATCCCACGCCATTTTTCGTTGCCACACTGCTCTACGCGTTTTGCGTGGCTTCATTCGGCACCTTCATCGGGAGCGCCGTCCCCAACCAGGCAGCTTCCATTCAGGCAGTTGCGCTGGGTGGATTTCTTCTCGTCTTCCTGCTCTCCGGTCTGTTGTTCCCGGTTGAAAATATCCCTTCGTCGATCCGGTGGCTCTCCGCCATCGTGTGGGGCAAGTATTACATCGAGATCGTGCGCGACGCGCTGCTCACCGGGGGCGGCTGGCCGGCGATGTGGGCGAAGGTCGCGGCGATTGCCGGCATCGGTTTGTTCTTCTTCCTGATGGCATGGCGAAAAATGCGGAGGATGCAACTGAGCGTATGAAACTCCTCGATGCATTCCTCAGCCCGCGCCTGCGGGCGCTGATCGGCAAGGAATTCGCGCAGATTCGCCGCGACCGTCGTCTGGCGCTCTCGCTCGTCCTGCCTCCAGTCGTTCAGCTGGTGTTGTTCGGCTTCGCCCTCAACGCCGATGTCAGCCACCTGAAGCTCGGAATTGTCGATGACAGCCGCTCCGTTGAGAGCCGCGACCTGATTGCCGCAATGACTGAGAACGGCAGCTTCGATCTGGCGCGCAGTTATGGCTCCGTGAAGGAACTCAGTGATGCTCTTGCTCGCGGAAACCTCGATGCGGGTCTGACGATCCCTGTCAATTTCGAAAAAGATCTGGAGCGCGGCCGGCCGGTAGACGTGCAGGTCCTGCTGAACGCGATGAACGCGAACACCGCGGCCATCGCGCAGGGCTATGCCGAAGGCGTCATTCAGAACTGGAACCATGACCTGACCCAGAGCGGAATTCACGCGCATTTCACCCGCGTAGCGACGAATCCGGTTACCCTCCGCGGCATCGTATCGCTTCATCCGGCGTTTCTGTTTAATCCGGCGCTCATAACGAACTGGTTCACCGTGACCGGTACGTTCGGCGTGCTGCTGATGCTCAACGGCTCGGTGATCTCATCCGCGTCTCTCATCAAAGAGCGCGAGCGCGGCACCGTCGAGCAGCTGCTGATGACGCCCGCCACCACCAGCGAAATCGTCATCGCGAAGATTTTGCCGCTGTTTCTGCTGCTCTGTTTACTCGTGCTGTTCGCGGCGTCCCTGCTGAAGATCATCTTTGACGTGCCGTTCCGGGGCAACGTTTTTCTCGTGCTCTCGGGCGGCGCATTGTGCGTGCTGTGCGGCATTGGCGTCGGCACGTTTATCGCGACTTATACGAAATCCGCTCAGCAGGCGCAATTGATGGCGTTCTTCATCAACCCGCCGCTTTCTTCTCTCTCCGGGTCGCTCACACCGGTCGAAGCCATGCCGCACTGGCTGCAGCCGGTCACGCTGATCAATCCGATCCGCCACTTCGGCATCATCACGCGCTCCTGTCTCATGAAAGGCAGCGGGCTCGATACGCTCTGGCCGAACTACCTGGCCCTGGTGGGCTTCGCCACCGTGCTGCTTACGCTCAGCGTGCGGCGCTTCCGCAAACAGTTGGGATAAGAATGAAAAAACGAATACTGAAATCAGCCGTTCTGGCCGCTGCTTCGGCGGCCGCCGCATTCGCCCAGTTGGGAGGTCCGCCGCCGCAACCGGGCGGCGGCAGCGTCGCGGCCCAGCTACCGCTCTCCGGCCGCACCGGACAGTCCGGTACCGTCACCACGACCCAGACGCCCACGCCCGGCACGAACGCCAGCGTCAATACGCTCAATACGAACATTTCGATTCAGGGCAGCTACGCCGGCAGCATCAGCAGCACAACAACGCGGCCGTTTTCCGGCAAGCTCTCCCTTCATGAAGCCGTCGAGCGCGGACTTGCCGCCAACATGAGCGTCGTTGGACTCAACGCCGCGGTCAAACAGGCGGAAGGCCAGGCGAAGGTGGCGCGCTCGGCGCTTCTTCCGAACATCAGCGGGAGCTATCGCGAGAACGTCCTCGAACAGGATTTACAGGTGATCGGTTTGAATTTCCCCGGCGTGCCGCACGTCGTCGGTCCGCTCGCGTATTTTGATTTGCGTGCGACCGTCGCGCAGTCGCTCGTCGACATGACCGCCCTCAACAACCTGAAAGCCGCGCACGCGAGCACCGCGGCGCAGCAGCAATCCATTCAGAATGCGCGCGACATCATCGTACTCGCCGTGGGCGGCGCTTACCTGCAGACGATTGCGGCCAAAGCCCGCCTCACTTCGGCCAAAGCGCAGCTCGATACCGCCACTGCGCAGGTGAAGGAAACAACGGACAGCTTCCACTCCGGAGTCGCGACGCAGATCGACGTGAACCGTGCGCAGGTACAGGAATCTGTGCAGCGCCAGCGCGTCTCCACACTCGAAAACGATCTCGCGCGCCAGAAAATCAGCCTTGCCCGTCTGATCGGTCTTCCGCCGAATGACAACTACGACATCACCGACGACGTTCCCTTCTCCGCGCCGCCGGCGCTCACCGTCGATGACGCCGTGAAGCAATCGCTCGATACGCGGGCCGATCTCAAAGCCGCCCAGACCCAGGTCCACGCAGCTGAACTCGCGAAGACGGCGGCGAAGGATGAGCGCCTCCCCACTCTCTCCATCCTGGGCGATTACGGCGCCATCGGCCCCCGCTACAGCCAGACCGCGACGACGTTCACATTCGGCGCGAGCCTCAAAGTCCCGATCTGGCAGGGCGGCCGCGCATCCGCGGATCTGGAGCAGGCCGACGCGGTTCTCGATCAGCGCCGCGCCGAAGTGGAAGACCTGCGTGGGGAAATCGAGAGCGAGATTCGCAATTCCTGGCTCGATCTTCAGGCCGCCGCCAATCAGGTGGAGCTGGCGAAGGAGAATCAGAAGCTCGCACAGGATACGCTGCGGCTCACGAAAGAGAAGGCCGATCTTGGCGTCGCCACTCTGCTCGAAGTGACCCAGGCCGAAGCCGACGTGGCGTCATCGGAGCTCGACTACATCACCAGTCTTTTCGCGCACAATCTCGCGAAACTGAGCATCGCCCGCGAACTCGGAAATACCGACAAGCGGATCGACGATTACCTTCATCCCGTAACACAGTAGCGAATACGCGCCACCAGATCGTCGCGGCGGTCAATGCCGACTCCGATCTCGAGCCACCAGACTTCGAGCGGACTCGTAACGTGCTCGAAATCTCCGAGATTGACCGAGTCCTTCGCCGTCGTCAGCAGATACCTTGCGCCGATTTCGTGCGCATGCCGCGCCAGCCGCCGCAGCTCGTTCGGAGCGTAGCGGTGGTGATCGCCGTAGGAATGCTTCTCGATCGGCGTCACGCCGACGTCCGCCAGCGACCGCCAGAAGGATTCGGGATTGCCCAAGCCGCAGAAGGCAATCGCTTTCGCACCTGCCATGCCGCCGGCTTCGAGAGTCTCCCCGCGCGCGTTGCGCCATTGACGATTCTCGAGCCACGCGAGGTAGACGGGTGCATTCGGATTCCAGATTCGCAGCGTATGGATAATCGCAGGGAGATTTGCGACCGCCCGTGAGCGGGTGATTACGAACGCATTGGCGCGGGCGAGCGAGGAGAGCGGTTCGCGCAAGCGGCCCAACGGCAGCAGATGTCCGCCGCCGAAGGGCCGCAGTGCATCAATTACCACCAGATCGAAATCCCGATGCAGTTGCACATGCTGAAGTCCGTCATCCAGCAGGAACACACGCGCATCGGAATGTTCCAGTAGTCTCGCCCCCGCCAGTGCACGTTCTGTGCCGATGCCGATCGGGACGTGGGCGGAGCGAAGATAGAGCTGCGCTTCATCGCCGGTGCGCTCAATCGGTGGCCGTTCGTCACCACGCGGCAGAAGGACGATATCCGTGGTGTTCCGTCCATGACCACGCGTAAGGAGCGCTGGTTTCAGGGACGCGAGATCACCGAGAAGCTCGAGCGTAACAGGTGTTTTTCCAGTGCCGCCCGCGGTTATATTGCCGACGCTGATCACCGGGACCGGCAACCGCTTCGTTCGGGCGCGCTTCGAGCGCAAATCCTTCGCGCTCGCACGCAGCCAGAGCTGTGCAAACGCCCAGAGCAACATCCACCCGGGCTGCACAATGCGCTCGGTGGGATACCTGGTGGCGTAGAGTTCCATCACGGCATCGGCGGTTCGTCCGGCGGCGCCGCATTTCATCGCCGCGGCAGCGTGAGCGCGGCGCCCGAGTTCGGGATCCGCGGCAGCGCGCTTCACAGCCGAGGCTAATTCGCTTCCGTCTGGAATTCGTAAAATCGCACGCTGTGTCTCGAAGTGTTGCTCGATCTCACGAAAGTTCTCGAGGTGCGGCCCGGCGACCACAGGCTTGCCTGCCATGGCGGGCTCAAGAATGTTGTGGCCGCCCATGTCGGAAAGGGTGCCGCCCATGAAGACGGCATCCGCATGCTCAAACGTGCCACCCAGTTCGCCGATGGAATCGAGCAGCAGCACATCGGCGTTTTCATCGCCGGGCAGCCATTGCGAACGGCGCGCCCAGCGAAGTCCCGAGGTTTCGAGTTTCTTCGCCACCAGATCGAAGCGAACCGGCTTGCGCGGAGCGATGATCAATCGCCAGCCTTTCAGGTTGTTCTGCGCCGCGATCACGTCATCTTCTTCCTCCATGCCGCCGTCGGTGGAGGTGCTGGCGGCTATCCAGAGCCGCCGGTCCTGCCCCGCTTCGATGAACCCGCGAACCGGCGAATCGGCGGGCAGCGCCACAAGTTGAAAGTCGTACTTGAGATTGCCGGCGGTTTCGAGAATCTCCCGCGGCGCGCCTGCGATGGCGAACCGCTCTTTCATCTCATCCGACTGGGCGAGGATGCGATCGCACTGTGAAAGGACCGGACCGAAGAATGGCGCATATTTGCGATAGCGCGGCAGTGCACGGTCCGAAATGCGGCCGTTGACGATCAGCAGTCCGCAGCCGATCCGCTTCGCTTCCCGAAAGAGATTGGGCCAGATCTCGGTCTCGAGAACCACGATCA
>DASZVV010000317.1:0-24261 GCA_035546955.1 Bryobacteraceae bacterium
GCGGTCCTCTGTCATCATGCCGGGATTTTTCGGATTTGCGCCATAGGCATAGCCGTGGCTTCTGAGCACCAGCCGCCTGACGCCAGGGTCTTTCGCGACCGCTTCGAGCGTTCCCGTATCGCCCGGAATGAAGACGGCGCACTCGGCGCCGGAGGCGATAACGCGATGCCCGCGCCTTTCCAGTTCGGCCCGCGTGGCGCGCGCCAGAGGTCCGTCGAATCCACTGACTGAAACATTCATTTCCGCATCACCCCCCGCAGAAACGTGTTGCACATCTGGCTCAGAACGCGCTCATCGTCGAGCGGCTCGACTTTGCGCCCGCCGAAGACCTCATGCATGATGAACGTGCCGGTCAGCGCCGCAAGGAACATTGCGGCCGCGGCTTCCACGTCCACGTCATCGCGCAGCTCGTTGCGCTCTTTGCGGACGCTGAGGAATTCGGTAAACAGCAGCCGCCCCTGCACAATGAACGTGCGGTAAAAAAGCGCGCCGACGTCCGGATTCTGCATGGACTCGTTCAGTATCTTGGCGAGAAACTTCGAGCGCTTCCGGTACTGATCGAGAATAACGCCGGCGAGGACGTGGAGCTCATCGCCGAGCGTTTCGCCGGGCATTCGCAGCTCGGGAGCCTGCGCGGCGGCGGCCATCAGCTCGAGCTCGCGTTCGAGGACGGCCTTCAGAATGTTGTCGCTCGAATGGTATTCGCGAAGGATATCGAAGGCGGGAATACCGGTGACCTTCGTCAGCCGGTCGAGCGTGATGTCCTTCAGGTCGTACTGCTCGAACAGGCGCATGGCGCCATCGAGTACAGCCCGCTGTCTATCGGCATCGAAGGCGCTCATCGGGGAACATCCTCTCTGTGACGCTCGGCGGCCGCCATGGAGTTGAAAGCGAAATAAGACGCGGCGAGCGCACGGCCTTCGTCTTTGCCCGTCAGGATGATCTTCGCCACGCGCTGGGCGGATACGATGACCGGCGTGATGCCGCCACCGGGCTGCGTCCAGTGCCCGGTGAGATAGAGGTTTTCGACAGGCGTATAGAACGGCAGGCGATTACGGCCGAGCTGGCCGGGCGACATTTCCCAGCCGAGCATTCCGCCCTCTAAGTTATTGGTGAATCGAAACGCCGTCATGGCACTAGCACTGCACTTTACCACGATTTTGTCGTCGATGCCGGGCAGCACTTCCCGGAGGCGTTTCATGGTTCTGCCTTCCACCTCCGCCTTGTGGGCTGGCCAGTCGTTAACGTCCTCATAGTTAACCGGCGACGGACGCTGCGTAATGAGGATCTGGCAGCCCGGCGGCGCGATATCGGGATCGAAATGCGTCGGGACGAAGATCTTGAAGACGTTCTTCATGATGTCTCCCGGATCGCATTCACCCCAGTAATAGCCCTCCGCCGCGGCGAGTTTTTCCGGATCCATGCCTTTCAGGCCGATGTGGGTGAGAAAGCAGGCAAACGTGGGCTTCTGGCTTTTCACATGTTCGAGAATCCAGGGATCGCGATTCTCGTGCGGGATGAGATCGCGGTAGGTGTGGAGCGCGTCGGCGTTTGAAACAACGACGGGGGCTTCGAAACGGAATTCCTCGGCGTCGCGCCTGGAGACGGTGCGCACCTGAACGCCGGTGACTTCCCCGTTCTCAGCCGTGATCTGATGCACCTCCGCGCATTTCAGGATTTTGCCGCCACGATCGGTGAAGACGCGGCCGAGATCGTCGGCGAATTTCTGGGAGCTGCCTTTCGGGTAGTAATTGCCCAGGAAGTAGGAAAGGCGCAGCATCGCGTCAAAGACGTAAGAAGTGCGCTCGGGCAGGGAACCCCAGTGGGGCGCGTCGCCCATCAGCAGCGTGCGCAGGCGGGGATCGCGGAAGTGCTCGTTGAGCTTATCCACCATCGAATACTTTTCGAGCTTTTCCACCTGATCGTTGGCGACGCCGCGGAAGTAATACAGCAGGCCATACATGTAGGCCTGCTTCAGTTCGGCGAAATAATTGTCGATGTTCCGCGCTTCCTCCGGGAACCATTCCTTGAGGCGATTGACGTAGGGAATGAAATCGCCAGGCACTTCGAAGCGCGGCATGCCGGGGAGATGGAACTGATCGACCGGATCCATTTTGATCCACTCGGTGGGCAGTCCGATATCGTGGCAGATCTTCCCGGTCAGGGTGGATGGATTGCCGAGCAGCGGATAAAAATGCGTGGAGGCGTCAAAGACGAAGCCTTTGCGCCGGAAGGTGGAGCAGAAGCCGCCGAGCATGAAGTGGCGCTCGAGCAGCAGAACCTTCATCCCGCCCAGGGCGAGTAAATTGGCGCAGAACAACCCGCCAATCCCGGCGCCGACGACGATCGCGTCGTAGCGCACCGGATACTCCCGCCCGAAGACGCGATGCATGTTCAGGTGAGGCCTCCGTCGATATTCCAGACCTGGCCGGTGACGTACTTGCCCGCGTCACTGGCGATGTGGGCGACGAGTTTGGCGACGTCCGCCGCGGAGCCGGGCTGACCGGAAGGAATCTGGCTGTAGAGTTTTTTGCGCGTGACTTCGTCGATGGCGGACGTCATGTCGGTTTCAATGAAGCCGGGGGCGACCGCGTTCACGCGCACGCCGAAGCGCGCGACTTCCTTCGCCAGCGCTTTGGTGAATCCGATCACGCCGGCCTTGGATGCGGAGTAGTTGGTTTGGCCCGCCATCCCGATCACGCCGCTCACGCTGGTGACGTTGATGATCGAGCCGCCGGTGCGCAGCATGCCGCTGATGGCGTTGCGGGAGTAGTTGAAGACGCCATTGAGGTTGGTATCGACCACGTCGCGCCAGGAGTCGGCATCCATTTTCATGAGGGGGAGATCTTTCTTAATGCCGGCGTTGTTGATGAGGGTGGTGAGGGGGCCGAATTTCGCGATGGTTTCGGCGATGACTTCGGCGGCGCGTCCGAAATTACGGACGTCGGCCTGAAGCGCGAGAACGTTTTCCGCTCCGAGCTGGTTGACGAGTTCGGTGGCCGCGGCTTCATTCGAGCTGTAGGTGAAAGCGACTTTATATCCGGCGCCGCGGAGCTCTTCCACGATGGCGCGCCCGATGCCGCGGGAACCTCCGGTAACGAGTGCGACGCTCATTTCGGCCGGTTCCTTCCGTAGTGCTCGTGCGCGGCTACGAATTCCTGCGAGGCGATGGCCGCGCCCATGGAAACTTCGCCGCCGAGAATGGCTGCGGCCACGATTTCCGCGAGCTTGCGGGCCTTGCCCGTGCCCACGCAATCCATGATGCGGAGCGCTTCGCGCGGTGTGGGAAGCGCGGTGCCGCCGCCGACGGTCGCGACCGAGAGTGCGGAGAGCGTGACGCTGGCGTAGATGCCATCGGGATGGGGTTCGAAGGTCGTCATGGAGCAGGAGGAGTTCACGACGTTGGCGACATCCTGTCCGGTAGCGATGAAGATTGCGGTGAGGCCGTTCGACGCGTGGCCGTTATAGCCGATCGCTCCGGCTTCGATATTGCCCTGCACGGTGGATTGCCAGACGCGGAAAAGCTGGTCGGCCGTGACGTGGAGGTATAGGCGCAGTACTTCATGCGTGAGCAGCGCGCCGGCGGTGACGCGCTTGCCTTTGCCGCGGGACATGAGAAATCCGCTCGCGCGCTTTTCGCCGCACATGCCGCTGAAAAGAAAATAGTTTTCGATCGGGTAATGCTCTTTGATCCACAGGCAGACCGCTTCAGTGGCCCGCACGATCATGTTCATGCCCTGCGCGTCGCCGATGCTGAAGCCGAGGTTGAGGATGACCTGACGGCCGGTGGGATAGCACTTCAGATTGCGGAGTTTGCCATGGCGCGTGGTGGTTTCCACCAGCGCCTGCAGGTCGGGAAGCTTGCCTTCGACCCACTCGGGGAATGCCGCGGCGGATTGGACATCGTGGAAAAAGAAAGAAGGTGCGGTCTGGTTTTCGTCCGACGCGACCGCTGTCTGGACGCCGCCCGATTTCGTCAGCGCCACCATGCCGCGCTCATAGCTGCGGATGAGCGCGCCCTCGGTGGTGGCCATGGGAACGTAGAAGATGCCGTTTGCGTGCTGGCCGTGAATCAGCACCGGACCGGCGACGCCCATGGGGATCTGGGCCACGCCGATGGGATTTTCAATGTTGCCGCGGGTTGCCTCGAAATCCCAGGCCTGACCGCCGATGTGCGGCATTTCGGCGCCGGTCTTGTTCTCAATCCACTGACGGCGGCGCTCGACGCGCTCGTTATCGTAGCCGTTGTCTTTGAGGCGGGGGAGGAGGTCGGTTGGCCCAATCTCAACCGGGTCAGCTAGTTTTGCCATCGCCGGATCACCAGAGAGGAATTGTTGCCGTCGCAACTGAAAGCGTTGATCAGCGCATAATCGCCCGTGATCTTCTGCGGCTTGTCCGAGAGGCGGATTTTCGTATCGGATCCCGCGAAGCCGGCGGTCGGCGGAAGTTCCTGTTTCAACAACGCGAGGCCCCCGATGACCGCGCAGAGAGCACCGGAGCCACCCATACATTCGCCGAGCGCGGCTTTTGGCGCGCAGGCGGGAATGTTGGGGAGTTTGTCGCCGAACACGGAGTGCAGTGCGCGGGCTTCCATTTCGTCGCCCGCCGGGCTGCCGCTGCCGCTCGTGACGATGCAGGAAATCTGATCGGGCGTGATGCCGGAATAATCCAGCGCCTGATGCATGGCGGTCGCCGCGCCTTTCCCCGAGATCTGATAGCCCTGGCTCGTGCTGGCGTCATGCGCCGCCCCGAAGCCGAGGATTTCGAGGATTGGTTTCGCGCCGCGGCCAGCGGCGGTTTCTTCCGCTTCGAGCATCCAGAGCGCGGCGCTTTCGCCCGCGACGGCGCCGTCGCGATCCGCCGCGAAGGGATTTGGCTGTCCGCGTTTCGATTCGATGTTCAGACGGCGGAATGCGGCAGAAGTTTCTTCGCAGACTTCTTCCATTCCGCCGGCCAGCAGATATTTCGCGCGGCCGAGGCGCAGGAATTCCGCCGCGTAGTCGATCGCATAAAGCCCGGAGGCGAGGCCGGAGCAGATTGTGGAATTCACGCCACGCAGCTTATGCTTGATGGCCGCCTGTCCGGCGGGCGCGTTGATCACGGTGTTCGGAAATTCGAGCGGGCTGACGAGCGAAGGGCCGTCGGTGATGCCGATCCAGTCGAACGAGGCGATGCTGTGGATACCGCCGAACATGGTGCCGCAGATCATCCCGAGATCGGCGTCGCCCACTTCTTTCGATTCCTGCGAGAGATTGGTTTCGGTGAGCGCCATCTGGGCCGCGATGCAGAGCAGACGGGTGCCGCGATCGAGCACGCGCACGCCTTTGTTGCCCAGCCAGGGCTTGGGATCGAACTCCCCGATATCGGCAAACGTGAAGCCCGCAATGCGGCCGCTCGCTTTGATGCCGCTTTTGCCGCTCCACAGCGCTTCTTCAAAGGCGGGAAGGCCCACGCCGATGGAGGTGATGACACCCGTCCCGGTGACTACAATCCGCGACGCCATTTAGCCCTCGCACCGCGCGACGCACAACGAGGCGTTGTTGCCGCCGAATGCGTATGCATTATTCAATGCTACTTTGGGATCGGTTTTGCGGGCTTTATTCGGCACGATATCGAGGCCGCATTCGGGATCGTCCTCTTCGTGATTGATGGTCGGGGGAATCCAGCCAGTGTGGACTGCCATCGCGCACGCCAGCGCTTCGATGGCGCTCGCCGCCCCCATGGTGTGGCCGAGCATTGATTTGATGGAACTCATCGGCACATGGGGCGCGCGTTCTCCGAACAGGGTGCGGACCGCCAGCGATTCGATGCGGTCGTTCGTTGGCGTGCCGGTGCCGTGGGCGCTGATGTAATCGACATCGGCGGTGGTGAGACCGCTCTGCGCGAGCGCCGCGGACATCGCGCGAATGGCGCCATCGGCCTGCGGGTGCGCCGCTGTCATGTGATGCGAATCGCAGCTGGAGCCGTAGCCGAGGACTTCGGCGTAGATCGTGGCGCCGCGCGAGACCGCGGAATCGTACGGTTCGAGCACCAGTACAGCCGCGCCTTCGCCTGGCACCATGCCCTTGCGATTTTTATCGAACGGCTGGCAGCGCTCGGGGGCAATCGCACCGAGTCGCGCGAAACCCATGTAGGGGATGCGCGAGAACGCGTCCGCGCCACCCGCGAGCATCATATCGACGCGTCCGGCGCGGATCATGTCGAAGCCGTAACCCACCGCGTAATTGCCTGCGGCGCAGGCGTTCGGAATCATGATGGCGGGACCGGTGAGATCGAACTCGATGGCCACATGCGCGGGAATCACGTGGCAGGGATACTGGCCGAACACTTCCGGCGCCGGTTCTTTGCCCGCCTTCTTTGCGTCGTTGTAATACTCGACGAAGAGGGGCTCGCCCGAAGTTGTTCCCATCGAAACGCCCACGCGCGCGCGGTTGATCTCATTGAGATCAATCCCCGCGTCCGCAATGGCTTCGCGGGCCGCGGCGATCGCCATCTGCGATGCGCGGCCCATATCCGAGGGCTTCTGCTTCACCAGATGCTTCGCCGGATCGAAATCCTGCACCTCGGCGCCAATATGCGCCGCAAAATTGGTGCTGTCAAACGAAGACACCGGCCGTATGCCGGACGTTCCAGCGAGCAGGCGGGTCCAGAAGACGTCTTTCCCCGTCCCGATCGGAGAAACGACGCCGATGCCGGTGATGACAACGCGCTTCATTTATGCGGTCGCGGCGGTTCTTTGTGAAAGCCAGTGCTGCACGAGCGCGACGGACTCGTTCACGTTGGTCGCTTTGTTGAATTCTTCCTCCGGGATATCGATGCCGAATTTGCGATCGACCGCGATCATGATCTCCATCGCCATCAGGGAGTCGACTCCCAGTTGTTCCATGAAGTGAGCGTCGTCCGGAATCTCGTTTGTTTCGCGCTCGGTGACGCGAGCGACAAGGTTCTTGACCTCGGCTCGGATTTCATCCGCTGTGTATGTGGTTGCAGGCATTGTTTTAGGTCCTCCCGTTTTCGACCAGCGGGCGCAGAAGCTTCAGCGCCGGCCGCGTGTTGTATTCCTTCTGGTATTTCCTGTGGACTGCGTCGTCCGGATAATGTTCGCTCGAGCGATAAGGATACGCGCTCATCGCGTGGAATGGCAGCGGAGCCACCGAGGTGGAGAAAGCAGTGTTGGCGTCGGCGTCTTTCGCCCAGCCATCGACGAAGAGCAGGAAGTCACGCTTCCAGCCGGCGCGCAGGGCGGGGAAGGCAGCCGGATCGAACTCGAGCTTCATTTCGTCGCCGGAGCCCATGATGACGGGCATATCGTCAGCGGCAGTGAGCAGCTTGTCGACGTCGCCGTAGCGCGTGTAGAAGCCGGGCGTCGGATTCCACTGCGAGACCGGAGCGACTCTGTTGTAGAGGAAGTTTTCGGGCTGCTTGCGCGCCGGATCGATGATGACTTTCGAGAAGCCGCGGAAGTGGAGGTCGGCGGATTGCGCTGCGATCGAGGTGAGTTTCACCGGGGGCTGCGCGGTATTCTCGCTCAGGAAAATTTCATCCCAGTAGACGCATAGATTGGTGACGATCCGGACTTCGCGCGAGGCAGAGAGAAACTTGCCGGTCATGTCGACTGAAATCGTCTTGGGCTTGCCGGCGGGAATTCCCATGTCTTTGATGACAGTCTTCCAGCGGCCCTGCGCGTCTTTCACCTGGACATAGGGCATGATCAGGCCGTCCTTGCTTTCGCGCGAGTTCTGCAGGAAGGTGCTGCCATCAGCCCAATCGACCCAGCCGCTCAGGATCATGACGGCTTTGTTCGAAGGCGCGGCTTTGCCGAAATCGAGATCGAGGTGGTGCAGTTGCGCCGTGCCGGCGAAATCACGGCTGAAGGCGTCGGGATACTGCCGGTCTTTGTGAAGGAGCTTCGGCAGGACGTCGCGGCCCGCGTCATCATGCGCCGCGATCGGATGGATCGGCTGCGAAACGCCGAAGAGGCGGAATTCCGGGAAGGGCGGCGACTTGAACTTGTCGTTCGTATAGATGGCCTGATCGGCTGGGTGATCGACGGCGATCAGACGGATTTTATCGATGTAGGAAACCTCGCGGAGCTCTTCCGAAATACGAACTTCGTACTTTCCGTCCTTCGGAACCATGGCTTCGCCGGGAATCTGGACGTATTCGTCGTGATCCACCGGGAAGTAGTTGCCGTCGCCGGAACTCGCACCGAGCGGGGCGACGCCGAGGACATCGGTGAGGAAACGGAATTCGTGGCCGTTCCAGGTGAAGATCATGGGGCAGGAGCCGGAGAGACGCTGCGCCTCTTTGTACGTGTGCGCGCCCATGGGCTGATGGACTTCGTTCTGAATCAGGCCATTTGCCCAGTTGATGCGGATGGTGTCGGCTTCTTTGTATTGCGAGGGAATGCCGAAGACGAGCGGAAGTCCGCGATACGTCTGCTTCTGATACTGGCTGCCGGCTTTCACTTCGACCTTGGAGCCGTAAGCCAGCTTCAGATTTTTGACACCGGTGATGGAAATCTGGAGTGCGCCGTTGCCGGCGGTGGTGTTGCTGACGACTTCGATATCGGAGCCGTTGATCGCCGCGAGCGAGGTGTGTGTTCCGTTGAAGAGCGCGCCCACCATGGCCGTTGTCCGAGCGGGCACGCTGGCTTTGGTGGCTTTGAAAATTTCCTTGCCTTCGTTGCGATAGATCGTGCCGCCCGCCGCGATATCGAGCGCGCCGCGGTTTTCGAAATCCGCCAGCGCGATGGCGCCCCCGGGTGCCGGCATGTCCGCAGATTTCGCGAATCCCGTGGTGCGATTCCACGCGATGGAGGCATTTGTGTCGGTTGCGGCGACGAGATCGGTCGCGCGGTCGTTATTCAGGTCGGCCGCGAGGATCGTTTTCGTGCCTGCCGGGACCGCCGCGACATCTTCGGCTTCATAACGGCCATTCAGTTTGTCGCGATAGAGGACGCCCGGGTGATCGGCATACGCCACAATCAGATCCATGCCGTCTGTATCGGGTGTCACATCGAATTCGAGTCCGGTTGTGGCTTTACCCGGCTTGAAGGGGAAGGACTTCGTCTCGTCACTGAAGCCGGCGGGACCGTTGTTCCGCATCAGAACCGGCTTTTCACCCAGCAGAAAGAGATCGAGGTCGTAGTCGTGGTCGTAATCGAGCCAGACGGCGCTGGAATAGGTTCCAGTGGGCAGGGAAGTCGTTGATTTCGTGAACTTTCCGGCGTTGTTGGTCCAGATTTCAGCACCGGATTTGGTCACGATGGCAAGATCGGGCAGCCCATCATTATTAATATCGCCCGCCGAGACTGAAACGACGTCTTTGACGCCGCCAAGTCCTACATCTGTCGATTCTGCGCCGGACTTAAACACCTGAATGCCGCTGGCGGACCAGGCGATCAGATCCGCGACGCCGTCCCCGTCGATATCGGCGACGGTCAGCCCTGTGGCGCCAGAGCCGATTTTCCCGGTTGCGAGCTTCACTTCCGCCGGAGCCACGGTCACCGGAGCCGCTTCCGCCGGGTCGTAAATCTCGGCGTAATAGCTCCACTTCAGATCTTCGGTTGTGCCGGCGGCTTTCTGGCGATCTTTGATTTCGAGGAACAGCTTGTTTTCGCGCGTGGCATCTTCCGGCTTCGTAGCGCGCCAGGCGTTGGCCAGCTTGAAGTGCGGTCCGGCAAGATCAGGATTCGCCTTCTCGGCCGCTTCGAATTCTTTGATCGCGTCGGCGGGCTGCCCGTTGAGCTGATAGAGCGTGCCGAGGTTATAGTGCGAGATCGGCTCATCCGGAACCAGCTTCAGCATTCCCTGGAACTGCGCGATCGCCTCGTCTGTCTTCGAATCGTTCTCATACGCGATTCCGAGATTGAACCAGGTATGCGGAATCTTCGGATCGTTCTTCTGCGCTTTCAGGAGCTGCGCTTCGCCTTCGTCGGTCTTGCCGGCATGGAGCAGCGCGAGGCCGTAGTTAATCCGCTCGCGCACGGAATCGGGCGAGAGATCGAGAGCCTTTTTAAACTGATCCAGACATTCGGTTTGCGTCGTCGGATTTTCGAAGAACGCCTTGCCGAGATTGCGCGCCTGGGCGAGCTGGTCCGCGGTGTTCGGCGTTCCCTGAAATCCGAACAGCAAACCGGCGGCGCCGGCGAGTGAAGCTCGCAGAATGGATCGCGCTTTGCTCATCAGTTTTTGAGCGGTTGTCCTTCCGTGATGTGGTACAGGTGATTGATCGCCGCGCCGTCGATCTTCTGATTCAGACCGCTGGGCCAGTGAATCTGCACGCTGTCGATCTTCGCCGCGGTGCCAAGACCGAAGTGGGCGCGCATCGAACTCTGCCCTGCGTAGCCGTTACCGCCGTTGATTTCGCGAATCTGCGTGAGACCGCCCGCGGTGACCGTGACGCGCGCGCCGATGGCATCGCGATTCGACTTCGTACCGGTGAGCTTGAACTCGATGTAATTGCCGATGGATGGCGAATCCGAATGGTAGAAGAGGGATCGCTGGTCGGCGTTGGTCTCATACATCTCGAGCCGTCCATCGTTATCGAAATCGGCCATGACGACGCCGCGGCCGTCGAGATCGTTATCGACGCCGGCTTCCTTCGCGATTTCCTTGAACGCCTGTCCGTTGAGATTGTGGAACAGTTTCTTGCGCTGGTATCCGCTCCACGTCATGTTGCCGATGTCCGGCCAGCTGCTGACGTCGGTGAAATCCACGCCGGGCTTGGTGATCGTGGCGTTCAGCAGCAGCGGGATGTAATTCTCTTTGCCGGCTGAGCGAAGGCCGTTGGTGACGAAGAGATCCTGCCAGCCGTCGTTATCGAGGTCGCCGAACTTCGCGCCCCAGCCCCAGAGAGTGCGGCAGGTGCCGGTGTCAGCCGAAACATCGGTGAAGGTGCCGTCGTGGTTGTTGTGCCACAGCATGGCGCACTCCTTCATGTATTCGTCGTAGATGTTGGTGACGTAGATGTCGAGCCAGCCGTCGTTATCGTAGTCGGCGATTTCGGCATTCATGCCCTTCTTCGTATCGAAGCCGGTGGCCTTCTCGGTGACTTCGGTGAACGTGCCGTTCTTGTTGTTGAAGAAGATGCGGTCGGTCCCGTAATCGTCGGCGATGTAAACGTCCTGCCAGCCGTCATTGTTCAGGTCGCCGTGGCCGAGATCGAGCGTCCAGCCGTGGTGATTGCCGAAGCCCGCCTTCTGCGTCACTTCTTCGAACTTGCCATTGCCGAGGTTGTGCCAGAGGGTGACGCCGCCGCCATTGACCGCGTTATCGAGATCGTTCGGGAGCACGTGCGGATCCTTCAGATCCGTCAGGCTTTCGGGCTTGAAGTAATTGCCGAGCATCAGATCGAGATAGCCGTCGTTATCGTAATCGAACGCGATCGCAGCGATGGTGTTGCCGAACTTCGTCAGGCCGGCTTCCTTCGTTACATCTTTGAACTTGCCGTTGCCCTCGTTGTGATAGAGGATCGGGGTTGAAAAGCGTGCGACGAGCAGATCGTCGCGGCCGTCATTGTCGTAATCGAACCAGAGCGCATCGGAGACAATCGCCTGCGGACCGTTTCCGCCACCGACGCCCGCCGCGTCGGTGACCTCTTTGAATTTCAAATGCCCTTCGTTATGAAAAAGGTGGTTCTTTGTGCCGCTGTCGGAATCGGTCACGAAGAGATCTTCGAGGCCGTCGCCGTCATAATCCCCGACAGCCGCGGAAGCTCCGCCGGAGGTGAACATCCGCAGCACGTCCGCATGCGGACCGGTGAAGTGATGGGTGTGGTGCTGCGTCTGCACGCCGGATTGCTCGGCGATCTCCTCGAAATGAATCTTCGCGATAACCGCATCGGTCGCCCACACCGCGAGTGGCGCGGCCAGCAGCGCAACAGCGGCCGGCTTCAAAAGCTTTCGGGTGAAGGCGAATGCCATTTACTGATTCCCCCACAGCTCGCGCAGATCGGTGTTGACGCGCTTATTCGGATCGAGCACGTCAGCGATGTAATCGTCCAGATCGTCGCCGTCTTTGGACATGCGAGCCTTCAGCCCTGGGCTATCGGGGAAGTCTTTCAGGCCTTCGCGCCAGATGGCCCGCGCCTTGTCGTGTTCGTCGGTTTTCCAGTAGGCATCGCCCAGCGCGATATCGACGCGCAGATGATAGCTCTTCTTCGGTTCCTTCTTCTGGATCGCGTAGGCTTTTTCGAGATCCGCCACGGCATCGGGCGCGTGTCCGAAAATCTTGGGCCAGTAGAGATAGCTGTTGCCGCGGGTATAGAGCCCGATCCAGGTCTGCTTCAGCTCAAGCGACTTCGTGAAGAATCCGAGCGACGTATTCGCCAGCATCACCTGCGAGATCGTGCCCGCGGCCGGAATTTTATCCACGTACGCGAAGCCGTAATTCAGAACGGCATTGGAGGAGTTCGGATGATCTTTCGTCAGCTTGTCGAAGAAGGCGATCTCGCGGTCGAAATCGGTGGGCTTGCCTTCGTGCGGCTGGCCTTTGACCACCGGCTGGAGCGCCAGCGCGCGCTGCAGCGTCGCCATGCGGTATTCGCTGGCGTTACGCAGACTATCGGGGTTGGCGGTGAGGGACGATTCGAAGTATCCGAGCGCCGTATCGTACTGCTTCGCCGCCAGTGCCTGCTCGGCTTTGGTATAGTCGTCGTCTCCCGGCGCCGCGGCCAAGGTACCGGCGGCGATCAGACAAATCGGGAGCAGCGCAGCATAAGAGCGGAACTTCATTTCGTTTTCTTCCCTGTTCCTTCCACAATTCGATTGAGTTTGTCGGCGGTGATGTTATCGAACTCTTCGTGAACGCCGGTGGGCCACCGCACGTCGATTTTGTCGATCTTCGCGACACTGCCGAGTCCGAAGTGCACCCGGTTGGTCGATTGCCCGGCGAAGCTGTTGCCGCCGCTGATGAAGGCGAGGCGCGTGGAGCCGCCCGCCGTCAGCCGCACCTGCGCGCCCACCGCGGCTTTGTTGGATTTCGTTCCCACGAGCGCAAACTGCACCCAGTGCGGCCCGGCCGGCATCACGTTGCGGTAGAGATACGGCTCGGAGTTGGCGTTGGCGGCGAAGATATCCAGGCGGCCGTCATTATCAAAATCGGCGATCGCGATGCCGCGTCCGTCGCGGGTGGAATCGAGGCCGTGCCGCGCAGCATCGTTGCGGAAGCTCTGGCCGTGCTCGTTATGAAAAAGTTTTTTCTTCTCGTAGCCGCTCAGACTCTTATTGCCCATGGGCGGCCAGTTGCGAGCGTCGGCGAAATCGATTCCCGGCTTCGTGATCATCTTGAACACGTCCGGCACGTAGCTGTCTTTACCGGCGGAAACCCAGCCGTTCATGACGTAGAGGTCGAGCCAGCCGTCGTTATCGTAATCGAAAAACTTGGCGCCCCAGCCCCAGCCAGTTTCCGCGGTGCCTGTATCGCGCGAGACATCGGTGAAAGTCAGATCGCCGTTATTGTGCCAGAGGAAATTTCCCTCGCGCATGTAATCGTCGGTGATATTGGTGACGTAGATATCGAGCAGCCCGTCGTTATCGTAATCGCCCCAATCGACGTTCATGCCTTTTTTCGTGTCGAAGCCGATGGCCTTTTCCGTAATGTCGGTGAACGTACCGTTCCCGTTGTTGTGGAAGAAGCGGTCGGTGCCGAAATCGCAGGCGATGTAAAGATCGTCGAAGCCGTCATTGTCGGCGTCGCCATTGCCCATGTCGAGCGTCCAGCCGCTCAGCTTGAGCCCGACTTTCTCCGTCACGTCTTCGAATGTTCCGTCGCCTTTGTTATGGAAGACGGTGACGCCGCCGCCGTTATTGGCGGTTTCGAAGCTCTCCGGGAAGAAGCGCGGACTGGAGGGATTGAAAATATTGATCGGCTGAAAATAGGAGCCGACGAACAAATCGAGCTGCCCGTCGCGATCGTAATCGAACGCAATCGCCTTGATCGCGTTGCTGTAGCGGTAGAGTCCCGCCTGCTTCGTCACGTCTTTAAACTTGCCGTTGCCCAGATTCTCGTAGAGCGTGTTGTGGCCGAAGCGGACTACATAGAGATCCGGCTTGCCGTCATTGTTGTAATCGAACCAGAGCGAAGCAGACGTGGCGTTGTTCTCGTCGTTTCCGCCAGAAACGCCGGCTTCGTCGCCCACATCCGTGAACGTGAAGTTGTGGTTGTTGTGGTAGAGGTGGTTTTTGCCGCCCAGCTTGGAATCGGTGACGAAGACATCGTCATAACCGTCGCCATCGTAGTCGGCAACGGTCGCGGAAGCACCCAGCGCCGTGTAGCCCTCCATGATGTTGGCGTACTGGTTGTCGAACGAGCGGTTCGTGTGCGGCTTATTCACGCCCGCGGACACCGTCACATCCTCGAACCACCTGGCGCCGGTCGCAAGCTCGGCGCAGAATACGACTCCGCCCGCCAGACCGCAAATCGCCGCTCCGAGGAGGACCTTCTTCACTTCTTCGCCTCCGTGTAGTGCTTTTCTTTGATCTGATTCACGCCTTCGGTGATCTCGATAATCCGATTGCCCGGAATGTTTTTAAAGGTCTGCACCGTTCCGGAAGCGGGCCACTTCACCGTGAGCTCATCCACCTGGGTTGCGTCGCCCAGTCCGAAGTGCTGGCGGAGCGAATTTTCGGAACCGTATCCGTCACCCAGCACAACCTCACGCATCTGCGGCTTCCCGTTGACTTTGATCGAAACCCGCGCGCCTACCGCGTCGCGATTCGACTTGACGCCCACGAGTTCCACCTGTAACCAGTGCCGGTTGGTATCGACTTCGTTACGCAGCAGGGCATGCTTATCGGTGGAAGCCGATACCGCAATGTCCATAACGCCACGATTCCAGAAGTCCGCCGCGGCCACACCGCGCGAATTCAGGATGAGGTCGTTTCCAGCCGCGCGCCCGATCTCCTCGAAGCTCCCGTCGCCCCGATTGCGCATGTACCGGTTGTGTTCCCATCCATGCCAGGACGTATGTCCGAAGTGCTTCGGATCGAAGAAAATCCCCGTCTTATAGAGCTTCTGCTGCGTCACGACGTTGTTGAGGAAGTCCAGTTCGATTTCGGTGTCCTTGTCGTTGTAGACCCAGCCGTCGGCCGCGTAGATATCGAGCCAGCCGTCATTGTCGAAATCCTCGAAGCTCGCGCCCCAGAACCAGCCGGGCGGATTGGCGTTCATTTTCGCGGTTGTATCTTCGAAAGTACCGTCGCCACGGTTCTTCAGCAGCACGTTGCCGGAGGCCATCTGCTTGAAAACCTTCACGAAATCCGTGCCGGATTGATGGAAGACCTGCATGTAAAGCGGCATGTCCGTGCGCCATACTCCCTGCCGCCAGGTATTCACCATATAGCGCGCCACGGTAGGCCACTCCGCGTACCAGGCGTCTTCCGACCGGATGTTGGTGCTGTAGAGATCGAGCTTGCCGTCGTTATCGTAATCCGCCATGCTGGCGCTCATACCCGCGCCATAGGCCAGCGCGCCGGCCTCGGTGGTGACATCCGTGAAAGTGCCGTTCTTGTTGTTCCGGTAGAGCGTCTTACGCCCGAAATCGTTGACGACGTAGAGATCCGGATAACCGTCATCGTTATAGTCGCCCCATACATTGCCGAGACACAGGCCGACTTCGCCCACGCCGGCTTTCTCCGTCACGTTCGTGAACGTGCCGTCGTGATTGTTGTGATAGAGCTGATTGTGCAGGCCGTTGCGCGCGTAAAAGGTGGTTGGGATCGCCGTGCGCGGATCGAGATAGCGGCCGACGTAGAGATCCAGATAGCCGTCGTTATCGTAATCGGCCCAGGATGCGACGGTCGTGCAGCAATCTTCGCCGATGCCGGATTTCTTCGTCACGTCTGTGAAGGTGCCGTCGCCGTTGTTGTGGAACAGCTGGTTCGGCTTGAAGGTGCGGCTGACGAACAGATCCTTGTAGCCGTCGTTGTCGTAATCGGCGAAAATGGCGGTGCTCACGCCGTCGAGTCCGCTCAGTCCGGCCTTCGCTGTGATGTCTTCGAACTTGCCGTTCCCGAGGTTGTGAAATAACCTGGATTCCACACCGTCCGGAATGAAAATATCGTAGAAACCGTCGTTATCGACGTCTGCCGCCGCAATCCCGGCGGGCCCGTATTTGATCATTCCGAAAGCCAGGTGCTGATTGAGGAAGCCGGGATAATACTGATTTGTGAAATCGATGCCCGCTTCGTGCGCCACATTCTCGAACTGCGGCTTGTCTCCGATGTAGCGGTCGCCCTGATCGAGCGACGCGCCCGTGATCTGCAGGCCGTGCGATCCGCCCGCTTTGAATGACATCTGGAAGTAACCGCGATCGATCCCGGCATACTGCGCCCCATGCGGAGTGCCGAGGACTTCGAAGCGAATGCGCGCCTTCATGTCATCGGTGGAGCCCCACTTTTCGAGCGAGTCGATGTACATGGAAAATTCATCGATCGAATCGAATGACCTGACATATTTCTTCCACTCATCGAGCGCCCCGGCCTTATTGACCGAAGAGGAATCCGCCGTAAACAGCAGGCGATGAATGCCGTCTTTCAGTTCTGTCTGCCGGAGGTTATTGATGCCGAGCGGGGTGCCGGTATAGCTTTCGGCGTAAAAGTCCCCAATGCCGCCGAGGTCTTTCGCTTTGAGGCAATTGGCAAGATCGCCGAGGTCGGTCTTGATCTGCCGGCCTTCCTCAAAAAAACGGCTGCCGGCCGAGTCCACATACATCACCGATGCCACTCCGATCACGCCGAGCGCGACAACAGTGATTCCAGCCCACTTTAGAACTTTTGTGCTTTTCATTACGTTTTTGCGAACAGCAAACTCCGGCTCAGCTAGTACCGATAGATCGAATGAGATAGAGGAGTTTCTATTCTACTTCTATCTGTGTGTTTTTCGAGCTACCCGTTTCATCGGAAGTTCGAATCGTCTTCATGAGCGATTTCTAGGACATAAGCAACAATTCGATGAACAGCGCGCCTGCCGTCTTTATTTCTCGAAAAGGCACCACGGTCAGGTGAGTCACGGTCTTGACCCAGGCTTGTGGCGATCCGGCCTTAATCAAAATGAAAGCTGGCGTGGAAGCCCGGATGGATCAAATAACCCAGCGAAAGCGTCGCGATCGGGCCTTTCGAGAGCGAATGCGCGTCAAAAAGCAGGATCTCAGCCCGGTTTTCCGCCGGCAGAAGGTGCTGCACGATCACAACCCCGTCGTCCGGATTTTTGGGGTTGACCGCATGGACTGGCTCACCGCCCAGATACTGGCCCGCCGGCGTGACCCATTGATCGCACACGTCACCGGCTTTCCAGGAACCATGGACGACGCGATCGAAAAACTTCCGCCCCGGCTGCCCGAACGCGCCCATGGCGAGCATCCAGAAATCGTCGGCGCGCGCGCCTGCCAGATTCGCGTCGATTGCCGGAAAATCCGGACAAAGATGGAAGGTCATCGCGGTCCGGCTGCGAATGGACTTCGAGGCGAGATCGATTACGTAGCGCACCGGCCGGCAGGGCGGGGGATCGGTGAAAAGATCGGGAATCGTCTGGTACTCGCCGTAAATGGCGCGATCCATTTCGAGCACATCCACCGTGATCGCTCCGTCTTCCTCGAAGCAGTTGATCATGTGGAGGCTGTAGCGCGGGTCCACTTCCACCGTGAACGCGGCATCTTTCGTCAGGCGCGGGGCCACCAGGATGCGCGCGCCTTTTTCGGGAACCCAGTCGAGCGATTCCATCACGGAGAGATTGTCCGCGAAGAACCGGGCGAAATCCATGTGGAGCGGGCTGAGGTAGAAGACGGTGTGGTTCGGCGTGAATCCGAAGTCGTGAACCGCGTGCTGATATTTCAGCGGGTGCCGCCGGCGGCACAGCAGATTGCCCGCGGGGTCGAATTCGTAGACGTTCAGCATCGGCTCGGTGGCCGAGAACGAGATGCCGAAGTTCAGCAGATGGCCGTTGGCGGGATCGACCTTCGCGTGCGCGGCGAACGGGCTCGCGTCATTGATGTTGCCTTCAAAATCGTAAACACCGCGTGTTTCGAGCGTCTCGGGGTCGAGTTCCACCGGCAGACACTGCTCGCCGAAAGCCAGCAGCTTGCCGGACCACGGATAAACGCTGACGTTCACCGGCGGTTCCAGCATGACTTTGCGTCGCAGCCGGTCGCCGGGGAAAGACGTTCCGAAGCCGCGATAGAGAAAGCGCCCGGCGGCCTCTTCTTCCTGTAGTTTCGCGGTGCGGACAAAACGGCTGGTGAAGCGCGCGCCATCCGCTGTCAAGCGCATGGAGCACACCATGCCATCGCCATCGAGCCAGTGCTTCATGCGCGTGGCGCCGCGTTCGAAGCGCGCCGGTCCGTTCACGTAATATGTGCCCCGGAGCCATTCGGGAACACGGCCCGCGGAGACCGGAACAGGGCGCGAATCCTCGATGGCTTCGAACAAAAAGAGCCTTTCGAGCAGCGGCGCCGCGTCGATCGTGGTTTCCACGCTCATGATGGGAATCCCAATGCTAGCGCATTCCGGGAGTGCACGGAATAAAGTGCGATGGCTCGCGCGCGCGTTTCGCGCGTCTGAAACAAACTTCTCATTGTCCTCACACGTTAAATACGGCGCGCTCCCGGCTGTGGCTGCGTATAATGGCGGATTAACAGACTCGCCGCGCCGCGATGCTGCCTCCTCCCGCACGAATCCCGGCGTGCGGCGAGTTGTCTCCAAATCTCAAGCCGGGTAAGGAGCTGGAGTGAAAGTATTCCTGGTATTGAGCGCCTGCTGTATTCTCGCCATCGCGGCCTCTACAGGCCCCGCGGGAGTCTCGGACGTTCATTTCACGGATGTGACGGCATCCGCCGGCATTCATTTCGTTCACAACGCGGGCAAGTCGGGAAAGAAATATCTGCCGGAGACGGTTGGCTCGGGCGCGGCCTTCATTGACGTGGATGGTGACGGCTGGAGCGATATTTTCCTGGTCAACAGCCGCAACTGGACGCCGGGCGGCACGAAAACCACGAGCAAGCTTTACCGCAACAACCGGAACGGCACGTTTACCGATATTACGGCCGGCAGCGGGCTCGACACCGAACTCTACGCGATCGGCGTCGCGGTGGGCGATTACGACAACGACGGCCGGGATGACATTTATGTGACGGCGCTCGAAGGCGACCGGCTTTATCACAACGAAGGCGGCGGGCATTTCCGCGATGTGACGAAGACTTCCGGCATCGCCAACGCCGATTTTGGCACGAGCGCGG
Source organism: Bryobacteraceae bacterium (assembly GCA_035546955.1). Classification (GTDB taxonomy): domain Bacteria; phylum Acidobacteriota; class Terriglobia; order Bryobacterales; family Bryobacteraceae; genus BOG-234. The sequence goes on from DASZVV010000317.1 coordinate 19,234, forward strand.
CCTGGTTCGATTACGACAAGGACGGCAAGCTCGATCTCTTCGTCGCGAACTACGTGCAGTGGAGCCAGAAGACCGATGTCTCCTGCTCGCTCGATGGCACAAACAAGTCCTATTGCACTCCGGAGTCATACAAGGGAACGCGCAGCCGGCTGTTTCACAATCTCGGCAATGGACACTTTGCGGACGTGACGATGAAAGCCGGCGTGGGCGATCCCACCAGCAAATCGCTGGGGGTCGCGGTGGTGGATTACGACAATGACGGTTGGCCCGATCTCTTTGTCGCCAACGACACGCAGCCGAACAAGCTCTATCACAACAACAAAAACGGAACCTTCACGGATTGCGCGATGACCGCGGGCGTTGCCTTAAGCGATGATGGCTCGGCGCGCGGCGCGATGGGCGTGGATTTTGCGGATTACGACCGCTCCGGCCGTTACGGCATTCTCGTCGGCAATTTCTCCAACCAGATGCTCGGGCTTTATCACAACGAGGGAGGCGGTCTGTTTACGGATCAGGCGCCGGGTTCCGCCGTGGGGAAGGAAAGCCTGCTCTCGCTCGCGTTCGGCGTGTTTTTCTTCGATTACGATCTCGATGGCTATCCAGACATTCTCGCCGCCAACGGGCACATCGAAGAGCAGATCGGGCGCGTGCAGCCGAAGATTCACTATCAGGAGCCTCCGCTGCTCTTCCGCAATTCCGGCGGCAAGCGGTTCGAGAACGTTTCTACCAAAGTAGGGCAGGCTTTTGAGCAACCGATGGTCGCCCGTGGCGCAATTTACAGTGATTACGATCACGATGGCGACCTGGATGTGCTTTTTACAACCAGCAATGGACCGGCGCGTCTGCTTCGCAACGATGGGGGCAACCGGAACCACTGGATCAGCGTGCGGACGCGAGGCGAGAAATCGAACAAAGACGGTATTGGCGCAGTAGTGCGGATCGAAAGTGCATCCGGCAAACAATGGAGCACTGTGCATAGCGGATCGACTTATGCATCGCAGAGCGATCTGGCTCTGACGTTCGGCCTTGGCGCCGACACAACGGTCAAAACCATTCAGTTAGAGTGGCCAAGTGGCGTCAAACAGAGCTTTTCCGGCATCCCGGCGAACCAGATTCTGACCATTGATGAGGTGAAAGGGATCCTGGCGAAATCAGGCAGATAACAATTCGGATTCAGTGATTTCCCGTCGCGATTTATTACACTCTACCTCGTTGTCTGTCGGTCTTTCGTGCGTATAAACACAAAATTTTGATGACTGTTTATGCGCATACTTTTAACTATTTGCGAAGTTCGTTTTCTGTGCTAGCATCTCCGCATTGAGTCATTCAGTCCATTCCCCACGCGGTCTTATGACCGCCGCGCTAACTCTGTGTTGTGCGCTTCCTCTCCTTGCGGGAGGGTCCTCCGGGCATTCGCCCCGGCGTCCGAATTGGCCGGCGGGCGCCAGACGCCCGGCGCGAACTTCAGCCGCCTCATTGCAGCCGCATGAAGAACAGTCTCCGGCGCCCCCGTCGGGCTCTCTACCGACCGGTGTTACCGCCTATGTTCTGAATGAAGACGGCTCGGTCGCCCCGGTCGCCGGTAATCAGGCGAGTTCATTTATTTCGGGTAACAACTGCGGAGAGCATGACTGCAATGACATGGCCCGCGACACCTCAGGCAACTTCATCATTGCCGGCGGGGCTTATCTCTACCGTTACGATTCAGCCGGTAACGCCCTCACCAGTATTCAATCGGGCGGATATTACCGGTCGGTTGCCCTCGACGCCCAGGGAGATTACATTGTTGTTGACACCTCGCAGAACGAAGTCATTCGCATCTCGCACACTACGCTCCTGCCGACGCTGACTATCCCGTTTGACCCCATCCCCGGCAATCCTCAAATCAATGCGAGCTATTACGATGCGTACGTGCGGGTTGACGCCTCCGGCAATTACATTCTTCTGGAGGATGCCGCACCGTCACAGGATACGGATTCTCCCGGTCCTGTGAACCTGTACCAGATCAATCCAACCTCCCAGCAGGTCACGAACATTCCCATCACCGTCACGGAAAATACGGTGACGCCCGTCGCGATCGGCGGTTTTACTTTTGACGCGAATGGCGATTACGTTGAAGTCGACCCCTACAACTACACGGTCTACACCATCGCGAAGGCTGGTTCTTCCAGTGCCGGAAGTGCGAGTGCGCTCTATGTCGATACGGCCGGATATCTGAGTTATCCGCAGGGCATCGTGCGCGATCCCGGGTCGGGACGCTTCTTTCTGGTCGATCCCGAAATCGAAGCCCTCGATTCATTCGCCGCGGATGGAAGCGATTTCCAGGGGATCACGAGTTATGACAGTTCATTCTACGGCGGCCCATCCTCGCTGGTCCTCGCACTCAACACCATCCCTCGCGGCAATACCGATTACGTCCTGCTGGACAACATGAACATTGTCGGCGTGGGTGCAAACCCGATCACGCTTACGTGCGACTGCTCCGGGTACGGGTCCGATCTTGCGATGGACGCCGCAGGCAACTTCATCGTGGCGGCCGACAGCGGGCTCTTCAAAATGACTCCCGGTGCGCCCCCCACGACTCTCAGCAATGCTTCTGAACCTTCATATTGGGGTTCAGTGGCTGTCGACAGCTCAGGAAACTACGTCGTGGCGGATGGCGGAGGTCACCAGGTCGTTCGCATTCCCGCCGCCGGGCCGTTTCCCGCTGAGCCCACATTTTCCCAATCCTACGTTCCCACCGATCAAACGTATCAGGGATCCGAGGACGCGTTCGTTCGCATCGACAGCCAGGGCAATTACATCGTAGTCGAAGATAACGGCGGCGTGGAGTCCACGGGTCCCGTTCATATTCACAAAATCACCCCGACAGGAACGGTAACGCACCTGACTCTTAGCGGAGCTGTGCCGCAGGCGGTTTACGGATTCACGATTGACCCAACTGGAAACTACATCATTTCCGACTGGTATAACGAACAGGTTGTTTCCGTCACGCCGGCCGGCGTGGGAACGGTCCTGTATACCAATGGCGAGGGAGGGCCGCTGTTTGATATCGCCGGCCTCACGCGCGAAGCCGCAACGGGAAATTTTCTGATCACCAATGACTACGACGGCCCCGGCCAGTTGTTTTCGATGAGCGCCGATGGCTCCACTCTCAACCTCGTCGCCAATCTCGGTGTCGATCCTGTCGCGGTCCTCAGCGTTCCGTTCAGCATCCTGAATACCTCGCTGCCCTCCGGCGCTGTCAGCCAGACCTACGCGCCGGTGACGCTTACCGCCGCGAGCGGAACGTCGCCCCTCACCTGGTCCGCTACCGGCCTGCCAGCCGGCATGAGCGTATCGCCCGCGAGCGGTGTGCTCAGCGGTGTGCCCTCCAGCGGCGGCACGTTCACGGCTCATATCACCGTCACCGATTCCGCTTCCAACGTCGCGAATGCGAACCTTGCGCTCTTCATCTCGGGCGGCTCCACTACAACAACCACGCCGCCTCCTCCGCCCTCGCTCATCATCACCACATCCACCATTCCCAACGGAACGGCCGGTGTTTCCTATGGGCCGTTCGGTTTTTCGGCTACAGGCGGCAACGGCGTATATTCGTGGTCGATCAGCGGCGCGCCCGCCGGTCTCAACCTGAGCTCCAGCGGAATTCTGAGCGGCACTCCGGCGGCGTCCGGCACCTTCACCTTCACGGTAGCGGTTGCGTCCGCCGGCCAGTTCGCGCAGCAGAACTACACGCTCTCGATCGCGCTCGGTCCGCTCAGCCTGCAGGGATCGAATAATCTCGGCGTCTTCGCGGCGTCGGCAGCGGTTTCCGCGGCGTATACGGCTTCCGGCGGTTCGGCGCCATATCAGTTCTCCGCTGCCGGATTACCCACCGGCCTCACGATCGATGCGAGCGGCCACCTCACCGGCGCGGTGCTCCAGCCAGGCAACTACACGTTCACCGTGCAGGTGACCGACGCGGAGCCCGTCACCACCGGGGTCAACGTCAGTCTGGCCGTGCTCGGCATCAACGCCTCCACTTTGCCCGATGCGTCCAACAACATCCCGTACCAGCAGTCTCTGAGCGCAGTGGGCGGCAGCGCGCCGTATGCATGGACCGTCAGCGGCACACTTCCCACAGGGCTTTCGCTTTCGAGTTCCGGCGTGCTGACCGGAACGCCCATCCTGAGCGGCTCGCCTGCGGCGCCGCAGACGTTCACTTTCGCGGTCTCGGTGACCTCTGCCGGTGTTACCGCTTCGAAAAATCTCAGCCTGACTGTTTCGCTCACTCCGCAGCCGCTGTCGATTCCTGGCGCGGGCGCCAATCCGATCGCGCTCCCCGATGGCTCATTGCAGGCCGCGTACTCCCAGGCTTTGCAGGCGGCCGGCGGCATCCCGCCGTATTCGTGGAGTTATCTGGCCGGTACCCTGCCAGATGGCCTTTCGCTCGATTCCTCCGGTAATGTTTCGGGCATGCCCGCAACCGCCAGCACTTTTGCGTTCACCGCCCAGGTGCGCGATTCCGCGGGCGCCAGCGCATCGGCTGGCTTCTCCATCCGAATCGCCCCGAACTCTTTGAGCATCACGAATGCCTCGCTGCCGAACGGGATCGCCGGCACGGCTTATCCGACGCAGGCTTTCGGCGCCGCCGGAGGCATCGGTCCTTACACGTTCGTGTCGAATGGCTCGCTGCCCGCGGGGCTCACCTTCACCAACGGTCAGATCACCGGCACCCCCACCGGCGCCGGGACTTCCTCCTTCACGGTGAAAGCCACGGATTCCTCCGGGCAATCCGCCAGTTCGGAATTCCGCATTGCGGTAACTCCGGCGCATCCCGATCTGATCCTGTCGCAGAACTCGTTCTCGTTTTCTTTCAATGCGGGCGCAACAGCGCTTCCGTTCGGTCCGAGCACCGCGTTTGTTTCCGTTGGCTCCAACACGCCGCAGAGCGTCGGATTCACGGCGGCCGCGGCGCCCGCCGCTTCCTGGCTCAGTCTGAGCGGCGGCAGCAGGACGCCGGATACGATCGGGATCTCGCTGACGAAT
>DASZVV010000318.1:0-11766 GCA_035546955.1 Bryobacteraceae bacterium
ATTGTTAGAAATTGATCCCTCTGCGCCGATGTGGGAATTGTCGCGAGGGATCGCGCACATCGTCCGAATGTCACCAGAGAGGCAAGTTATGCAAGTACCATCACCCAGCCAGGCGCCTTTGATCGGCTCGCTGGGAGTCCCCACCGGGTCTTCGCCCGCGTCGAATGAGCGCACCGCGGTTGAAGCGGCGAGAAAGCTGAACGACCTGCAGATTTCCGGCCGGGAGTACTCGGTCGTGCGGGATCCGCAGAGCCAGAAATTCGTTGTGGTGGTTCTGGACGAAAAGACGGGAACGGTTCTGGACCAGTTCCCGCCGGAAGAAATTCTGAAGATGCTGGCGCAGCTCGCGGCCTTTAATCCGCATGTCGCCAAAGCAAGCGCACCGGGAGAAACGCTCGCATGAACTGGAAAAAGGCTTACCTCGAAACGAGAATTCTCTCGGCCGACCCGGTCGAACTCGTCAACATTCTCTACGAGTACGCAACGATCAGCGTGCAGGATGCGCGCGAGAGCCTGGCAAAAGCCGATGTTGCGGCCCGCGCGGGCGCGGTGACAAAAGCCATCGCGATCGTCGGTGAGCTTGAAAGCTCGCTCGATCACCGGCAGGGCGGAGAAATCGCGGTCAACCTGGGCAAGCTCTACCGCTACATGCGGGATCGCCTGACGCATGCCAACATCACACAGAAGGATGAGCCGCTCGCCGAAGTGGAAGCGCTGCTCAAAACGCTGGGCGATGGCTGGAAGCAAATCGCGGGGAACACTCCGGTGGCGCCGCAGATTTCGACGAATCACTTCGCTGGCGCGGGCGATTCGTGGTCGAACAGCACGGTTTCCGGATGGCCGCCGCCCGTCGCAGAGCCCGCCGCGGGATACAGCAGTCAGATCTGGAACGCCTGAGAAGGTTCGGGAAGGCACAGCGATCACTTCTGCTGAAGCCCTTTGACGACCATGGAGGCGAGACCGAGGCCTCCTTTGGCGGAGAGAGCCTGCGCAAAGGTTTCCTGCGCGTATTCCATTGCCGAGGAGCCCGATTGGTCGTCGCCGGTGCCCAGCCAGCCCCCTTCGGCTTCGCTCATCGACTTCATCATCTGACCGATGAACAGAGCTTCGAACTGCTTCGCGGCGTCGGTGACTTTTTTTGGATCGTCTTTCGGTGCGACCTTGAGATTGCTGTCGGGGGACGCAACGGATGTCAGCTTCGCAAAATGCACAATAGCCTCCGTCAGATGACGTCGAGCTCGGCCTCGAGCGCGCCGTCTGTCTTCAGATTCTGAAGAATCGAAATAATGTCGCGCGGGCTGGAGCCGATGGAATTGAGAGCCTGCACCAGCTCTTCCACGGTGGCGCCGTCTTTGAGCATCAGGTCCTTGGGGGAATCCTGCTGCACGCCGACGTCGACCTGCGCGGTTTCCTTCGTCTGGCCCTGGCTCAGAGCATTCGGCTGCGACACCTGCTGAGTGGTCTGGATCTCCACCGTCAGGCTTCCCTGAATAATGGCGACGGGGGCGATATGGACCTGCTTGCCCATGATGATGGTGCCGGTGCGCTCGTTCACGACGATGCGGCCCTTGATATCCGGCTCGATGGTCAGGCTTTCCACTTCCGCGATGAATTCGGTCGGCTGCGACTGCCACTTCTCTGGCAGATTCACGGTCACGAGGCCCGAGTTGTCCGCGTGAGCCGAATTTTCGAAACGCTTGTTCACGGCGCTCGCGATGCGGGCGGCGGTGGCGAAATCGGCCTCATCCAGCTGCAGGTGGATCTGCTTGCTGAGAACGACAGAGGGGGCCGCGCGTTCCACGATGGCGCCGTTCGGCATGCGGCCGACCGTCGGATGATTCACTGCCTTCGAATTGCCCTGGCCGCCGGCGACAAATCCGCCAATGACCATAGGTCCCTGCGCCACCGCGTAAACCTGGCTATCGGGGCCTTTGAGCTCCGTCATCAGAAGGACGCCGCCCTGGAGGCTCGGCGCATCGCCGATGGCCGAAACCGTGACATCGATATGTGCGCCCGGCTGGGCAAACGGCGGCAGGTTAGCAGTGATCATGACGGCGGCCACGTTCTTTACCTGAATTGCCGTAGGGTTGACGGTGAGTCCCATGCGCGCCAGCATGTTCGTGAGGCTCTGCGCCGAGAAGAGGGTCTGGACGCGGTCGCCGGTTCCCGCCAGACCGGCGACCACGCCGTATCCGATGAGCTGGTTCTCGCGGACGCCTTCTATCGAGACAAGCTCTTTCAGGCGCACCTGAGGGGCGCCGAAAGCGTGGAGCGCGCTCACTGTCAGGAGGATGGCGGCGGTAGCAATGCGGTTCATGATTTCTGTTTAGAACGGAAGGATGCCGAGCAGAAGCCGGTAAAGGATGTTGGGGCGGTGTATCGCGTCGTTGATCACGCCTTTGCCGTCCACTTTGATCTCAAGCTGCGCGAGTTGATCGGAGGTGACCACGTTACCCGGACTCAGATCGATCGGGCGGATAATGCCGCGAACCGTGACCTGCTGGCGCTCGGAGTTGACCTCAACATCCTTTGACCCCTCGAGAACCATATAGCCGTTGGGAAGGACGTGGGTCACGCGGGCGCTCAGGGTCGTGCTCAACGCGCTCGTGCGCGAGACGGCTCCGCTGCCGTTGAGTTCGGTATCGCCGTTCATGTTGGCGAGATTAGCCAGCGCGCTGGTGGCTGCTTTCGCTCCGCCCAGCGCGGTAACGGATGCGGCGGCGGAGGTTTTGCGCGAAGTCTGGGTGGCGCCGTTGACCACGGCCGAAGCCTGTTCCTGCACGAGCACGGTCACCAGATCATTCACCTGCAGCGCGCGCGGGTCGCTGCCGAGATTCGTCAGCCGGGAACTGGGAGTCCAAAGTGACCCGGACGAGGGCTGTACCGGCGCGGTGGGCTGGTTGCTGCTGGCTTCCTGGATGTATTTATCGAGCGCCGTCAGTTCCGGCGCTTTGGTTTTGGCTTTCTTCTTCGCCGCGTCAACCGCGTACGGGACAAGCAGCAGACAGACGGCGATTCGCAGCAGCGCCTGATTTTTCAACTCAGTATCCTTCCCTTCGGGAGATTTCGATGGGAGTGTTTCCCACGAAAACGCGGCCCGAACCGGCGACAATCGCCTGGAACATTCTGTTCGTTTCGGGATTGCGAACGGAGACGGTATCGCCGATGTGGCCGCCGGATTCCGCGTGTCCGTTGAAAGACAGGTGGGCTCCGCCGAATCGCACGTCGACCTGAACGGTATCGCCGCGATTCACGTCATTGGGGCGGAGCAGATTGTCGCGCCGGATTTCCGCCCCGGCGGAAATCGAGCGAACCGGCGCCATGCCGGCAACGGATTCCGGGGTAAGGTCGGCAAGACCGGGCTGCGGGAACCGGTCCGCGACTTCGAGATGAACCTGCTCGGGCCGGATGACGGCGCCGGGACGCAGCGATTCGACGGCGATCAGACGGGTGGAGGGAACAGTGACGCGCACCTTCGCCCAGATGGGGAAACGCTGCACACCGCCATATAAAATGTTGCCCCGCCACGTCTCACCGTTTGTCTGATCGGGGGTAGCCGGAACGCCAAGACCTTCGCGCGTAAACTCCATTGTTCCCTTCGGGACGTCACCGGCGGTCGTTTCGAGAATTTCGATATGAGCGTCATCCATCGCGAGCGCCTTCTTCATCGCGGCCTGCAGGCGAATCTGATCGAGCGGCTCAGTGGCGAACCGGAAGCAGACGTCCTGCGCGTCGGCAAGCGGCAGAGAGAAACGCGCTGCAATCGACTGGAGTTCGGACGCTGTAAACACGCGCATATTGCCGACGATCGGCGCGGGCGCAAGCGGCGTGGAATGTGGAATGCGCGCGAGCGCGGGAACGGCGCGCGCCAGATCCCTGCCGAGGATCTGATCGCCCGTGACCGTGAGGCATTCGGGCTGCGCGAAGAGTCCGCAGGGAATCGCGAGACAGAGAAGAATGCGAAGGGCGCTCATTATTGTTTGAGGTTGTTGACCTGCTGATACATGTCGTCGGCGGCCTTCACGACTTTGGAGTTCGCCTCGTAGGCGCGCTGGGCAATGATGAGATTGATGAACTCCTGGACGATGCTGACGTTCGACTGCTCGGTATAGCCCTGCAGAAGCGACCCGAGACCTTCGGGACCGCCGGGGTTGCCGAGAATCGGAGCGCCGGTGGCGTCGGTCGGCTGATAGAGATTGTGGCCCAGGCTGTTGAGTCCGGCCGGATTCTGGAAGTTCGCGATCTGGATCTGGCCCGCTTTGGTGGCCACGGTCTGGCCGGGCTGCATGTAGCTCACAGTGCCATCCGCCGCGACGGTGATTGACTGAGCGTTCGAGGGTATGGTGATCTGCGGCTCGACGACATTGCCGTCCGAAGTGACGAGGTTTCCGTCCTTATCGACCTGGAATGAACCATCGCGGGTGTAGGCGAGATCGCCCTGCGCGCGGCGCACCTGGAAGAATCCGTTGCCCTGGATGACGATATCGAGCGGATTGTCGGTTTCCGAGAAATTGCCCTGCGTGAAGATGATTTCGTTCGATGAGGAGCGCGTGCCCATGCCGAGCTGGAGGCCGGCTGGAACCGTAGTCTGCTGGCTGGCGGCCGCGCCAGGCTGGACCATGTTCTGGTAGAGCAGATCCTGAAACTGCGCGCGCCGCGCCTTGTAACCCGCGGTGTTGGCGTTGGCGAGGTTGTTGGCGATGTTATCGACGTTCAACTGCTGGGCTGTCATACCGCTTGCCGCGCTGTAGAGTGCTCGAATCATAGTTTTCTTCTTTCTTTCCGGATCCCTTAGCTGCCCACGCGGGCCACTTCCGAGATCGATTTCGTATCCATATCGCTCGAGATGCCGACTGCCTTCTGCAGCATTTCGAACTGCCGCATTACGCCTACCAGGCGCATGGCCGCATACGCCACGGGAACATTGGAGCCTTCGAGTTTGCCCTGCTGGAGATCGGGATCCTTGACGCTGGTGGGCTGGTTCTTCGGATCGGCGTTTTCAAAAGATGCCCCGCTGGTTTTCTGCAGTGAGTCTGTGCTTTTGAAATCGACTACATCGATCTGGCCGATCGTCGAGCCGTCCGCCTGTACCTGGCCGTCTTTCGTAATGTTGATGGTCTTGCCCGCAGGGATGGTGATGTTGCCGCCGCTCGGCGTGCGTACCGGATAGCCGGAATCGCTGGCGAGTTCGCCGCCCGGAAGGATCTTGAAGTGTCCTGCACGCGTGTAGAGCGGGCCTTTGGGGCCTGTGACGACGAAGAAGCCCTTGCCGGCAATCGCCACATCGAGCGGTGCGCCGGTGGATTCCATGACGCCGGGCGAAAAATCGGTCCACTGTTTCTCGATGACGGGGAGCGCGGCTCCGGAGCCGCCGTCCACGCCGTTTTGCGCGTCTTCAGAGGAGAAGGTGCCGTAGAACTCACGGTCACTCTTGAATCCGACCGTGTTGGAGTTTGCGAGATTGTTCGCGAGCATATCGAGCGACGTCATGCGTGACTGCAGACCGCTCGCTGCCGCGATTCCCAGGTTATCCATATCCGGACCCAAAGAAAGCAGGTGAGTGGCCAAAAAAATAATTCTGGAAAAATCTTAGAAAGTGTTGATCCTGCGTCCGAAGAGGGTGACAAAGAGGGAAGCCAGGCGTTGTCAAGCCTTTGACAGCGGGCCGTGGTGTCAAAACGCTAACAGCGATTTCGCGCGCCTATCTTCGTGATAAATAACAGAAACATCTTTGGCTTGACGCCTGCATTTTGCAGCGCCGGTGCTGCTCTCTCCGATTTCTCTCGACAGCCATACTCTACCCGGCCAGGTTCCGGCGCCCCCCTCTTCTGGCGCCGGAGCGGCCGCGTTTACGGAGCAGTTGCAGCAGTTCGCGGCGATGATGCCGCCCGATGCGCCGGAGTCTCTCTCCACTCCCGGCGCTACCAGTTCCGTACCTTCTGACCGTGGCAATACCGGAAACACCGGTGCGCTGACGCCGGCGCAGCCGGGTCTCCTCACGATCTTCGCTTCGATCCCGCCTGCCGCCCCCATCGCTTTTCACTCGACCGCGGAGCTCAACATGCGCGGCGCGATTTTGTCTTCCGCCGTTCCCGATGCCGAGCCGCAGGCGCTGCCCACTCCCGGCGCAGCTCCGCAGGTTCCCCCGGCGGCAAATGCGACAACGACAGCCGCGAATACACCGGTGATGAACATGCCGGTACCGAACGCGCCGGTGCCGAACGCACCGGTGCCGAACGCACCCATTAATAATGTGAAGCCGCGGGAAACCGCCGCTTCCGCGCCCGCCGAAAAAACTCCCGTTGAAACGGCAGCGCCTCAAACGTCCGTTGCGCCCGCGCCCGCCCTTGCACCCGCGCCAGCCCTTGCGCCCGCGCCCGAATCGCGCGCAGGGCGCAAAGACAAAGGTCATTCGGAGAAGACTGAATCGGCAGCGGCCGATGCCGCCGGCGCTCAGCCCCAGCAGTCTCAACCGCAAACGCAGGCGCCAGCGCCTGTTGCCTTACCTCCGGCATTGCCCGTGAACCTGGTGTTACCGGCTTCGTCCGGCCGGTTCTCGCATCCGCTGGCCCCGCTGGGCAACCGGATTCCGGTCGCCGCTTCAGCGAGCACACAAACGCCGGAACGCACGGAAACCCCGGTGGCGGCCGATCCTTTTAACAGCGATACGGATCCGAAGTCCGCCACAGTGTCCGCTGAGACGGCTGCGCCACTGGTCGCGACGGCCGATCAACTCGCGTTCGCCGCGAAAGTGCAGATCGCGAAACCGCAGGCGATTACACACCGCGTTCCGGCCACCTCCCTGAAGAACATCAGCGAATCCACTGCGAGCACCCAGCAGCAACCGGCCGGCCCGATCCATGCCGATGCGCGTTCGCAACAGCGCGACAGCCATCGTGACACCGACTCGCAGCAGGCTCCGGCGAAAGCAACAGAGACGGCGGTAAAGACCGCCGCGGGTCCGGCACAGCCGCCCTCTAAATTCGAGGCGGCCACTCCTGTTGCCGCGGTGCCGGTGACGCCGGCGAAGACGGCATCCACCACAACGGAGCGGTCTGGAAGCACCACAGCCGCGAGCGACGACATTACTCCTGCGCACCCGGAGTTGCCGGCAGCGCCGATGAAAGACATCTCGGTCCGCATCCAGTCCGAACAGGGAGAGAACGTCGATGTCCGGATCGTGCGCCGCGCGGGCGATCTGCAGATCGCGGTGAAAGCCGCGGATGGCGATACGACGATGGGACTTCGGCACGGCCTCTCCGAATTGAGCGACCGGCTCAACGCGACCGGCTATCACGCCGAGACATGGCATCCGGGCCAGGCTGTCGCGGCGGAAACCACGGCCGATTCCGGCAATTCACAGCATTCACCGCAGCAGCAATCGCAGGGCGATTCGCAATCGAATTCAGGCTGGTCGCAGCAGCAGGGCGGCCAGCGAGACGACAACCAATCCAACCGGCCGCGCTGGATCGAAGAACTCGAATCCAACATTTCCAGCCCGGCAGAAACAGGACAATTCCATGGCCTCATCCGTTAACCCGCTCGGCAGCACGTACACGAACACCGGCGCGACCAACACGACCAACACGAACACCAACAACAGCAGCGATTCCACCGGACTCGGCGGCAGCGTTCCGAGCGAAAGCGTATTCCTGCAGCTGCTCGTGTCGCAGCTCCAGAATCAGGATCCTCTGAACCCCACGGACAGCACCACGTTCGTCACGCAGCTCGCGCAATTCAGCCAGCTCGAGCAGACGATCGGGATCAAGACCGACACGGACGCGATCGTGGCCAATCAGCAGGCGGCGGCGAACGCGGCGGCCACGAATACGACCAGCAGCAACAACACCGGCACGAATAGCCAGACCACAATTCCGACATCGAATAACTAAAGACATCTCAAGGAGACCCTCATGAACCTCGCTTTCTCAACCGCGCTTTCCGGCCTTTCGGCCGATTCCACCGCAATCAACGTGGTTGGCAACGACCTCGCCAATCTCAACACCACGGGCTACAAGTCCACTGAACTCAATTTTTCCGATCTGATGTCGCAGACGCTGGGCGGCGCCGGTAGCCAGGTCGGCATGGGCGTGGGGCAGGTGAGCTCTTTTGCGCAGTACACGCAGGGCTCGCTGCAGAACACGAGCGGCCCGACCGACGCCGCTATTCAGGGCAACGGGTTTTTCGTGGTGAAGGACAGCAATAACCAGCAGCTCTACACACGCGACGGCGCGTTCCAGGTGAACTCCAGCGGCCAGCTCACCACGGCCTCCGGCGAACTCGTGCAGGGCTGGAATTCGCTGAACGGCTCAGTCAACACGAACGCACCGATCAGCACGATCTCCGTGCCGCTGGGCGCCACGATTCCGGCGACGGCGACGACCACAATGAAGCTCGGCGTCAATCTCAATTCGCAGTCGACGGTCGGAACGACCGATGGGAGCTTCAGCGCCCCGATGCAGGTGATCGACAGCCAGGGCAACACCCACACGCTCACGGTTTCGTTTACGAAAACCGCGGCCAACCAGTGGGATTACTCAGTTTCGATTCCGGCGTCCGATCTGAACAGCGGCGGCACCACGACGGTGACGAGCGGTTCGCTGACATTCGATGCGAACGGCCAGCTGACAACGCCGGCTTCGACCTCCGATCCTCAGAACTTCACGATTTCCGGGCTCGCCGACGGTGCATCCGACATGTCGATCAACTGGAACCTGTACGATCCCACCACCGGTAATTCGCTGGTGACGCAGGTGGCGGAAAGCTCCGGCGTGGCGTCCACGTGGCAGGACGGCCTGGGCGCGGGGCAGATCAGCGATGTGAGCCTGCAGAACGGCGGACTTCTGGTGGCGAATTATTCGAACGGCAAGCAGCTCACCGTCGGACAGCTCGCTGTGGCCTCCATCAGCAATCCGGATAGCCTGGCGGCCGTAGGGAACAATAACCTCGCTGCGACTTCCGGCACGGCGGCGGCCTCCATCGGGACGGCCAACAGCGGCTCGCGCGGGCAGATCGTGGCGGGCTCTCTCGAATCATCAACGGTTGACATCGCACAGGAGTTCACCAACCTGCTGACATTCGAACGCGGCTATCAGGCGAATTCGCGCGTGATCACGGCGTCCGACCAGATCCTGCAGGAAACGGTCAATCTGATCCATCCGTAACGGGCTGATTCCGGAACTGGATAACCGATGGAAGCGACTGACTTTTCCCGGTTCATGGAAGTGCCGCTCGAAGTGGAGGCGCTGGTCGAAGGACCGCGCCTCCGCGTTCGGGATCTGCTGGCTCTGCGCGTGGGAAGCGTGATTGAGACCAGCCGGCCGGCGGGCGAGAACGTCGACGTGGTGGCGGGGACATCCGCGCTGGGCGTCGGCGAACTGACAAGCGCGCACGGGAAAGCCGTAGTCCGGGTACTTCGCTTCCGGGGAGAGGAATAAGAGTGGAAGAAATACAACAGGCCGTGATTGTGATGGGCGTGCTGGCGGCATTCGGCATCGCCCTGTATGTGCTTCGCAATCGCGGCATGGTGACGTTTGGAGTGAAGGGGCTCAGAGCCTCGGAGGGCCGGAAGCTGCAGGCGATTGAACGTTTGCCGCTGACGGCGCAGCATTCGCTGCACCTCGTGAAAGTTTCCGGGCGCGTGATGCTGATCGCGGTATCGCCCGGCGGCTGTTCGGTCCTGGACGGCGCTGCGTGGAACACGGGACGCGAAGACGGGAGCGCCGCCGGATGAAGAAGCTGTTCGGCCGTCTCTTTACAGTTGGGTTCGTGTTTTCGGCTGCGGCCTTCGGCGCAGTGAAGCCTGCCGCCAATTCCAGCCTGTTAGGCGTAAATCTCGGCAATACGGCCGATGGCGGCCTGAGCGCGCCGATGCAGGTCATTATTCTGCTGACGCTGCTGACGCTGCTGCCGGCGATCATCATGTCGATCACGCCGTTCCTGCGCATTTCGATCGTTCTGCACTTCCTGCGGCAGGCGCTCGGCACGCAGACAACACCGTCGAATCAGGTGCTGCTCGGAATTTCGCTGTTTCTCACGATGCTGATCATGCAGCCGGTGGCTAATGAGATGTATCACAAAGGGCTCGAGCCGCTGCAGGAAAACAAGATCACCGTCACACAGGCTTTTGACGCCGGCACTCAGCCGCTGAAAGACTTCCTCGTGAAGTTCGCGCGGCAGAAGGATGTCAAGCTGTTTCTCGATATTTCGCATTCGCCGCAACCACATAACGTATCGGATCTCGAGCTGAGAATTCTAATCCCCGCGTACATTCTTTCGGAATTGAAAGCGGGCTTTCAGATCGGCGCGGTGCTGTTCATGCCGTTCCTGATTATCGATCTGGTGGTGGCGTCCGTCACGCTGTCGATCGGCATGGTGCAGTTGCCGCCGGTGATGATCTCGGCGCCGTTCAAAATACTTCTCTTCGTTCTGGCCGATGGCTGGAACCTGGTAATCGGTTCGCTTGTGAAAGGGTTCTACGTATGACGCCGGAATTGGTGATCCAGCTTACCCGGGAGGCGCTGACGACGGCGCTGGTGCTGAGCGCGCCTCTGCTGATTGTCGGATTCGTGATGGGGATCGCCGTGAGCTTCATACAGATCCTGACCTCGATTCAGGATTCCGCGTTTTCCGCCGTGCCGCGCCTCGTGGCATTTCTCGGAGCATTCGTGCTCGCCATGCCCTGGATGCTGCAGAAGATGACCGTCTATATGACAGGAGTGCTGGGAAACCTTGACCGTTACGGCCATTGAGCGCTTATTCGACGGACTGTTTTCCCTGCCGATGGTCCTCGGGTTCTTCCTGACGCTGGTGCGCCTCGCCGGCGTGTTTGCGTTTGTGCCCGTGCCCGGACTGAAAAGCGTGGTGGATCCGGCCCGCATCCTGCTGGTGCTCGGATTGACGCTCGCGCTTTATCCGGTGTGGCCTCATCCGCCGGCAACGACGAGCGCGGCGACGATGACCGCGTGGGTGGTGGCGGAAGCGGCGCTCGGCATTGGAATCGGCATCGCGGTGGGATTCGCGGTGGAAGCTTTCATGGTGGGTGCGCAGATCATCGGGCTGCAGGCGGGCTACTCGTTCGCTTCCACGGTCGATCCTTCCACGCAGGCCGATTCGACGGTGCTGGTGGTGTTTGCGCAGACCGTGGCGGCGGCGTTGTTTTTTGCGATGGGCCTCGATCGCGACGTTGTGCGGATTTTCGCCCGGAGTCTTGAGACCTGCCCGCCCGGCACATTCACGCTGACCCGCAGCGCAACGGAAGCGATTCTGCTCGCCGGCTCCACGATGTTTTCGACAGGGCTGCGTCTGGCGCTGCCGGTCATGGCCGTGATGGTGATGGTGGATATCTCGGTTGCCCTGCTGGGACGCGTGAACGCGCAACTGCAACTGATGACGATCGCATTTCCGGTGAAGATGGTGGTCGGTTTGGGGCTGCTCGCGTGGATCGCGATTCTGCTTCCGGCCTTAATGCGGGGCGCCAGCGAGGCTGGCTCGCAGGCCATGAAGACATTGATTATCCGCTGAGAAAGACATGGCCGGAAGCGATCAGAAGACCGAGAAACCGACTCCGCAGCGCCTGAAGAAGGCGCGCGAAGAAGGCAACTTTCCCTCGGCCCGAACCTTTGTGAACTCGATGCAGTTTCTCACGTTCGTGAGCCTGCTGCACGTGTGGGGGGCGGGGTGGATGCACACCATGCAAATTGGTCTGATGAACCTGACGCAGACGGCGCTGAATCCACGGCTGCGCGCGATGGATCTCGTCTGGCT
>DASZVV010000319.1:0-27498 GCA_035546955.1 Bryobacteraceae bacterium
CCACCAGCGCCGCGCTGAACGCCGCCACGACTCTCTCCTATGTAATGCAGGGCGGATTCGACAATCTCAAGCTCAAACGCATTGCCGTCACGCTCGATGCGTCCGCGCGCAAACAGGCGCTCACCATCGGCCAGGTCTATACCTCGAAGCGCGAGGCAAAACCGGGTGACAAGATCAATGTCACCGCGCTACTCGATGGTGAAGACGGCGTTGAGATCGCGCGCACCGCGACTTATACGGTCCCTGCGGGCGCCGCGCCTGGCACTCTCTATTTCACCGTTTGCGACGGCGGGCAGGAATCTCTGGCCGATATGCGCCAGACGATTGCGGATACGCCCTCCGACGCGGCTCAGCTCATTTCCGTCGTCAATCAGATTCGCCCCACCGATAAAGCTTATGTCCGCGTCTGGCGCGCCGAACCTTCCTTCGCCGTGCAGGGCTCGGAGATGCCCAGTCCCCCGCCTTCGCTTGCGCTTGTTCTGGGGGGCATTCCCTCCATCGCGCAAAGTAAAAATGCGAAGATGGCCGAACTGGCAATGGACGCCGGAGGCAACATGGTCTCCGGATCGAAGACAGTTCAGGTAGAGGTTAAAGAATGAATCGCGCAACGCGCGTGGCCCTCGCCGCGGCATTCGTGGCCGCGGCTGCTGCTGCATCCACGTCTTCTTTCTGGGAGATGTCGAGCTTCACCGATTTCATCGCAGGAAAAATGACCGGCGTTGCTCTTTCGCGCGATGGCCGTCTCTCCGCCGCGCCCCGTCTCGATGCCGTTTTCGATTCCGGACAGCCGGTGATCTGGAGCGTTGTCACCGCTCCGGGGGGCGTGCTTTACGCGGCAACAGGCCACCATGGCCGTATCTATCGAATCGACGCCGCCGGTAAGTCTTCGCTCCTCTGGACCTCCGACCGTCCGGAGGTCTTCGCCATCGCGGTCAATCCGCAGGGCGATCTCTATGCCGCCACCTCGCCCAACGGCAAGATCTACAAGATCCATCCGACTTCCGGCGAAGCGCAGATCTCGGAATATTTCGATCCGAAGGCGCGCTACATCTGGTCGCTCGCGTGCGCGACCGATGGCACGCTTTACGCAGGCACCGGCGATACTGGCGTTGTTTATCGCATCACCGCCCCGGGCAAGGGCGAGCCTTACTACGAAACCGGACAAGGCAACGTCACCGGCCTGATGCTCGATTCGAGCGGCCGGCTTCTCGCAGGTACGGAGCCAAACGGCATTCTGTACCGCATCACCGCCAAAGACAAGGCATTCGCGCTCTACGATTCCACGCTGCCCGAAGTCCGCGCGCTCGCGACCGGAGCCGACGGTTCCGTTTACGTCGCGGGGCTTGGCGGCGCGCTGGCGAAAAAGATTCAGGCCGCGCAGGAAAATCAGGGACTCCAGCAGGACGCGGTTCCCACCATTTCCACCACGATCACGGTGACCGCGCAGGCCGGGCAGGAAATCAAGCCGACGCCGCAGGAAGCGAAGCCCGTGCAACCCGCCGCCGCGGCAGCGCCCACGCCCACCGCTGCGCCCGAAGCTGTCGGCGTCGAGAAGAGCGCTATCTATCGCATCCATCCGGATAACACCGTCGATACGCTCTGGAGTTCCAAAGAGGAGAACGTCTACGATATCCTTCCGCAGACGAATGGCGACCTCTATTTCTCGACTGACGAAGACGCGCGCATCTACCGCCTCACATCGAATCGCCGCCTTACGCTGGTCGCGCAGACAAATGATGGCGAAGCCGTCCGGCTTCTCCGGGAGGGCGATAGCCTTCTTGTCGCCACCGCGAACGCAGGCAAGCTCTATCGCCTCGGTGCCCCGGCTGCCGGCGGAACTTACGAATCGCCTGTGTTCGACGCCAGTGCCACCTCGCGCTGGGGACGCTTCCGCTGGGACGGCGAAGGCGTCAGTGTTCAGACGCGTTCCGGCAACAGTCTGCGTCCCGATAATTCCTGGAGCGACTGGTCTCCTGCCCTCACCGAAAATTCCGGCGCTCCCATCACCAGCCCGAATGCCCGCTTCCTGCAGTTCCGTGCAACGCTGACCACCACGACCGCACATCTCGACAACATCAGCGCGGCATTCCTGCCACAGAACAGTCCGCCCGTCGTCCATACGATCACCGTCACGCAGCAGGTGCCCACGGCTCCGGCCGCGAAGCCCGCGGCATCCGGGTCATCGGGCAACACCGCGTTCAGTGTCACGGTGACAGATACCGGAGACGCAACCACACCCGCCGCTTCCACCGGTACTGCCACCCAGACGATGTCACGCTCCGCCATCCAGTCGCTCCTCATTTCCTGGACAGCCGACGATCCCGATTCCGACAAGCTCGTCTTTGAACTCGACTTCCGCGGCGAAGGCGACGATCAATGGAAGGTGCTCCGCCGCGATCTGCATGATCCCTACGTCATCCTTGACGGCGATGCGCTCGCCGACGGCCGTTACTACTTCCGCGTCACGGCCTCCGACCGCGAATCCAATCCCGAAGGCAGCGCGCTGGAAGGCGAGTTGGTGAGCTCACCTGTTCTCATTGACAACACGCCGCCCACCATTCGTATCCAGTCCTCCACCCGCAACGGCGGCACCGCGGACATCGCGTTCGACGCTCAGGATGCCGCCTCCCCGCTGCGGCGAGCCGAATGGTCGCTCGATGCGGGCACCTGGATTCCCGTTGCTCCCGTGGATGGCGTGCTCGACTCGCGCTCCGAGCAGTTCCGCCTGCACGTCACCGGCATTCCGCCCGGCGAACATCTCCTCGTCCTGCGCGTTGCCGATTCCGGCGGCAACACCGGTCTCGCAAAAGTGACGTTGCATTGAACAGGCCGCAGAAAACCCTGGAGCGCGTCATCTCGAAATCGGGCGCCGGCTCCCGCACCGAGGCCCGTAGCTGGATTCACGCCGGCCGCGTTCAGGTAAACGGCAGGACCGTCGAGAACCCCGACACCTGGATCGACTTCAGCCGCGACCGCATCACGCTGGATGGCAAAGCGCTCACCCGCCAGAAGCGCGTCTATATCCTCCTCTACAAACCGGCCGGCTACATCACGACCCGCAAAGATCCCGAAGGCAGGCCCACGGTCTATGACCTCATCGGTGACGTGGGGCAATTCGTCTCGCCGGTGGGCCGGCTCGATCTCGACACCAGCGGCCTCCTCATCCTGACCAACGACACGCAATTCGCCGAGCGTCTCACCAATCCCGATCACCGCATCTCGAAAACGTATCTCGTGAAGTGCTCCACGCTGCTCTCAGATGAAGATATCGCCCACTTACGCCGCGGCGTCGCCCTCACCGACGGCCCCACCCGTCCGGCCCAGGTACACCGCGTTCGCGATTCCGGCAAATATACTCACCTCGAACTCGCAATCACCGAAGGCCGCAACCGTCAGGTTCGCCGCATGATTGAGGCGGTCGGGAGCAAAGTGCTCAAGCTCGTTCGTACCGCGATCGGGCCCGTGACATTCGGAGATCTGAAGATCGGAAACTGGCGAGAGATGACCGCGGAAGAAATCGCCGCGCTCAGCGGGTCTCCCACTCGGAAACGAATTTCCGGTCCAGAACCAACTCGCCGGGCTCATCGAAAACAAAGAGTCCCCCGCCCGCGGGCCGCGGGTCGCTGATCGCCGGCGGTGACGGGGTGATCGCGCGCCGTCCGCCCGCTGCAAACACCATCGAACGATCCCCGTCATCGTCCGGCTTCAGCGTAATTTTCTCTTCAACTCCGCTGCGTACGATTTTGTTGAACACAATCGCGACTGTCCAGCGCGGCGTCCGCCCCAAAGACTGCTCCAGCCGCACTATTCGTCCTTCCAGCTTGTCTCCGGCACTTACCAGAACCACACCCTTCACTTTTACCGGCGAAGTCACCACGCCTGTGATTGGATCGCCCGCGGACGCTGTATTCGAATGGATCGGCGGATCGATCCGCACCTGAATATGCGTCTTCGGCGGCAGAGGCTTGAGCTGCTGGCGCTTCAGGTCCTCCGGAGTATTTCCGTTTTCATCCACATCGAAACGAATTGTGGACTCGCCCGTATACTCCCGGCAGCCGGAGAACGTGGTTATATTCTCCGATTCCGTCGAGTTACGGTAAACCACATCCATGCTCGAATGGCTCGGCAGCAGAAATGTATCGTCGCCGATTTTCGTCTCCGTGTATTCGATCTTGTCCTGCACGCGGCACACTCCCGCCGTCTGGGGAAAGTTGTTCACGTCAACATCCAGCTCACGCAAATCCGCAGTCGCCGGATCGACGAAGAACGTCCCCTGATATCCGGTCGTCGCGTATTGCTTGCCGTCCACCGAATACCGGTAATGGCTCTTTTCGATGGGGACCGTGAAATCGAACGACGCTACGCGGCCGATTGGCAAATCCTGCGTGCCGGTGTACCGGAAATTCCCCGCATCACCGGCGAAGACGCCGGTCAGGAACGACGCGAATTCCCCGCTTCCGCTTGTGCCCCGGGAGACGATATCGGAAAGATCGCCGGACTCGAACTGACTCGCGCCCGCCCATGAATACATATCGGATTTCTCGCCGACCGCCACATCCAGCCGCAGGCGGTCATGCCAGCGGAGAATACGGTCGGCGCTGTTGCGCTCGTTATTCGCAATCGCCGAAGCGCAACTCGATCCCGCGGGCGGCAATTGATATTGAGCGCGGGACACAGTCTGCACGCAGACGTAGCGCGGGAAGCGTTTCAGGTTGTCGACGACCTTCGCCTGCGTATGATTGAACAGTTCCTGCGCGAAATCCGCCGCCAGGACCGCAAGGCCGCCCAGCGCCGCGTAAGTGCAGAAAAGGAGTGCCCGCCTGGTGCAGTAACTCGCCACATCCGCATGATATCGCTCGACCCCGGACACGTTCTGGAGCATAATAAATTCATGAAATGGCTGGCTATTTTTTTGCTAACCGCCACAGCCGCAGCCCAGACCGGTCCGGCATTCGATGTGATTTCGGTGAAGCTGGCCGCGAAAAATGACGGCACTATGGCGACGAGGCCGACGCTCACCGCGCGTCGCATGACGTGGCAGACTGACCTCTATTACCTCAATAGCTTCGCCTGGAACATCCCGATCGATCGAATCAGCGGCGTTCACGGCGACCCTATCGTCCAAATCGAGGCCACCACGAACCACGACGCGACGGCGGACGAGATGCGCCAGATGACCAGAACGCTGCTTGCGACTCGCTTCAAACAACAGGCGCGTCTCGTTTCCAAAGATGTGGACGGGGCTGCCCTCACCCTGACAAAGGGCGGCCTGAAAGTGAAACAATCCCAGCTTCCGGAAAACGACAGATCTTACGTCGTGGGAACGATACCCGAAAATGGAATTACTCTCGTCACGTCGCATTACGGCACCATCGATCAACTGGCGCAAAACCTGGCTCTTTTTCTCCATCAGCCTGTCTGGAACCGCACTGGCGTCACCGGAAATTACGAGTACAAATTCCGCTACGCCATGGACGATGACCCTTCCATCGACGCGCCCTCCCTCGAAAATGCCCTCCGTGATCAGCTCGGCGTCAATTTATTGAAAAAGCAGAACGGACCGGTGGAATACCTGGTGATAGATTCCATGGAATCCAATCCCGGCGCGAACTGATTTCCACAGAAACTTTCGCGATCCCCTAAATTCTTAGTAACAAAAACCTCCCTCGCGGAGTCGAAACCGGGAAGGAGGTTCTCCATGAGACGGATCCTCGCCGTTATAACCGCCGCAGGCATGCTCGCCGGCCTCGCGCTTTCGCAAACCGCCGATTCCAAACCGAAGTTCGAACTGGCGGATATCCATCCCGCTGCCAATACTACCGGCGTAATACGGTTTGGCGGCCGGGGCGGCAATACGATCTCCAGCGCACGTTATGAGCTGCGAAACGCCAGTCTCCTGGATCTGATTTCCAATGCGTACGGCATGGATTCGGGCAAAGTCATCGGCGGTCCGACCTGGCTGGAATGGGACCATTACGATCTCACCGCCAAAGTCGCGGCAGACGCCCATCCGGATCCAGAAACTCTGAAGTTAATGCTCCAGGATCTGCTCGCCGAGCGCTTCCACCTCGCTGTTCACAAGGACAAGAAGGATCTTCAGGCCTATACCCTCACCGCCGGCAAAACTCCCAAACTGAAGCAGTCGGATGGCTCCAGCGGCGACACGGGCTGCCGCGGGCAGATCGGCGGACCGGGAGCCACACAAATGCCCGGCGGCGGCATCCGCATCAATTCGGATGCCGGCCCGATCTTCCAGAATTTCACCTGTCACAACATAACAATGGACGAGTTTGCAAAATTGCTGACGAATCAGGTTTCGCAGAACGGAATCACGAACCCGGTCGAGAACAAGACCGGCCTCGACGGCAAATGGGATTTCGACTACAGGACCTCGCTCCAGATCCGTATACTGCTGACCACTCAACCCTCCGACAACATCACCATTTTCGATGCGGTCGAAAAGCAACTCGGCCTCAGGCTGAATTCGGTCCAGCTCGCTCAGGACGTATTGATCGTCGATAAGGCAGAACGGCCCACGCCCAATGCCGCCGGTGTGACGGAAGCTCTGGCTTTGAAAATTCCCGCGGAATTCGAAGTTGCCGATGTGCGCCCAGTCGAACCCGCGCCAGGACCGCGCCGCGTTCAGATCACTCGCGGTGGTGGCGTCAATTTCTCAGCCATGCAGTTGCGAAACCTCATCACATCCGCATACGCCATTGACGATAACCGGCTCATTGCGGCTCCATCCATGACGGACGCGCTGAATAACCTCTACAGCATCGTTGCCAGGCCGCCGGCATCCACTGCCCCGGCTCCTGATTCCGCTCCCCAGGGCCCAATGCTCGCACCCTTCGCCTCTCCGGACGACAGCGATGCTGCGTGGACGATGATGCGATCTCTCCTGAAAGACCGCTTCAAACTCGCCATGCATCAGGAAGACCGCGTGCTGACGGCCTGGAAACTCGTCGCGGTGAAGCCGAAAATGAAAAAGGCCGATCCCGCCGAGCGGACAAAAACCAATGAGGGTCCGGGGCCCGACGGCAAAGATCCGCGCAATACGATGCCCGCCCGGCAGCGCCTCGCCATGTTCCAGAACGTCACGATGGATCAGTTTGCTGAGCGTATTCCCCAAATTGCAGGCGGCTACATCAGTACGCCCGTAATCAACGCCACCGGCCTCGATGGCGGCTACGACTTCACCATCAACTTCAGCTATCCTTTTGCCCTGCGCGGTGGCCCCGGACGCGGCGGCGCGGACGCGGCAGGCGGTCCGGCGCCTTCCGGCGAAGCTGCGGAACCCACGGGCGCCATCTCCTTCCCGGACGCCCTCGCAGAACAACTTGGATTGAAGCTGGTGGAAGATAAACGTCCGGTCTCCGTCTGGGTGATCGATCACGTCGAATCGAAGCCGACTGACAATTGATTACGCGCCTATGTGAAATCCGAAACTCTTGACCGAGACGTGCTCTTCTCCTCCGGTTGGCCGCCAGCACCGGCCAGCCGAATCATCTAAGAAAGGAACCCTATTTCTGGTATGAGCACCTCGCTAACCACAACCGATCCGTTCCAGGGCCTGCGCTTCTTTGAGGACGCAGTAACCCGACTCATGAGTGAACCGCGCGGCAGCCGTCCCTGGTCCCCTGCGGTCGACATTTTCGAAACGGATAACGCCGTAACTCTCCGCGCGGATTTGCCGGACGTCAAGTCCGAAGATATCGACATCCGTGTGGAAAACAATACTCTTACTCTCAGCGGCACACGCAAATTCGAGAAAGATCAAAACGCCAAAGGCTACCACCGCATCGAGCGCGGCTATGGGGATTTCCTCCGCAGCTTCGCGCTTCCACCGACAGTCGATACGGAAAAAGTCGGCGCGGAATACAAGAACGGTGTTCTCAACATCACCCTGCCGAAAAAGGAAAATGCCAAACCTCGTCAGGTGAAAGTCGCAGTTCACTAATTGGCCGCCGCCGCAAAGGAAAAAGCGCGCCGTGCTCTCACGGCGCGCTTTTTTTGCGGCTGCAATCAGTGCTAGTTATTTAACTGGAAAAGGAACAACCCGTTGCCGCCTGTCGCCAGCACCACCTGCTTGCCATCCAGCAGGAACGTTTCGGGCGGGCTCGAAAGACCGCCGATCTGCGCATGCCACAGAGGGGTGCCGGACTTCGCTTCCCATGCCGCGAGACCGTTGCCGTCGCTCAGGAAGAGGACTCCGCCGGCGGTCGAGAGCAAGCCGACGCTCGTCGCCACTTCGTGCCGCCACTGCACCTTGCCGGTCTTGTAGTCGATCGCGTCGATGTACGTCGGCCAGCTCATGTTGGCGCCGTTGCTGGTACCGCCCAATCCCATCGATCCGCGCGGATCGGGATCGGTCAGATAATAAATCCGCAGCGAATTGTTTTCGTGCACATAGAACAAGCCGGTATCCGGCGAAAACGTCGGCGGCGGATAGTTGAGAACGTCGTTATTCACCAGCGAACCTGCAATCAGCGCATCTTTGTTCGGATTGCGCTGCACTTCGCCACGCTTGTTGAGATGCAGCGGGGAATCCGGATTG
The DNA here is from genome assembly GCA_035546955.1 of Bryobacteraceae bacterium. Lineage (GTDB taxonomy): Bacteria > Acidobacteriota > Terriglobia > Bryobacterales > Bryobacteraceae > BOG-234. Next base: position 8,558 of record DASZVV010000319.1, read on the forward strand.
ATTCCGGACGCATAGTTATTCACCATACCGAGCTTGCTCGTGATGAGATGTTCGCCTGTGGTACGGTCCAGAACGAAGAAATAGCCGTTGCGCATCGCCGCCATTACCAGCTTGCGAGTACGCCCGTTGAAAGGCATATCCACCAGGACGGGGGTCTGGGTCGAATCCCAGTCGTGCGTATCGTGCGGCGATGTCTGGAAGTACCAGGCAATTTTGCCGGTATCCACATTCACCGCGAGCAGGCACGACGTGAAAAGATTGTCGCCATCTCCGCGCCCCGCCGTGTAAGCCGGCGTGGGATTGCCTGTCCCGAAGATATAGAGGTGTGTTTCCGGATCGTACGATCCGGGAATCCACGAAGTACCGCCGCCATGGCGTGCCGCATCGAGGCTCGCCCAGGTTTCCACCCCCGGGTCACCGGGATTCTGCGCCGTCGAATACAGCCGCCACTGCTCGTCACCGGTTTCCGGATCGAGCGATTTCAGATACGCCGGCCGGTCGGTGTCATTCCCGGTTCCCACCAGCACGTGATTGCCGATCACCATCGGCGCGTTCGACGAGAAGTACTGCTCGTCAAAACTGGAAATCTCCTTCTTCCACTTCTCCTTGCCGGTCTTCGAATCGAGGCAGACAACCCAGTCATCATGCAGCTCGAAATAAATGTTGTCGTGCCACATTCCGATGCCGCGTGTCGCAAGGCTGGTGCCGCCGCGTGTCTTCCAGTAGTAGTGCCAGAGCACAGTGCCGTCGTGCGCGTCGATCGCAAACACGTTATCCGGCGCGGCCGCGTAGATGATGTTATCGACGAAGAGAATCCCGCCGCCCAGACGGGCCGGTCCGCAGTTATTCGCATCGCCCGTACCGAGGCCGCCCACGATGATGGGAGTGCCGCCTCCGCCCCCGAACCCACCGAACCCACCGCCGAAACCGCCTCCAAAACCACCGCCATTCTGATTCACGCCGGTTGGGCCGCAACCCGTCTGGGGCGTCGGAATCATCCACTTGAGACTCAGGTTCTTTACCGTAGCGGTGTTGATGGATTTCAGCGAGCTGAAGCGTTTGCCCGTGAAGTCACCTGAGTAAGTGACCCACTGGTCCGAAAGCGGCTTCAGAAGATCGGCCGGGTCCAGCCCGCCCTGCGCGTGCACGAGCACCGGCGCCGCCACAAAAGATAAAAGAGCAATGATCTTTTTCATGTGTCTGTTCATTCCCTTTACTTAAGCGTCCAGAGGTAAGCCGTGACGTCGTGCATGTTCTTGTTGTCGGGATCATCCATTTCGAGCACCATCTTTTTGTGCGCTTCCTGGGGATCCTTCACCTGAATGGTCGGCTTCGGGCCCTTGATATCCAGCGGCCACACTTTTCGGGTGCCGTCCGCCAGCGTCAGAATGATGATGTAGTCATCGTTCCGCACCACTCGTCCTTCGAACTTCTGGCCATTCGGCATCGTGACCGTTGCCTGATTGCCCGCGCCGCCGGCGCCTCCGCGTCCAAACCCGCCGAAGCCGCGCCCACCGCCGCCAACCGGCGCCGTGCCGGCCACCCAACCATTCTGCAGCGCGCGCGGATCGCTGTACTTCGTTGCGATGCCCTTCATATCGCCCGTGAGCGAATGGCAGCTCGCGCAGTGCTTACCGAAATACGCCTCGCCGGCTTTCGTGTCACCCACCAGCACGTTCAGCTCGGGATTCGTCTCGCTCCGCGGCGGACTTCCCTGCCCGCCCATCGTGGCAAGGATGCTGTGGATGTACTCGGCCACCGTCTCCGAATCGTTATCCGAAAGGCTGATGGGCTGCGCGTGCTTCTTCAGCTCGGCGGTAACCAGTTCGCCTTTCTTGTCATTCATCGTCACGCCGGAATGGAGAATATTGTTTCCTTTGCCAGCCACGCCTCGCAGGTCGGACGCGTGGCACGACGCGCAGTTCGATTCGTACAGCGCGCGGCCGCGAGCCAGGACGTCGGCCGGAGCCAGTGGACGCGTGTACTGGGTAAATCCACCCGCGCGGCCGCCGCGGCCACGCCCGCCACCCGGTCCTCCGGGCCCGCCCTGCGCGCCAGTGCCACCGCGTCCGCCGGGAGGCTGCGCGAACACCAGACAGACCATCGCCGTTCCGGCTATACAAGCAGTTAATAACGATTTTCGGGAAATCATAAGACCGTCCTCATGGATGCGGGTCCTTCGTGCATCTGACCCTTCATCAGAGCACAAATGGATGGACCAGCACCTTGAAGTTTTGTAAACAGAGGTGGCAGGATGCCGGCCTGCGTGCGGTTCTAATCGCGCAGGCTCCGGCATTTGCAACAGGGCACGCGATTTCAGCCGCGCTTGAGCCGGCGCGGCTGAAATCGCATGTGCCTGAATCACTGCAGATATGTCAGAGACACAACACTAACTCTTTGCCCGATGCGCCACAAGGTCGAACGTGAACTGGCCTCCGCCCGCGCTCAGCGTCAGCTTCATCTCGTCGCCTTTGACGGTGCCGGAATAAGAGATGACGCCAAAGTCTGTGTTAATTGAAAAGGAAATCTTGTCCCCGTCGAGCTTGCCGTCCGTGATCTGCACCGTCCCCATCATGCCGGTAATCGACCCGGTCACTTTGGCTCCATCCACAGCGAGAACGAAGGTGTTTTCCGCCGCCCCGTTCGGCGTATCCATCGTAGCTTTCCAGGTTCCGGCCGCGTTTTCATCACCGAACGCGGCGAAAGTAAGTCCGAGTACCGCTATGAACAACAAAATCCATCTGCGCATTGATTTGATCCCCGTTTTGAATTTGAAGCGCGGCTAATTCCGCGCTTTCGGATATCAAACCACAACTCGGGCCGGAAAGCTCTTAAAATTTGTAAAGTTCCGGAAGGGATCAGTTGTCCGTGGGGGCCTTCTCCAACTGATCGATCACCAGCAGATCCCCCGGGGATTTTGCCGGATCCAGCTTCAGGCCCAGCTTTTGCAGCGATTGCATGACCGTTGAGCTGGTATCGCCGCTGGCTGCCGGAAATCCACCGCCCGGAAATCCACCAGGCGGCCCAAACCCTCCCGGCCCCCCGCCCGCGCCCGGCGGAGGACCGCCTCCACCCGGAAATCCCTGCTTCTGCATCATGTTCATCATGTCGCCCATGGAGAGGTCGAGCGTCACGTCATAACTTCCCGCCAGATTGGTTTTGTCGATGACCGGCCGGTCGAGAAACTGCGTCAATTGATCCGTGAGTGTCGCCATGTCCATCTTTGAAGCTTCCAGATGGATTCCGGCGCCGCTCATCGTCACCTTAGTGACATCGCCGCCCGGCCCGGTAATCACCATCCCGCGCATCGGATCGCCGCTCATTGTCGAATTCGACATCCGCCCCATCATGCCGAAATCGGGCGCCTTCGGGTCCTTCGGACGCGCGGCCGTCTTCCCCTCCTCCTGCGGCGCTTCTTTCATCTTCAATCCACTCTTCGCCACCGTCAGGAAATATACCGGCTCATCTTTCTTTTCATGATGGACTTTCAGCCCGAAGCGGTCCGCCAGCAGTGTCTGCAGCATCTCCGGAATCTGGTCGTCAGTCGCACCTTCCGGCAGCTTCGCGGAAATATCCACCATCACGCCGCGCATCCAGTCCGGCCCTTCCAGTTGATAGGTCTTGATGCGGTAGGCCGCCACGATCACGTCGCGCAGCGGCATGCTCTTGATGTCGAGCCGTCCCGAATCGTAATGCACGCCCATCGGAGGAGGCCCGGAACGCATGCTCGCGAAGTCCGGCGGCGCCGCCACCCGCACGGATGCTGCATCGAATGAGGGCACCGCCGCCCCCGCCGCTGCAGCCGCACTCAAAGCCGCAATGGGAAAGAGGACCCACACCGATTTCGCGATTCGCATCGTCTCTCCTTCAAGCTGCCAGCCGGTATCGCCGCAGCAGATGCGCCAGCGACGCCCGCCCTCGATGCAGCCGTGATTTGACCGTTCCCACCGGCACGCCCGTACGTTGCGCGACCTCGCTGTAGCTCCAGCCCTGCATGTCGTAGAGCCAGACCGCCTGCCGCAGTTCTACCGGCAGTTTCGCCAGCGCCGCGCGAAGAATTCCGCTCTTTTCCGTTCGCTCGTACCGCACCCCGGGGTTTTCCTTCATCGTCACGAAGCGCGGGCTCCGCGTATCGAGCGAAACCGCCAGACGGTCGCGGCGCGTGCGCCGGTAATGATCAATCAGCAGATTACGCGTCACCAGATTCAGCCATGCCACAAACGAGAGTTCTTCTTCCCGAAAACTCCCCAGCGTGCAGTACACACGCAGCAGCACGTCCTGTGTCAGATCATTCGCCTCGCAAACGCGGCGCGTGAACCGGTAGCACTGGTTATAGATTCGCCGCCGGTGACGGCTCACCAGTTCCTCCCAGGCCGAAACACTCCCGCTCTGGCACTCGCGGACGAATTTGTTCTCCTGCTCGCGAATGTCCTCAAACGCGTAAATCGTACTCATCGATTCCGAGTACAACATAAGCGCCGGACCTCCGGCTCTTAAGATTTGTAAAGCACCGCGACAGCAAGCATGCAAACGGGTTACAACTATGGAGGATGGAATCGCAGGGTGCTATTCTCCTCGCCGAAGACGACACCGAGCTCTGTTCGATGATGGCCGAGTTCTTCTCGCATCATGGTTTCGAAGTCGAAGCCGTCCACAACGGACGCGACGCCATACGCCACGCCGTCGAGGGTTCGCACGATCTCCTGATCCTGGACGTCATGATGCCTGTACTTGACGGCTTCGAAGCCCTCCGCCAGATTCGCAGGCGCAGCGCGATTCCCGTCATCATGCTGACCGCGCGCATCGCCCCTTCTGACCGCATCGAGGGCCTCAACACCGGCGCGGACGATTACCTCCCCAAGCCATTCGCTCCCGAAGAGCTGCTCGCCCGCGTGCGCGCCGTTCTGCGCCGCTCCGGCCGCGCCGCGCAGTCCGGCGAAACTCTCGAATGCGGCAGTCTCCGCATTCGCCCTGCGACGCGCCAGGCCTGGCTGCGCGGCGAACCTGTCCCGCTTACCTCCATCGAATTCGATATTCTGGATTGCCTTGCTCACGCTGCCGGCCGCGTGGTCTCCCGCGATGCCCTCACCGCCGCTCTCTATCAGCGCGAAGCCAGCCCGTTTGAACGCTCGCTCGATGTCCACGTGAGCCACCTTCGCAAAAAGCTCGATAACGGCGAAGAAATGTTTATCCATACCGTGCGCGGCACGGGATACATGCTCGCCTCACGGCAGAGGACTCGCGAGGGCGAACAGTGAGATCGGTCTACGCGAAGATCCTCGTCTGGGCGCTCCTTACCCTCACCATTTCGATGGTGCTGTTCTTCTTCATCAGCCGCGAAATCGAGCTCCATATGGGCGCGGGCGCCGTCTTTCACACCACACTCGAGCTGGAACTCGCGCAAACCCGGGCGCTCTATGAAACGCAGGGCAGCCGCGCTGCCGCGGATTTCCTGGCCCGCGTGAATCGTTCAATGGGCTGGCGCAGCTTCGTGCTCGATTCCGGCAACCACGATGTGACCAACGGCCACGATCGCTCCGACCTGAGCACTCTCCTGCAGAACCAGTGGGACCATCCCGTCGGAATACCGGGCGGAATCGCCGTGGGCGTGCAGAGTCCCGATCATCGATACGCGATGATCGTCGAAGCCACTTTCTCGTTCGACCCGTGGACAACCCTCCCCTACTACGCCCTCATTCTCCTCACGCTCGCCGCGCTCTGTTGGCCAATGGCGTATCACATTTATTCCCCGCTGCGCTCGCTCGCCCGCACGTTCGATCGCTTTGGCCAGGGCGATCTCTCGATCCGCGAACGCTCTCGTCGCCGTGATGAAATCGGCGACCTTGCGCGCTCCTTCGACCGCATGGCCGATCGCATCGAAACTCTTCTGACTGCCGAGCGCCGCCTCCTGCAGGATGTCTCCCACGAACTCCGTTCTCCGCTCGCGCGCCTCAGCTTCGCCGCCGCGCTCCTGAACACCGACCCCGATCGCGCAAAAGCCCAGCTCCGCATCGGCAAGGAGGTCGGCCGCCTCACCACGCTCGTCGGCTCTCTGCTCGAGATGACCCGCGCCGAAGGCGATCCCGCCTCGCGCGACATCCAGACAGTTCATCTCGACCGGCTCGTGCGCGATGTCGCTGAAGACTGTACCGTCGAAGCGGCGGCGCATTCCCGCAATCTCGCTCTCGATATCCAGCCCGACATCGACGTCAGCGGCGATCAGGAGCTGCTGCGCCGCGCTGTCGAGAATGTGATCCGCAACGCCATCAGTTACTCGCCCGAAGGCGGGACAATCGACGTGAAGCTGAGCGCCGCCGCCGGCCGCGCGAAAATCGAAGTCCGGGACCGCGGACAGGGCGTTCCCGACGATCAGCTCTCGCAGATTTTCCAGCCCTTCTTCCGCGTCGACGATTCGCGCACCAACTCCACTGGCGGAATCGGACTGGGCCTCGCGATCGCCATGCGCGCCGTGCAGTTGCACAACGGAACGATCGACGCGAAGAACGTCACTCCCGGATTGCTGGTGACGATCGAACTACATCAGGCTAATTCATGGCAGCCGCGATCCCCTGCACTGCTTCCCAGATGAATTCCACGTGGCGGTACACCGCATCCACCAGAATTCGTTCCTGATCGCTGTGGGAGGCAAATCCCTTCGCCGTGTCCTCTACGTCCGTCATCGCGCCGATTCCGTAACTCTGCACGCCCTTCGCGCGCAGAAAGGCTTTATCGGTTGCACCAGTTCCCATCAGGGGCATTACCGGCACGTTGTAGATCTTCCCATACGCCGCCTCAATCGCGTGATAGGCATCGGACGTAATCGCCGAAGGCGGCGCAGCCGGCCGCCCGTTCGCCTGGTTCGGTACGATTTTTACCTGCGGATCGTTGATCACTCCGCGCATCAGATCGTAGAACCGGTCCATATCCTCGCCCGGCAGAGCACGTATATCCAGCGTCGCATTCGCGGCCGAGGGGATCACATTCACCTGCGCGCCGCCCTGCAGCATCGTCGGCGAAATCGACGTATGCAGCATCGAATACGCCTGTGGATCGTTCTCCGCCAGATAGCGATGCACAGCGGCCGACTTCGAAGAATCGAACAATCCCTTATATCGCGCCGCGTCATCCGGAGTGCTCACGTTCGCCAGTTTCTCGAAATAGGTTCGCGTCGTGTCGTTGAACTCCGTCGGCGGCTCCCAGTTCGCAATCTTCTCCACCGCGCCAGCCAGATGCACAACGGCGTTATCGACGCGGGGCATCGATGCATGGCCGGACGTTCCGGTGGCCTCCAGCGTCACACCCATCGGCCGCTTCTCCGTCGTCTGAATCGTGGCGAAAATCGCCTTGCCGCCCTTGCGCGTTACCCCGCCGCCTTCCGCCAGACAATACTCGGCGTCGATATCCTTCCAGTGCTGATCGATGAGATATTCAATCCCGAACGCCGTCGCCGCCTCCTCACCCGCTTCGGAAATGAAGATCACATCGCGATCGAGCTTCACCCCGAGCCGCTTCAGCAGCAGCATCGTCATCAGATCCGCCACAACGTCGCTTTTGTCATCGCGCGCCCCGCGCCCATAGACCCAGCCGCCGTCGAGGGTCGCGCTGAATGGCGGAAAAATCCACTTTGACGGATCGACCCGTACAGTGTCCGCATGGCCCATGATGATCACCGGACGCTTCGTGCCGTTCCCCCTGATCCGCGCGATCAGATTCTGCCGCGCCGGATCCTTCCCGTCCACGACGCTCGGAATCCCCTCCGCATCGAGCTGTTTCTTCAGATACTCGATGACCCGCGTCTCATTGCCGGGCGGATCGGTGCTGTCAATCTGCACCAGCGCGCGAAAATGCCGCATCGCTTCCTCATGGACTTTCGTCCAGTCCGGCGTCTGCCCAAACGCCGGCCACGCCGCCAGAACGAGCGCAAACGCCAGTTTCTTCATTCCGAGAGTCTAACAATACGTCGCGTTTAACGGTCGCGCTACCGTAAACGCCCCCTGCACGCTGTGAATTGCCCCTCGCTACCCGGATAATAGAAGATTGCAGCAACCCTGGCGCACCGCAATCGTCCAGACGGACGAAACTTCTATCCGCCTTCACGGCTACGACGTCACGCAGCTCATGCAGCGTGCCTCATTCGCCGATACCGTTTTCCTGCTCCACCGTGGCCGCCTTCCCAATCCGCACGAACGCCGCCTTCTCGACGCCCTTCTCACCGCCGTCGCCGATCACGGTTCCGGGGCACCCTCCTGCGCGACCGCCCGGCTCGCCGCTTCCGGCAATCGCGAATCTCTGGCGGCAGCCGTCGCAGCCGGCATCCTCGCCATCGGGAACGATCACGGCGGCGCCGGCGCACGTTGCATGACGATGATTGCGGACGGCGTCGCTCTCGCCCGCGAGAAATCCATCCCGCTCGCCGAAGCGGCCCGCGAAATCGTCGCAAAAGCCCGCGCCGCGAAGAAGCGTCTGCCCGGCATGGGCCATCGCACCCATATCGTCGATCCGCGCACGCCGGTCCTGTTCGTCATGGCGCGCGAGGAGGGCATTGCCGCAGACGGCGTGCACTTCATGGAAGCTCTCGATGCAGCCGTTCGCGAACACGGCAAAGCACTTCCGGTCAATATTGACGGCTCTCTTGCCGCCCTCCTCTATGACATGGGCTTTCCGCCCGAAGCCGGAAAACTCATCTTCATCGTAGGGCGCGTTGCCGGGCTCACCGCCGAAGTCGCCGAAGAATACGCGCGCGAAAAACCCATGCGGATTCACATCCCGCTGGAGTACGACGGCGAACCGCCGCGCGAAATGGAATAGATCATGGCAAGAGCTATCACCGAGCAGGAAAAGCAACTCGCGGCGTCGATGCTGGCCAGGGCTCGCGCCGCCATGGACGCCATCAAAGACTACGATCAGGCCACTGTCGATCGTCTCTGCCGCGCTGTCGCCTGGGCTACGGCCAACATGGAGACGGCCACAAAGCTAGCCAACATGAGCGTTGATGAAAGCGGCCTTGGCAGCCGGACGCCCACGCGCCGAGCCAAAGTCCTCGGCATCCTTCGTGACGCCCTCCGCCAGAAGAGCATGGGCATCATCGAAGAGCTCCCCGAAAAAGGCATCGTGAAATACGCGAAGCCCGCCGGCGTCGTCGCGGCGCTCATCCCGGTCACCAGCGCCTACGTAACCCCCGCCGGCATGGCAATCTACGCCATCAAATGCAAAGATGCCGTGATCTTCTGCCCGCATCCGGCCAGCAAAAAGACGACAAACGAAACCATCCGCGTAATGCGCGCCGCTCTGAAGAAACTGGGCGCCCCCGAAGATATTCTGCAATGCGTCGAATCGCCCAGCATTCCACTCTCGCAGGAAATCATGTCAATCTGCGATGTCACGATGGCCACCGGCGGACAAGCGATGGTGCGGGCCGCCTACAGCTCCGGCAAACCGGCATTCGGCGTCGGAGCCGGTAACGCCACGATGGTTTTCGATGAAACCGCCGATATCGAAATCGCCGCCCGCAACACCCGCATCAGCAAAACGAATGACAACGGGTCCGGCTGCTCGGCCGACGGCAATCTCATCGTCGACAGCACCATCTACGACGCCTTTCTGAATCAGCTCCAGCTCGAAGGCGGCTATCTCGTCAACGAAAAAGAGAAAGCTCAGCTACAGGCCGCGTACTGGGATTCCGAAGGCCATCGCACGCCAGCCACCATCGCTCGCTCGGCCGACGCTGTCGCCAAACTCGCCGGCTTCGAAATTCCTGAAGACAAAACTTTCTTCATCGTTCGCGAGCGGAACATCGGCAAAGAACATTTCTTTTCCACGGAAAAGCTCGGAGTCGTCCTGAGCATTTTCAAATACACCGGCTGGCCGATGGCGCTCGATATGGTCCGCCGGATTTTCGAAACCGGCGGCAAAGGCCACTCCTGCGGGATCTACTCCTGGAACGACGAGCACATCAACGAGCTCGCGTTGATGGCGCCGGTAAGCCGCATGATGGTTCGCCAGATTCAGTCGAGTTCCAACGCCGGCACGTTCACGAATGGCATGCCAATGACGTCGAGCATGGGTTGTGGCTTCTGGGGAGGCAACAGCACCAACGAGAACGTCTCGCTCAAACACTACATGAACGTGACGTGGGTCAGCCGTCCCATTCCCGAAGATCGCCCCTCGGACGAAGAACTCTTCGGCGAATTCTACAACTCCGAGATCTTCTGACGCGCTTACTTCCCCTTACCCGGCAGCGCAAACGCAATCACCGCATCCGCAGTCGGATCCCGCAAAAATCCGCCGCCCGCCGCCGACACCACAACATACTGCTTCCCATCGCGCCCCATATACGTCGCCGGAATCGAATGCGCCGGCGCATCCACCTTCACCGACCATAACGCCTTCCCCGTCCGCGCATCGAATGCCCGAAATTTCGAATCCACGCTCGCCCCGATGAAAATCAAATTCCCGGCGGTCGTAATACTACCGCCCGTGTTCGGCGTCCCCGTCTCCAGCCCTTTCGCCGCCAGCGCATCGAATTCGCCCAGGGGTACACGCCAGGCAATATCGCCTGTGTTCGCCTTCACCGCCACCAGTTCACCCCACGGCGGAGGCGCGCACGAATATCGCGTATCCGGCTGCCAGAATCTTCCGCCCTCCGGCGTAACCTTCGCATAAGAAGGACCCGACGCTCCCGCCGCACCGCCGCGCGCGAACCCGGCCCCGGCCGGCGGCCCACCACTGCCTGGACCTCCCGGACCTCCGCCGCGTCCGCCACGCCCGCGCCCGCCGGAACCACCAAACGCACCGCGCCCGCGTCCCGCGCCCGCCGCGCGCTGTTCAATATGTCCCCACTGCCCTGCATTCATCACATTCGTAAAAATCAGCCCCAGCGACGGATTGAACGAAACTCCATTCCAGTTCCCGCCTCCAATCGCTCCCGGATACTCCACAACGTCCTGCCCCACCTTCCAGGCATTATAAGGAACCGCGTCCTCCAGCTTGTACCTTTCCACCAGACCCTGGCAGTACGCAGCCAGCTCCGGCGTAATGTTCTTCGGAATCTCGGACATCTTCATGCTGATCCGCGCAATCGGCTCCGGCTTCACCGGAAACGGCTGCGTCGGCGACGACTTCTCCCCCGGCACCGTGCTCTGCGGCACCGGCCGCTCTTCCATCCCGAAAATCGGTTTCCCATCCCGGCGGTCGAAGATATACATGAGGCCTGTTTTCCCCATGTGCACGACCGCCGGGATCCTCACCCCCTTCTGCACGATATCCACGAGCGACGGCGCCGCCGCGGAATCGAAATCCCACAAATCGTGATGCACGAGCTGGTGATACCACTTCAGCTTCCCGGTATTCGCATCGAGTGCGACGAGTGACGTCCCGTAGAGCGTATCGCCCGGCCGGTTCACGCCGACATAATCCGGCGAAGGCGGAGCCGTCGGCACAAACGCGATCCCCAGCGTCGTATCCACCGTAATGTGCCCCCACACATTCACGCCGCCCGTCGTCTTCCACGCATCGTTCTCCCACGTCTCATGTCCCGGCTCGCCCGGCTGCGGCACCAGATTGAACGTCCACACCAGCTCCCCTGTCCGGATATTCCACGCCCGCACCAGCCGGTCCATGCTCGGCGCGATCAGCATGTCCTTGTAGATTGCGGGCGGCGACTGCATCCGCGTTCCGATATCCAGTACGCCTTCCTTCGCGAATCCCGGAACCAGTTTGCCCGTTTTCGCATCCAGCGCGACAATCGTGTTCCCCACCCCGCCAATCACGCGCGCCGGGGATTTCGCATCGCCCGGCCAGTAAGCGGCCCCGCGCTCCGTCGTCCCCTGCGCGTCGTATTTCCAGATCTGCTGACCCGTAACTGCATCCACCGCGAAGTAGCCATTGCTCGCCGAAAGATACATCACGCTGTTCACCACAATCGGCGTCATTTCGTTCTGCGCATTGGTCGCGCCCGTGTGGAAAGTCCACGCCCGTTCGAGCCTGGTCACGTTCGACGTATTGATCTGATTCAGCTTCGAAAATCGCGTCGCGCCCTGATCCTGCCCAAATGACGCCCAGTTGTTTTGCGCGCGCGCGGATACTCCAGCGAGCAGCGCGGCAGCCGCGCCCAGCGCGAGAACGGTTCTGTTCATTTTTATCTCCGGATATCCGTCAGCGTGCCGGCGCCGCATTCACCGCGGCAGGCGTCCCTGGATAGGGCCGCGGAGTGATATCCGCATCCGTCATCCCCAGCGCCCAGCGGATCGCTTCGAAATACATGTGATAGATGTCGGGGTTGTCCCACGTCCTGGAATCGTGTGCGAATGAAGAATAAAAGACGCGGCCCTTGCCGTACATCTTCGCCCAGGCCAGCGGAAAATCGCCGTCCGTGCTGTGAACGCCGGGATTCGGCGGGAGCTTCGAAATATCCAGCCGCAGCAGCACGCGGCTCTTCTCGCGCGAAAAATCTTTGACCTGGTAAAACTCATCGGTCAGCGGGAATGTCAGCGGGAAATGCTTCGTCGCCGGAAACGCTGGATCCTCGTTGATCACCGTCCCCGCCACAGACCCATAGGGATGCTGATCGAATTGCCCACCCAGCATCTCCCCGAACTCCGGCCACGACATCATGGACGTCAGCGCCACATGCGCTGCCACAAAACCCTTGCCGTCATCGTGGACAAACTTCAGCAAATCCGCCTTCTGCTGATCGTCGAGCTGAATCTCGCGATGCCCCATGAAAAAGATCGCGTCTACATTCGCCAGACTCGGACCGCCGCTCGCCGGCTGTCCCGTCGTCATCTTCGGCTGGTACGAAATGATATTCGAATCGGTCCGGATATACGTATCCCACATGCCGGACTCATAGCCCAGCCGCTCGATCAGCGCCAGAGCGTGTGAAGTCGAATCGTGCTGCGCGATGCCGTTGCGCGTGTCCGCCCATGCCAGCACCACCTTGCGCGCGCGTGGTCCGCGGCCCCTTCCACCGCGGCCCGATCCGCCGAATCCGCCTCGCCCGCGTCCGCCGCCGCCGGGAGCGCCGGCCGGCGGTTGCTGCGCCAGCGCCCACACCGCGCACAGCCCGATCGCCACTGCAGTCAAACCCAGACGGTTCCTGAACATCCTGGTCATGCGGCTCCTGTTGAGAATAGCTTTTACTCGAATAACCCTATCACTCGCGCCGTCCCTCGTGTGGCCTGTAACGGTTCCAACACCGTAACGCATTGCAGTGCCTCCCGGCTAATCGTTTCTTTTCAACGCGGCTAACGGTGCGGCTACCGTTACCTGGCTTGTAGAGGAGCGCTTTCGATGCTACGATCAGGCGCGGTCACTACTCATGAAAAAAACCGGCACGCTGGAGTACACAGGCGCCCCTGATCTTTCGACGCAAACCCGAATTGCGGCCTATCTACTGACGGACTATCTGGAGCGCCTCGGAGTCGAAGTTATCTTCGGACTCTGCGGCCACACGGTCATCGCGTTTCTCGACGCTCTCGGCAAGAGCCGCATCCGCTTCATCTCCACGCGCCATGAGCAGATTGCCGCGCACGCCGCCGACGGCTACGCACGCGCATCCGGCAAACCCGGCGTCCTGCTCACTCATCTCGGCCCCGGCCTCACCAACGCCACCACCGGCGTCGCCAATGCCGCGCTCGATTCCATCCCCATGGTCGTGCTCTCCGGCGACATTCCCTCGCACTACTACGGCCGCCATCCGCATCAGGAAGTCAATCTCCATGCCGATGCCGACCAGTACGAAATCTATCGCCCGTTCTGCAAACGCATCTATCGCGTCGATCGCGTGCAGGATCTCCCCCGCATCGTCGAGCGTGGGTTCCATCTTTCGGTATCGGGCCGTCCCGGCCCCGTCCTTATCGATATCCCGATGGACATTTTCTCGGCAGACCTCCCGGTCAATTCCTTCACTAAAACGCCGCCCGTCCTTTCCCGGCCCGCGCTCGACCCGGCGATGGCCGAGCGCATCGCCTCCGAACTCGCCGCCGCCCGCCGTCCGCTGCTTTACGTTGGTGGCGGCGTCATGTCGTCCCGCGCCACCGGCGAACTGCAGTCCCTCGCCGAAGCCCTCGAAATCCCGGTCGCTCACACGCTCATGGGCAAAGGTGTCCTCGCCGAAAAGCATCCGCTGCTGCTGGGTATGACCGGCTTCTGGGGCACTCCTGTCGCCAACGCCTTCTGCCGCGACGCCGACCTCATTCTGGCCGTCGGCACACGCCTGGCCGAAGCGAACTCCAGTTCCTGGGATCCTCGCTTCACCTTTTCGATCCCGCCCTCGCGCCTCATTCACATCGATATCGATTCCGCCGAAATCGGCCGCAACTTCCCCACCGAAATTGGCGCGGTAGCCGATGCGAAGCTTGCCCTCGGCGCGATCGCCGAAGCCGCCAAAGGCAAGCCCCACACCGTTCGTCCCGAACTCCGCCAGACCATCGCTGCCGGACGCGAAGAATTCGCCGCGCGATGGGATCACCAGTGGAGTTCCGATCAATATCCGCTCCGCCCCGAACGCATCCTCAGCGAACTCCATCAGGCGCTCCCCAAAGACGGCTTCATTGTGACCGACGTCGGCTGGAACAAAAACGGTGTCGCCCAGCAATACCCGATCGATGTCCCCGGAACCTTCATTACCCCGAGTGGCCTCTGCACCATGGGGTTCGGACCCGCCGCCGTGCTGGGCGTGAAAATGGCTCAGCCTGATCGCGCAGCCGTCGCACTCATCGGCGATGGCGCATTTGGAAGCAACATGTCCGTCGTAGCCACCGCCATGGAAGCCAATCTTCCGGTCGTTTGGGTTGTGATGGATAACTCCGGCTTCGGCACCATCGCCGGCCTCGAAGCCATGCACTACGGCTGGAGCTTCGGCTGCATGTTCGAATGCAACGGCGCGCCTTACGCTATCGATTACGCTGCCGTCGCCCGCGCCTGCGGCGCACGCGGCGTCCTCGTGAAATCCGCCGCCGAACTGGGACCGGCTCTCCGCGAAGCTCTCGCCTCTGGCCTCCCCACTGTCATTCAGGTTCCGATGGAAAACGCGCCCACGCCGACGCCCGGCCACTGGAACATCAATGACATCTACCGCAACGGCCAGTAACGCGAACGCGCGGCCGCACCCCGCCGCGTGGCTCTCCTGGTTCGTCTGGGGCATCGGCGCGGTCTTCTATCTCGCCGTCTTCTTTCTGCGGAACGCCCCCGCCGTCATGACCGGCGAGCTCATGCGCGATTTCCATATCGGCGCAGCCAGCCTCGGCAATCTTTCCGCGTTTTATTTCTATTTCTACGTCGCGATGCAGATCCCGATCGGCGCGCTCACCAACTCCTGGGGACCTCGCAAGCTTCTCGCCGTCGGAGCCATTTCCGCCGCTACCGGACAATTCCTTTTCGGCGCCACCAGCAATTTCGCGGTTGCCTGCGCGGGCCGCGCCATCATCGGCGGATCTACCGCCGTCGGATGGCTCGTCGTCCTCCGCCTCGCCGCCCACTGGTTCCCGCAGCACCGCTTCGGCATGCTCTCCGGCCTCGCCCTGTTCTTCGGCAATCTCGGCGCACTCTTCGCGCAGGTACCGCTCCGCATCGGAGTCGAATATTTCGGATGGCGCGGTACCGCCGTCGCATCCGCGGCGCTCATTCTCGCCGTCGGCGTTGTCGCCTGGATCATCGTTCGGGACGACCCCTCGGAAAGGAGCCTCGAAAGCTACGCGCCCCGCGCGCTGCGGCGTCAGGAAAAAGTCACGCCCGCCGGGATCTGGCAAAGCCTTCGCACAGTCTTCCGCCACAAAAACGCATGGCTGATCCTCATCGCGCAAGGCGGACTTGCCGGGCCCATCATGACCTTCACCGGACTCTGGGGGCCGTCCTTCCTCAAAGCGCGTTTCGGCCTCGATCCGAAAGGCGCCGCGACAATCTCGTCCGTCATGCTGATCTGCTGGGCGGTTGCCAATCCGCTGTTCGGTGGCATGTCGGACCGCATGCGTAAACGAAAAACCGCCTATCTCGCCGGTGCGCTCGGCTGCACCGCGGGATGGCTGATCCTGATTTACGCGGTGAACCTCTCGCTGGCGGGGTTCACAATTGTCGCCGCTCTCACCAGCCTCGCCTCAGGCTGCGGAGTCCTCGGCTTCGCCTATTCGCGCGAGTCAGTCCCCGCCGGGGAGATGGGTACCGTCACCGCCACCACAAACATCGGAAATATGCTCGGCAACGTCCTCCTCCAGCCCGGCATAGGCATCCTTCTCGACGAGCACTGGTCCGGGACGATGTTAAAAGGAGCGAAGATCTACAGCCTGCACGCTTACCACCTGGCGTTTCTCCTCATCGCAGCCTGGTCGTTGCTTTCGTGCGCGCTTGCCGCCATGACCACCGAAACCCACTGTCAGCAGAGAGACTGATGTTGTCTTATCTGTGTGAGTCTGTGGCCCAATAACTATTTCGCCTTCTGATATCCGAGCGCCGTCCGCAGACTCGCGTCCGCATCTTCCAGGCACCGGTGGATCTCCTCCGAATCCGGTACCTTGCTCTCATCCACCTGCCCGAGCGTTGTCCGCACGGATTGGATCTTCAGCATGCTGTCTGTCAGTTTCTCGCGTTCCACGTTCGTCAGTCCCATATTCGATTGAAGAGCAGCCGTGAAGTTCGAGGTGCGCCATATAGGTATACTTCGCCTGCTGTTTGCGCTCGTTCGCTTCGTGAATCAGAAGATCGAAACGATTGGCCCCGGTGTCCCCTGCCAGCACGCACTGAAACTGCTGTTCATGTAGTTTCATGAGCTCCTGTACTGCATTCCCGAAAGCTTCCAGAAGCTCCCGTGCAATGTGACAGTATGGCGTGGAGCCGGTCGTGACGCCAAAGAACTCCGGCTCGGGTTTGCGTATGTGCTGCATCGTCCTCCCGCCGGGAATCAAGCACGCCCGATGCCACGAGCACCCGTCCTTCTCACTGTTCCGCAAACGTCTACAAATATTTACTTTTGCCTGAATCGATTACCGCATCGGTGCGCAATTCCGTCACCACGACGTGATATGTTTGCAGACGAGGATGAAAGTCGTTGCATGCCCTGCAACCGGCCGCCGGTTGCCTTCCATCTCATTGCACTCACACGGCTTAACCCGAGATTGGGTTCGTTTATGCTTTTTCGCTTTCGTGTTCGCTTTTGGGATCACCGCCCAAAGCCCGGAAATGACCTCGCAGGACGCTCCGGTTGTTTTTCGCTCCACCAGCAATCTCATTCCGGTGCCCGTCGTCGTCCGCGATAATCAGGGCCACACCGTCGGCAATCTGGCCGTCGAAGATTTTCAGCTTTTCGACAACGGAAAACCGCAGTTGATCTCCAAATTCAGCGTCGAAAAGCTCGGCGAGGAGCAAATTGCGGCTCCTGCTGCCGCCAATTCAGCCGCTCAGCCGCCATCAACTTCCTCCCGTCCGCCTTCTCCCTCTGCAGACGATACCCCGGACCACTTCGTCGCCTACCTCTTCGACGACCTCCACCTTTCTCTGCAGGATCTCGCGAACACCCGGGATGCCGCTTTGCGGCAGATCGATTCCTCTCGAAATCCGAAACTACGCATCGCCATATACACAACGTCCGGCCAGCAGAACCTGGAATTCACTGCCGATCGCGACAAAATCCGCGCCGCCGTGAACGCCATTTCCGTCAGCAACGCGTCCACCGCGAAGTCCGCGGAACAGAATTCCTGCCCCGCGGTCGATTACTACACGGGTGATCTGATTTACAACAAGGATGACGTGAATGCCCTTCGGCTCGCTTCGGTCGACGCCATGTTCTGCCTCAACCTTCCCATGGATCCCAACCAGGCGTCGGACCCGGCGCTGAATGCATCGGTTCGCCAATGCGAGGGGCCGCATGATTCCACCCAATTCTGCACGGCAGTGGAGGCTGCCAAACGGTCCGCGCGTCTCGCGGTGCAATTCGGCGACCGCGATACCGAAGCCGGCCTCAGTGTGACCCGCGCCCTGATCGCCCGGATGACGTCGATGCCCGGTAAGCGGAACATCGTCCTCATTTCCCCCGGCTATCTGGTGCTTGAGGACCGGCGTCAGGAAGAAATGAACCTCATCGAGCGTGCCATCAAAGCCAGCGTCGTCATCGGCGGGCTCGACGCCCGCGGACTTTATACGATGACGCCCGGTGGAGGCGCGAGCGAACACATCCAGAACTCCACCACCCTCGCGCAGAAGACGCCGTTCCGGACCGCGGAATCGATGACCGTAACCGACGTGATCGCCGATCTGGCGGAAGGTACCGGCGGCACTTTCTATCACGGCACGAACGACTTCGATGAAGGAATGGCCCGCGTTGCCGCCACCCCCGAGTACGTCTATGTCCTCGGCTTTTCCCCGGAGAACCTTAAACTCGATGGCAAATTCCACGCCCTCAAAGTCACGCTGAAAAATCACAGGGATGACGTGCTTCAGGTCCGCAAAGGCTACTACGCGGCGAGCGCAGCCGCAGGCCCGGAGTCGCAGGCAAGTCAGCAGATCGAAGAAACTTTCTTCTCGCGCGATGAAATCCATGACCTTCCCGCCGTGCTCCAGACGCAGTATTTCAAGGGCGATAACGGCGACGTTACGCTTTCCGCCGTCACCAAAATCGACGCAAAAAAGCTGACTTTTAAAAAAGTGAATGACCGCAACACGAATGACGTCACCGTGGTGACGGGACTTTTTGACAGCGATGGCAATTACGTCAGCGGTCAACAGAAAATCCTGCAGATGCGCTTCCTCGATCGCACCCTCGATACGCGCCTCAACTCCGGCCTCTCCGTCGAACAGGATTTCACTGTGCACCCCGGCCGCTACACCGTCCGGATGGTGATTCGCGATGCCCAGGGCCAGTCGATGTCGGCCCAAAGCAGGGTAGTGGATATCCCATGAAAATATCGCTGTTCGCGCTGGCCGCCGCCGGCATCGTCCTCCTCTCCGCGCAG
>DASZVV010000320.1:0-2164 GCA_035546955.1 Bryobacteraceae bacterium
TCTGACCCGCGCCAACGGAGCGTTGCGGGTGGATTGGTGTGCAGAAACAGTCACTATTGATCTTGTTGATGAGCGGATTTATCCTGGGTCATGACCCGACGCAAACAAGGACAACAGACACTCTGGGAAGGAATAGTAGCGGAGGATGTCCGGTCGTTATGGGAACCATGGATGGTCGAAGCTGACAATCTTCTCAGTGATGACGAACTGATCGATCACGTATACGAAGCGCAGGGCAAGCGTCATGAAAAGAGCCAGACGCGAGGACGTTCGCAGACACCCGCTGAGATGGTGTTGAGGCTGATGCTTCTGAAGCACGTGCGGAACTGGAGTTACGACACGCTGGAGCGGGAAGTACGGATGGGTCTGGCGTATCGGGATTTTGCGCGTATCGGCCTGGGCAAAGTGCCGGATGCGAAGACTATGGCGCGCATCGGGCAGGCGCTGGATGGCGAAGTGATCGCGGAACTGCATCGCCGGCTGGTAGAGATCGCGCGGGAAAAGGGCATCGTCAAGGGCCGGAAGATGCGGGTGGACACAACAGTGGTGGAGACCAACATCCACTACCCGACCGATTCCAGCCTGCTGGGCGACGGCGCCCGAGTGCTGACGCGGACCATGAAGAAGGTGGAGCAGCGATCCGGAAAGCTGAAGCGCCCCATACGAGACCGTACGCGCAGTGTCAACAAGAGGGTGATTGCCATTGCGACCGCCAGCCGTTACCGGGGCGAAGCGGGCGAGCAAAAACGGCGGAAGGAGTATCGCGAATTGCTGCGGCTCACCCGGCAGATTCTGAACGATACCAAACACGTCATGGGCGAGATCGAAGGACAGCGCAAGCCGGGGCTGAAGGCGTTACGGGAAGAACTGAGTGTGATGTCGGACCGGGTGCGGCAAGTGGTCAGGCAGGCCAAAGCGCGTATTTTCGACGGTGTGACGCAACTGCCTGGCAAAATCGTCAGCCTGTTTGAGCCGCATAGTGAGATCATCCGCAAAGGCAAGGCCAGTAAGCCAACCGAATTCGGCAAACTGGTGCAGGTGATGGAAGCGGAGAATCAGATCGTAACTCACTACGATGTTTTCGATGAAAGGCCGAGTGATCGCGAACTGCTGACTGACGCCGTGGCGAAGCAAAGCGTGCGGCTGGGACGCGTGCCACAACTGGTGACTGCCGATGCCGGTTATTACGCACAGCGCCACGAGCAGGCAGCCGAAGAAATGGGAGTGAAGTGGGTGGCGGTGCCGAACCGAAGCACCCGGAGCGCCGAACGTAAGAAGCTGGAGAAGAGCCGGTGGTTTCGGAAAGCGCAAGCCTGGAGGACCGGATGCGAAGGCCGCATCAGCGTGCTGAAACGACGGCATGGACTGCGCCGTTGCCTTTATCGCGGAATGGACGGAATGAAACGCTGGGTGGGCCTCGGCATTCTGGCCGATAACCTGATCAACATGGGAAAAGTGATGGCGGCCCGTGCATAGCGTCAAGCGGGAAACAGGGATCGCCGCAGCCTCTGTGCCGATAATCTCCACTTCCGTATCGCCCAGTTTCATCGCCGTGAGGCGCAGGGCGCTCAGAATTACCTATTTTGCGACGGAAAGTAACTAAAGCAGGTTCCGCAGCAGGAACAGCAGATTGGCGGGGCGCTCCGCCAGCCTCCGCATGAAGTACGGAAACCAGGCTTCCCCGAAAGGCACATAAACGCGAATCGGGTAGCCATCCTCGTGAAGCCGCTTCTGCAGGTCGCGGCGGATTCCGTAGAGCATCTGGAACTCAAAGCTGTCGCGCGGCACCTGATTATTCGCCGCAAAACGCTCGATCCGATCGATGATGCGCTCGTCGTGCGTCGCGATCGCGGGGTAGCGGCCCGCCGCCAGCAGATGGTGCGCGAGACCGACGTAGTGGCGGTCCACATCCGCCTTTGCCGGAAACGCAATTTCCGGCGGTTCCAGATAGGCGCCTTTGACCAGACGCACGCGGACGCCCTCGTGAATCAGCGTGTTGACGTCCCGCGCGCTGCGATACAGGCAGGCCTGCAGAACAGTTCCACACGCCGGATGCCGGCGGTGAACCCGCGTCACCAGATCGAGCGTGCGCTGCGTATACGCGCCGCCCTCCATATCCACGCGGACGAATCCGCCCAGCTTCTCCGCCATTTCGACGAGCGCC
>DASZVV010000321.1:0-5016 GCA_035546955.1 Bryobacteraceae bacterium
CGGAGTGCGGCGCGCGCTCGAACGGAGGGGGATCGGGTTCAATGCGGGTGCGGCGCGGGTGCCGATTGTGCCCGGTGCGATTCTGTACGATCTGGGGATTGGAAAAGCAGATGTGCGGCCGACACGCGAGATGGGGGAGAAGGCGGTGGAGGCGGCTTCCGACGCGGCTGTCGCGGAAGGCAATGTGGGAGCGGGGACAGGCGCGACGGTGGGCAAGATGTTCGGGATGACGCGCGCGATGAAGAGCGGGATCGGCAGCGCGTCGCTGACGCTGGGGTCCGGCGTGATGGTGGGGGCGCTGGTGGCGGTGAATGCAGTGGGGGATGTGATCGATCCGGCGACGGGCAAGATCGTGGCGGGCGCAAGGATGTCGGCCACCAGCCGGGAGTTTGTGGATTCGGCGGCGGCGCTGCGGCATGGCGGCGTGGAGAATCCGGCTTTTCGGGGCAACACTACGCTCGCGGTAGTGGCGACGAATGCGCGGCTCGATCGGGTACAAACAAACAAGCTGGCAGCGCTCGCGAGCATTGGGGTGACGCGGACGATTGCGCCGGTGAATACGATGTCCGACGGGGATATGACGTTCGCGCTTTCGGTGGGGAGTGCGCAGGCGAGTATCGATTCGGTGGGGGCGGCGGCGTCCGAAGCGCTGGCGATGGCGGTGCTGCGGGCGGTTCGGGCGGCGAAGAGCGCGGGTGGGGTGCCGGGACTGGGGTGAGACTGATTCAGGGTCACGCGCGCAGCAGGCCGAGCGGGGCAGCCGGGGTGAAGCCGGGGAAAACGCGGGCGAGATCTTTTTGGCCCATTTGCGCGGTGATCAGTTCGGTGAGGACGGTGCGGAAATCGGTTGTCACTTTGAGATCGCGGCCTTCGTTGAGCTGCTCGCGTTCGAGGCCGGGCCATTCGCCGAAAATTTTTCCTCCGTCGACGCTTCCGCCGACCACCATCATGAGATTGCCGTGTCCGTGATCGGTTCCGCCGGTACCATTCTCTTCGGCAGTACGGCCGAATTCAGACATGGTGACGAGGATGACATCTTCCATCCGGTCGCCCATGTCGGTTGAGAACGCGGCGATGGCATTGCCGAACTGGCGCAGCATGTTCGTGAGCTGCGGGCCTTCGTTACCGTGGTGGTCCCAGCCATCGAGTTCGGCGAAGGCGGCCTCCACGCCGACGTCAGCTTTGATGAGACGCGCGATCTGCTGGAGATTTCGGCCGAGCTCTCCTCCCTGCTGGTAAGGCATAGCGGCCGACGGATCGGGCGCCGCTCGATTCACCGTGTTCAGCATTTTTAAAGCGGCGAAGGCGTCTTTGCCGTCCTGCTCCATACGCTGATCGGCCGAGGAAGCGTACATGCGCTCGAAAATGTTCGATGCGTCCTGGTTACTGAGCTGCATCTGCTGGGCGGCGCCGATTGCGATGGCCGGATGATCGCCACGCAGCGTATGAGGCAACTGCGCGCTGGTGGAAATCGCCCGCAGCGGCGACGTTCCGGGGGTGACCAGAGGAAGCGCGCGATTCAGCCAGCCGTCGCCGACTGTTTTGCCGGGAACGCCGGATTCCATGTAGTCCTGCGCATCGAAATGAGAGCGCGAAGGGTCGGGCGATCCGGCAGCTTCGACGATGGCGAGCTCGCGGCGATCCCAGAGGGGCTTCAGCGGTTCGAGAGCGGAGTGGAGGCCGAAGCGGCCGTCGAGATCGATGGCGGGCTGGCTGGGCCCGAACACGCCGGGATTGGCGCCCGGGCGAATCCCGCTGGGCGGCGGCACAGCGATAACGGGCCGCATTTCGTAATAGCGCCTTTCGGCGAAGGGGATGACGATATTGAGTCCATCCGCCGCACCGCGCTGGAAGATCACGATGAGAACTCTGCGCCGCGGCTTCGAATTCGCTTTCGCAGCAGAATCGGCTTCCGCCGCGCGGGCAAGCCAGCCGGGCGTGGAACCCATACCGGTGACGACCACCGCTGAACCACGTAACAACATGCGCCGAGTCAGCATCGAATTACCTCCTGTTGAATTCCGGAGAGCCGAGGATCAATCCGGCCGTCACGGGCGGCGTACCTGTACCTTGAAGACCGTCACCGAGAGCTGCAAGAGTAGTCGGGGAAAGCGGGCGCCCCATCAGCTCACGCGCGATGGCCTGCGGATCGCGGCCGTTCCACTGGTTCATGTCGAGTTTGAGGCCCGGGAATTTTCCCGAAACCAGCGCCGCTGCGAAGTTCATGCGGCCGAGAAGATCGGATGTGCCGAGCCACGCGTCACCGGTGAGCGGATAGCCGTTCGGTTCCACTTTTCCGAAGAGCGGCTCGCCGAGATCGGCAATTTTCTGGGAGACGACAACCGGGTCAAAAGAAGTGGCGCCAATGGCGCGAATCGCGCTGACCACGAGCTCAAAGGGCGATTTCACCTTGGCCTGCCATGCGCCTTCGGAGAAGAATTCGGGCGAAGCAAACATCGTCTGCATGACGGCGCGGAGGTCGCCGTCGGTCTTGAGGAAGGTGGCGGCCATGCGATTGACGAGCGCGGCGGGAGGATCATCGGCGACGAAACGCTGGGCGAGCTGCTTCGAGATGAAGTGTGCGGTGGAGGGATGGCGCGAGAGGATCTCGATGACTTCGAGACCGTCTTTCTCACCGCCGCCGGGCGCGATTTTGTGGCCGAGAACAGTCTTTTCGCCGTCGTCGTGCATGAACGGAACGAATTCGAAGCGGGGATCTTCCGGGCTGTGAACCGTCCAGCCGGTGAAGCAGCGGGCGACTTCGATTACATCCTGCTGGGTATAGCCGCCGCCGACGCCCAGCGTGTGGAGTTCCATGACTTCGCGTCCGTAGTTCTCGTTGAGACCGCGCGGCTGGCCAGAGTTGAGCGGGTTGCGGAGTATCGCACCGAACGGACGGCCAAAAGGACCGACCTGCATCCGCTCCGGCGTATCGGTGGACATCGACTGCCAGTTATCCAGATACCAGAGCATCGCGGGATGCTGCGCGGTGGCAAGGAGCAGATCTTTGAAGTGACCGAGACGTGCGGGCGGATGGCCTTGTTTTCGTAATCGGCGAGGACAGCGCGGTAGGCGTTGTTGACAAGCTGAACGTTCTTGCCCTCGAAGAGATTGAAGTGATTCAGCCAGAAATCGGTGAGGACTTCTTCGAGCTGGCGTGAAGAATACACAGCGCGAAAGACTCGTCCGGCTTTGAGATCCATTGACATCACCTGCATCGGCTGGCGGCGCATCATGCCTTCGCGGCGGAGATCGGGATAATCCGCGAGGACCTGCGGCCCGGCGGCGCCGGCAACCTGGATGCGCTTTTCGGGATCCAGACTATCGATCAGATGGTGAACCTCTTCGGGCGTTCCACGCATCAAAATATTACGCTGTTCCGGTGTGAGCAATGCGGAGAGCGGCGGATTCCGGCGCTGGATTTCGGCCTGGCGCTGTTGCTGCTGTTCGCGGCGGGCGTCTTCCGCTTCCTGGCGAAATTCGGGAAGGCTTTCGAGATTCGTGTCCGGGAGTTGCGCCAGAACCTGTTTGCGTTTCTCCGGATCGAGCGAGGTGAGCACGGCCGAGCGTTCCTCGGCGGTACCGTTTAAGACTTTGCGGCGCTCGTCGGGCGAGAGCAGCGTCATGATCGGCTGTGGATTCATCATCATCGTCATCGGATGAGCGTATTGATTGGCAACCGCGGCCGGTGGCATCCGCAGGGTCTCATAGGGTTCGAGAGCGGCATCGAGTGCCGGATTTTGCGGAATGCGATCGGGATGAAGCTGGAGATCGATCCACTTTTCGAGGCCCATGCGGCGGACGGCTTGTTCATCGCCGGGACGTGGGCCGAAGGTGAGACGATCGAGTGCCTGCACGATCTGGCGATCAGCGGAAAGCTTTGTTTCGAACGGGTTAGAAGGCAGAGCGAGAGGGATTGCGCAGAGCAGCGGGAGGGTTACTGAGAGGAGGGCGAGAGCACGATTTCGGTTCACGCGGAAGACACCTCACCGGCAATCGGGAACGTAGTCATTATAGCCGCGGGACGGCGCGAAGATTGCAAATAATTTCATCAGACGGCGCAGCGTGAAACGGAACCGAAACGAGGTAACCATTGCGCCATCAATAGCTGTCTGATAGTATCGATTAGGCAAGAAGACACCGACTCCCGGCGTGCCGGAAGTCAATCCAAAAATCCAACCATGGAGTACAAGCAACTAATTTAATGAGTTTTACCGTGTTTTTGGGCAACCTGCCCACTTGGGTCACCGCGGACGACATCAAGCAATGGCTGTCGGCGGAAGACCTTGTTTCGGATTCGGTTAAGGTGATTCGGAACCACGAGACACAAGAGTCCAAAGGATTCGCGTTTGTCGAGGCTCCGACACAGGACGAAATGCAGGCGATTATTCGCCGGTTCGATCGCGCACCGCTCGAGGACAAGATTCTGCGCGCCAATCCCGCACAGCCCACCAAGGGTGCTGCCGGCAAGGGCAGTTCCGCGGCTCCGAGATCGGAAGGCGTGCGTGGCGGCCGGGGTGACCGGCGGTCCGGCAGCGGTGGCGGCACAGCCCGCAAACGCGAAGCTGAGCCAAAGAGTGCATTCGCAACCGAGCTGGCCAAGGCTCTGTAGTCTCGCTTTCGTCCCTACCCGTAAGCAAATCCCGAATTTGTCACGAAGCACACCTGTGACGCGAGCGCCACAGGTGGCCAGCCTCGCTGTTTCCGTTTTCCGGCGGTTTCACGCCACTTCCCCGGACGGTTGCCGGCGTGCCATACTGTGGCCGATGTTTGCAACCGCTCGACCCGGAAGAGACTTCCCTTTTCTCGGCATTCGCCTCTTTCTGGCCGGAGGGTTATTCTTCATTGGCCCGGCGCGGGCCGATCAGGCTTTGGTTCGCGCCGTGGCCGCTACCAACGTCAATCAACAATACGTGGTGGAAAGCGTTTCACTCGCCGGAGTGGAAGTCGCCCACTACCGCGACTCACGGCTTTCTCCCTCGCTGCGCCGGCGTCTTTCTGCACTTGTAGGAGTAC
>DASZVV010000322.1:0-3598 GCA_035546955.1 Bryobacteraceae bacterium
ATTCGCCGGTGATACCGTTCGCGCCCAGCAGGTCGCGCGACTGGCCGGCGCAATCGATAGCGGCGCGGACGTTGGCGCGCTTCAGCATGGAAACATGGGCCGCTTCGAGACGGCCCGCGTCTTTCAGGCGAGCGCATTGAAGAGCAAGAAGCTGCGCCTGCGTGATGGCGGTAATCATCGAGGCGAGTTTCTCCTGAACCAGCTGATGCGACGCAAGCGGCTTGCGATCGAACTGAGTCCGTGCGATCGTGTACGATCGCGCCGTCTCATAGCAAGCCATCGCCGCGCCGATGACGCCCCAGCCAATCCCGTAACGTGCCTGGGTCAGGCAGGCGAGAGCCGTCTTCAACCCTTGGGCGCCGGGGAGCGCGGCGGAGCCGGGGATGCGGCAGTCGGCGAACGAGAGACTTGAAGTCACCGACGCCCGCATCGACCATTTGTCGTGAATGGTGGCAGCCGAGAACCCTGGCGTTCCCGTTTCAATGAGAAAGCCCTGAATGCCCTCTTCCGTGCGCGCCCAGACTACGGCGATATCGGCAATCGAACCGTTGGTAATCCAGGTCTTTTCGCCGTTCAGTATCCAGTCATTGCCGTCTCGCACGGCGCGCGTCCGCATGCCCGCCGGGTTGGAGCCGAAATCGGGTTCGGTAAGACCGAAGCAGCCGACGGCGTTCCCGGCGGAAAGCGCTGGAAGCCAGCGATCCTTCTGTTCGTCCGAACCGTAGCGAAGGATCGGGTACATAACGAGCGCTCCCTGGACGGAGGCGAAGCTGCGGAGGCCCGAATCGCCGCGCTCGAGTTCCTGCATGATGAGCCCGTACTCGACGGCATTCATGGCTGCACAGCCGTATCGTTCGGATTCCGGTCCAAGACCGGCGCCGAGGAAACCGAGTTCGGCGAGTTCGCGGATCAGTTGACTGGGGAAGATCGCCTCGCGGTAACAATCGCGGATGAGGGGGAGGAATCGTTCATCGACAAAGCGGCGGGCGGTCTGCCGCACAAGGAGCTCCTGCGCGCTGAACTGGGAATCAATCTGAAGATAATCGACACCGGGGAAAGCCATGATTGGACTATAGTTTAGCCGTAGTTCGAGTCGGATGGGCGCGCCAGCCGCGCGGCGACTGCCTGGATGTCACAGGCGCTTCGGAGCAATCCCGTAAGATCCCTCACACTCTCCGTTCTGTCGCATTCAAGTGTCGCGATCTTCCTGCCGATAAGCGATCCATGGCATATTCCTCGCTTCCCCCGCGGGTCACGGACTCGAAAGCAGAAGTCCGCTCCACCGGCACCACAATGGGTCCGGAGCCAGTAATGCGGGTGGAATGGATCGCCGGGCTGGCCGTGAGTCCCGCATCCTTCAGCCGCCAGCTGAGCGATCTTCAACTGGCGATGCAGCGGGCGGCCCGGTCCGCGAACGCCAGGTAATCCATCCCCTTCCACATTCAGTTGACCGGCTGAGAGCCCGGTCGCCTGTATCTCCGCGCAGTCTCCATAAATATCGTGATACGATATATTTTATGGAGCTCGTGGCCGATCTGTCCACCGGCCAGTATCGTGAGCTGGCTGAGTTTCGCAGGCAAATCCGGCGGTTCTTACACTTCAGCGAGGCGACGGCGAAAGAGCACGGGATTGAAGCACAGCAGCATCAGTTGCTGTTGGCAATCCGCGGGCTTCCGGAGGGCACTCGGCCGACGATTCGCGCGCTGGCGGCAGCGCTTTTCATCCAGCATCACAGCGCGGTGGAGCTGATCAACCGGCTGGAAAAAGCGGGCGCCGTGACGCGGCAGCCGAGCACAGAGGACCGGCGCGAAGTCTGGATCCATCTGACGGCAGCGGGACAAAGAATGCTCCAGAAGCTCGCACTGGCGCATCGGGCGGAAATGGAGCGCTCCGGGCCGGAACTGGCGCGCGCGCTGCGGCGGGTGCTGCGCGCGGGAGCGGAAGGAAAACATGAGTAAACACGGCGGGTATAACGAGGAACTAAGCGATTTCACGACCACAATACGCGTGATTCCGATCGCGCTGACGGCAATCGTGATCGGGTTCGTTACCGCGTATGTGGCCTGGGCGTTGCTGCGCCTCATCGGGTTCTTCACCAATCTCTTTTATTACGGTCGAACCAACAGTACGGCGCTGATTTCGCCGGCCGGGAATCATCTGGGCTGGTGGGCAGTGCTGATTCCGGTCGCCGGCGGACTCGTGATCGGGGTGATGGCGCGCTACGGATCAGACCGAATTCGCGGACATGGCATTCCCGAAGCACTCGAGTCGATCCTCATCAACGGGAGCAAGGTGCAGCCGCGCGTAGCAGTGCTGAAGCCGCTCTCGGCCGCGATCTCGATTGGTTCCGGTGGTCCGTTCGGCGCGGAAGGTCCCATCATTGTGACGGGCGGCGCAATCGGATCGATTGTCTCGCAGTTGTTCCATCTGACGGCGGCCGAGCGCAAGACGCTGCTGGTCGCCGGTGCGGCAGCCGGCATGTCCGCGACATTCGCAACGCCGGTGGCGGCCGTGCTGCTCGCAGTCGAACTGCTGCTGTTTGAATGGAAACCGCGCAGCGCGATTCCCGTGGCGCTGGCGAGCGCGACGGCGGGGGCGGCACGACGGTACATCCTGGGGCTCGGACCGCTGTTTCCGGTACCGCACCATCCGATTTTCATCGGCCCCCAGGGGCTGATCGGATGCGTAATTACCGGGCTCATCGCGGGCGCGGGCGCATGGCTGCTGACGCAGGGTGTTTACGCCACCGAGGATTTCTTCAAGAGACTGCCATGGCATTGGATGTGGTGGCCGGCGATCGGCGGAATCGCGGTGGGCCTGGGCGGCATGATTTTTCCGCAGGCGCTGGGTGTTGGCTATGACACGATCGGATCGCTGCTGCAGGGCGATCAGCCGCGGGCCCTGATTGCGGGTGTACTGCTGGTGAAATCGGCCGTATGGGTGATTTCGCTGGGCTCGGGAACGTCTGGAGGTATTCTGGCGCCGTTGCTGATGATCGGCGCGGCGCTCGGCGGCGTGGAGGGAATGTTCCTGCCGCACGAAGGCGCGGGATTCTGGCCGCTCGTGAGTATGGCCGGGATGCTCGCCGGAGCGATGAGCGCGCCGTTCACCGCGGTGCTGTTCGCGCTGGAGCTGACGCACGATATTAATATGCTGTTGCCGTTGCTCGTGGGCACCATGTTTTCTTATGGGCTGACGGTGCTCGTGCTGAAACGGTCAATCCTGACAGAGAAGGTGGCGAGGCGCGGGTTCCACATCACGCGCGAATATTCCACCGATCCCATGGAAATTCTCTTCGTGCGCGAAGTGATGCGGACGAAGGTGGTAGCGATCCCCGCCGGAACTCCGGTGGCTGAACTGAAGCGGACGCTGGTGCGTGAGCCCCTGCAGCGCGGACAGCACCTGTATCCGGTTGTGGATGAGGCGAAGAAAGTGCGTGGCGTCGTAACACGCAAGCAACTGCTGGACCTGATGGATTCGAGCGCGCCGGGGAATCTCTCGGACGTACTGAAGCAGCCGGTGGTGGCGCATACGGATGAACCGCTGCGCGCGGTGGTGGTGCGGATGGCGGAAACAGGGCTGACGCGCATGCCGGTGG
>DASZVV010000323.1:0-5491 GCA_035546955.1 Bryobacteraceae bacterium
AGAAAATGGTGGACGAAGGCAAATTCCGGGAAGATCTCTGGCATCGCCTCAACGTCGTCACGTTGACGATGCCGCCGCTCCGCGAACGCCGCTCGGATATTCCGCTGCTCGCGCACTTTTTCCTGAACAAGTACAACGTCCGCTATGGGCGGCATGTCAAAATGACGGATTCCGGGCTGCGTGAGCTCAACAATTTCACCTGGTCTGGCAACGTTCGGCAGTTACAGCATCTGATCGAACGCCTGTCCATTCTCGCGCCGAATGACCGTATCGATGCCGAGGCTGTGCAGGATGCCATTGCAGCCATGGATCAGAAGGAAGGCGGCGGCGAGACGCTGGCCGAAACCGAAGCCGACCAGATCCGCCGCGTCCTCGCCGCTACCGGCGGTAATAAGAGCCGCGCGGCGCAGGTTCTGGGAATCGAACGCAAAACGCTCTACCGCAAGCTGGAGAGGATGAAACAGTAAGCTATGTCAATCGAAATTGGCGCCATCACCGACGAGTTTTCACCGGATATCCAGGTGGCGGCGGACGCCATGCAGGGCCTCGGTATGAAAGGCGCCGAGTTGCGCGTCATCAACGGCAAAAACATCATGGACCTTTCCGAAGCCGAACTGGATTCCGCGCTCGAAATCGTCCACAACGCGGGGCTTCAGGTGGTTTCGATCGCGTCCCCCATCCTCAAATGCACACTGCCGGATGCTCCGCCCGTTGACGAACGCTTTCAGCAGGATATCTTCGCCTCAAAGCACACTTTCGCGGATCAGCCGCGGCTCGCCCAGCAGGCTTTCGAAATCGCGAAGCGCTCCGGGGCGAAAATCGTGCGCGTGTTTTCGTATTGGCGGGTTATCGATCCGCCGGCCGTTTTCGAGCGCGTAGTGGATGCGCTCCAGGAACTGGCTGACCGCGCCGCCGAACACGGCCTGATCATTGGCCTCGAAAACGAAGGCGCCTGCAACATCGCGACCGCGCAGGAAACCGCGCGTGTGCTGGCCGCCATCGATCACGATAATCTGAAAGTCGTCTGGGATCCCGCCAACGCCTACCTTGCGGGCGAGGAGCCTTTCCCGCGCGGCTATGATCTGCTCGATTCGCGGCGCATCGCCCACGTCCACGCAAAAGACTGCAAGGTCGAAGGCCTCAAGCCCATCTGGGGACCACTCGGGAAGCAGGATGTCGACTGGATCGGCCAGATCGCGGCCCTCAAGGAAGACGGCTACAACGGCTTTATCAACCTCGAAACCCACTGGTCGGGGCCCGGTGGCGATAAGCTCGAGGGCAGCAAAATCTGCGGCCGCAACCTGAAACAACTGGTCGCCGGCATCCCGCTAGAATAGTAGTTTCCCTATGATTTCTCGCGCGGAAGCCATCGATATGTTCCAGTCCGATGACCTGATCGGCATCGGTATGGAAGCGGACGCCGTCCGCCGGAAACTGCATCCGGAAGGCATCGTTTCCTACATCATCGACCGCAACATCAACTACACGAACTTCTGCACGGAATATTGCAGCTTCTGTGCCTTCTATCGGCCGCTGGGCCACAAGGAAGGCTACATTCTGCCGCGCGAAGTGATCTTCGACAAAATTCAGGAGACCATCGATCTCGGCGGCACCGGCATGCTTTTCCAGGGCGGCCTGCATCCGGACCTGAAAATCGAGTGGTACGAAGATCTGCTCCGCGCCATCAAAGCGAAGTTCGATATCTGGTGCCACTGCTTCTCCGCGCCGGAGATCACGAACATCGCTGAGGTCAGCGGCCTCAGCCTGCATGACACCATCGCGCGTCTGCGCGATGCCGGGCTCGATTCCATCCCCGGCGGCGGCGCCGAAATTCTGGATGACGACGTGCGCCACCGCATCAGCCGCCTGAAGTGCACTACGCAGGATTGGGTCGACGTGCACCGCACCGCACACGCGCTCGGTATGCGCACCACCGCGACCATGATGTTCGGCTGCGGCGAAACCATCGAGCAGCGCATGAATCACTTCGATCTCGTGCGGCAGATTCAGGAAGAGACCGGCGGATTCACGGCATTCATCCCGTGGGCGTTTCAGCGCGAGCTCACGTCGCTCGGCCGCTTCGTGAAGGAAGAAGCAACTGCGGTCGAATACCTGAAGACGCTTGCCATCTCCCGCATTTATCTGGATAACATCCTGAACATCCAGAGTTCGTGGGTCACGCCCGGCCTCAAGACATGCCAGGTAGGGCTGCGCTTCGGCGGCAATGACGTCGGCAGCATCATGATTGAAGAAAACGTCGTTTCCGCCGCCGGCACGCACCACCGCGCCACGGAAGAGGAACTGCGCCGCCTGATCCGCGACGCGGGCTTCATCCCGAAGCAGCGGGATACTCTGTACCGCACCTACTTCCTGAACTAGGTTTTTCGCAGGGCCCGTCTTCTGCCCGGGGCTGTCCGTCTACTATCGCCACATCGACATCACGATCCCGC
Organism: Bryobacteraceae bacterium; assembly: GCA_035546955.1. Lineage (GTDB taxonomy): Bacteria > Acidobacteriota > Terriglobia > Bryobacterales > Bryobacteraceae > BOG-234. The sequence goes on from DASZVV010000323.1 coordinate 2,451, forward strand.
CCGTCACCACGAGCGCCCCTCCAGCCCAGATCGCCGCCGTCGGCCGCTCGCCAAACGCAAACCACGCGATTGCCTGCGAAACCACAAAAAACAGCACCACATAAATCCCCAGCAGCGTCCCGAAAGACCACGGGGGCCGGTTGACCAGCCATCCATACGCAAACAGAACCCCCGCAGCCATGACGAAAAAAACCGCGCGCGCCGCGGCGGACTGCGCATGGATCCCCCGGCGCGCGAGCGCATCGCCGCCCGCTTCGAGCAGCGCGCAGACCAGCAGCGTCAGCAGAATCATGCCGCGATTCACGGGTTCCGCGCCGGATAGTGCAGCGAATCCATCAGCCACTCCTGATTGCCCGCCACGGCGCCCTTCAGTCTTTCCACCAGACCCTCCCGCCGTTCGAACAGCCGGTACGGCTCGCGCTTCCGGTGCTTTTCGAGCAGCGCCCTCACGATAAACGGCATCATCATCGAATAATCGCCCGGCAGACTTTCGGTCGATTGCTGGTACGTGTCCTTATCGACTTTTCCCCAAGTCACTGCTTCGGCCGGCGGACAAGACGACAGCGACCCATCCGTCACCGGCGCAGTGGTGATCTGCACGTCAAACTCATACCCGCGAACGTCGGGCAATCCGAGCACCTGCCCCAGCGCCGGCTCCGGTTGCAAATTGTAATTCTTCGGAACGCCGCCGCCCAGAATCAAGGTCGCAATCGACTTCGCATCGCTCTCGAACAGCCCCCAGTGGTGATAGGCGCAGGCTTCGAAAACCTCCGCGTTCAGGTCGAGCTCCAGGCTGTAATCCTCGATGAGGCCCGCCTGCTTCATCGCCCACAGCTTCATGGAGTTCAGAAATACGCTGCCATCTGCGGGCGCGCCGACGAATACCGGAATGCCCAGGCGATGGCACGTCGCCAGCAATCCAGGCTTCACGCCAACATGGTTTTCCTGCGCCGCATAATACGCTCCCAGCCGGTTGCGCAACTCGGTTCCGGTCATTTTTTTCTGGAATTCCGGGCGCATCAGAACGGCTGTCAGGAATTTATCCTGATCGAGAAGCACGCTTTCATCGAACCCCATATCGGTGACCCGAATCACGCTCTCGTCACGCAGCGCGCCGTCATCGCCGAAGATCGGCACTTCGTAAATCGGATCGTGCGTGTGTTCGTTCAGGCTGCGGTGTCCGTCGTGATAACAAACCGCGTCGGTTGTGCTGATATATGCGACCCATCCGGTTTCAAGCAGTGGAATCAGCCACGCCTGGTGCTGTCCGGAAACCGTCACCGGTCCCGCGACCGAAATCGTGAGCGGACACCCGGCGCCTATTGCACGGTCCAGAATGCTGTAAACGCGGCGCAGAATCGCACCGCCGAACGCCGGCAGGCAGTGCTCGAAAACCTCGTGAAACGTGTGACAGTCGTCCACCCGGCGCACGCGCACAGGTCTTCTTTCCTGGGGATTCATCTCTATGAGTTTCGCATCCTGACCGGATGCCGCGGCCCGAATCCGTGCGCGACCCCACACTCCCGCTGTGCGGACTCCCCGAGTTTCTTTAGAATGAAACGCAGGACGCAAAATGGCCGACGAAAAGAAACCGCTCACCGGGCTGGATCTCAAATCCGGCGTCGAATTCAGCAGCCTCAACGAGAACGAACCGCTGCTCGGGCACTATGAGGAAGAGGCTGTTCTGCTGGTGCGCAGGGGCGATGAAGTTTTCGCCACAGCCGCGACCTGCACCCACTACGGCGGGCCGCTTGCCGAAGGCCTGGTTGTCGATGAAACCATCCGCTGCCCGTGGCACCACGCCCGCTTCGATCTGCGCACCGGTGAAGCGATCGGCGCTCCCGCCCTCAATCCAGTTTCCTGTTATGAAATAGAGCGAACCGCCGGCAACGTCCGCATCAAAGCGAAGAAGGAAACCGATTTCCGCACAACCTTCCCGCTGAATCCGTCCGCGGTGGTGATTGTGGGTGCCGGCGCCGCCGGGAGCGCATGTGCCGAAATGCTGCGCACCAAAGGCTATTCCGGCCCCATCACGCTCGCCGGAAACGAACCCCCCGGACCCGTAGACCGCCCGAATCTCTCGAAAGACTATCTGGCCGGCAACGCGCCGGACGAATGGATCCCGCTGCGGCCGCCCGATTACTATCGCGAGAGGCAGATCGACCTGATCCTCAATGATCCCGTCGCCCGCATCCACCCCTCCGAACAGAAGGCTTCTCTGAAAAGCGGTCGCACCCTCCACTACGGCGCGCTCCTGCTTGCCACCGGCGCCGAGCCGCGCACGCTCCCCATTCCTGGCACCGATCTCCCCCACGTCTTCCTGCTTCGCACGCTTGCCGACAGCAACGCGATCATCGCCCAGGCAAAGCAGGGCGGCCGCTGCGCCATCATCGGCTCCAGTTTCATCGGACTTGAGGTCGCCGCTTCACTCCGCACGCGCGGTCTCGACGTCACCGTCATCAGCCAGGACCCTTTGCCTCTCGCAAAAATACTGGGTGACGAGCTCGGCCGTTTCGTCCGGAAACTGCACGAACAGCACGGCGTGAAATTCCTCTTCAACGCCACGCCCAAAGCGATCCACAAAGACCGCGTCGAACTGAGTGACGGCGAATCGGTGGAAGCCGCTATGGTTGTGGTCGGCGTCGGCGTCTCTCCACGTACAGCGCTGGCCGAAGCCGCCGCTCTCAAAGTCGAGAACGGCGTCCGGGTGGATTCCGAGCTGCGCGCCGCCGCAAATATCTTCGCCGCGGGCGATATCGCTGAATATCCCGAGCCGGTCTCCGGCGAGCGGACGCGCATCGAACACTGGGTCGTCGCGCAGCGCCAGGGGCAATCCGCCGCCCGCACCATGCTCGGCATCGGGGGGCCATTCCATGACGCGCCCTTCTTCTGGAGCCAGCACTATGACGTCGCCATCTCGTACGTCGGCCACGCCTCGAAGTGGGATAGCTGCGAAGTTCTCGGCAACCTTGATCAATCCGACGCCGCCGTCGTCTATCGAAAAGGGAAAAAGGTGATCGCCCTCGCCACCATCGGGCGCG
>DASZVV010000324.1:0-11355 GCA_035546955.1 Bryobacteraceae bacterium
CGGGACTTCCGGTGAAACCCCGTCCGTTTCCCGACCTGCTGAAGTACTGGAACGGGCAGGTGTGGCGGATCCCGGAATCCATAAGCTTCCTGGCTGAAATCGGTAAGATTGGCTACTACCGGGCGCGCGGCTGGATTCGCCTCTGACGCAAGGCGGCTATTGCGCGGTCTCGGAGAAGAGCATGACCTTCAGGGTGTGAAAGATGATATACAGATCCAGCCACACCGTCAGATTCTTGATGTAGTAGAGATCGTATTCCAGCTTCATAATTGCATCTTCCAGCGTGTCGCCGTATTTATAGTTAATCTGCGCCCAGCCAGTGATTCCCGGCTTCACGCAGTGGCGGTAGTTGAAATACGGAATATGCTCATTGAGGGATTTCACAAATTCCGGGCGTTCCGGGCGCGGGCCGACGAGCGCCATATCGCCGCGAAGGACATTGAGGAGCTGCGGGAATTCGTCGATGCGGAAACGGCGGATAAACTTTCCGGGGCGTGTGATGCGAGGGTCGTCCTTCTTCGCCCAGACCGGGCCGGTTCTCGCTTCCGCGTCGATGTACATCGACCGGAACTTGTAGACCGTGAACACAGCGCCATTGAGCCCGACTCGCAACTGCCGATGGAATATGGGGCCGGGCGACGTCAGCTTCACAATGATAGCGGTGATCAGCATGACCGGCGAAAACAGGATCAGCAGCACGATGGATATTGGCAGCGAATAGAGCGAATGCCAGAAAAGGCTGCCTTTCCTTGGCCCGAGTTCCGAGGAGTAAACCAGACGCGACGGCCGCATTTCGCGGGTGGAGACCCGGCCGAAGGCCGCTTCAAAAGTCACGGCGGCTTCTTCGAAATGGATGCCGGAAAACCGCAGATGGAGCATTTCCGGCATCGGTAGCTCCCGGCGCCGCTCGGTCATCCCGACCACAATCACATCCGGCCGGAGATTGCCGGCAATGGTGGAAAGATCCTTGATGGGCCCTATGACGCTGCCGCCAGGGAGATCTGCCAGGTCCACGTGATCGTCGATATAGCCGACTACGCTCATGCCGATTTCGGGGCGGGACGTCAGGTGGGCGGCAATTTCGCGGCTGACGGCTGAAGTTCCCAGAAACAGGATCTTCTGCGTCCCCATATATTTCAGAATGGCGCGGCTGAAGAACAGCCTCCAGCCCGGAATGACGGCAATTGCCAGAATGCTGCCGAGGATCATCGTCCACCTGGGAAGACTCCACTCCGGGTGGCGGGCGTAGGCGAGGAAAGCCTGAATCAGAAACGCGAGGCCGACCAGCAGACAGACCTGCTGGAGCAGCAGCGTGGCGGATTTCACACGCACGTTTGAGTAAAGATTCTGAAAATACAGCCCCAAAATCAGACATGCCACGACAATCGAGATCTGGATGATGCCCCCGTCATCGACCAGATAGTAAGTCATGTCGATATAGGGGTTCAGCAAATGGATGACAAGCCACTCGCCTGCGATATAGCAGAAAAAGATCAGAATCGCTTCGGAAATGGCGAGTCCGATGACGCTTGCCGGAATGAAAGCCCTGAAAAGCTGACGCATACGTTACCGACGGGACTTCCAAGGGGTGTTCATGGCCAAAAGTGAGCCTAAGATGTTCATTATAGTGGCCGTCTGCCGTTGCACTACAATAGTCTCGTCCGGGCCGAGGTCCGCTATGAAAACACACGTTCGAATGCTGTTCGCCCTTTGCCTGGCTGCCAGCCTGGCGCCAGCGCAGCAGCGCCCACCGATTGCCCAGCAACTCACGTTTGTACCCGATCACGCAGATGGGATCTACGATGTGGGCGAAACCGTCGGTTGGGCCGTCACGCCCGGACCGGCTGAGCCGACCTACAGCTACAAATGGACTATTCGACGGAACAACGCCGTAGTTCTAGCGGAAGGCAAGCTCGATCTCTCCTCCGGACACGACCGCATCGAGATCAAAGGCGAAGAGCCGGAGATGATCTATGTCGCGATCGAGCCAACGGCAAAACTGGCTCCCGACCCCGCACCGCCGGCCGAAGCGCCTGCGCCTCCCGAATCCGGACGTGGACGCGGCAATCCCAACGGGTACGTTGGCGGAAATACCGGCCGCAACAACGGGCTGTATGCCGTCGGCGCGGCGGTCGCGCCGCTGAAAATCGGACTCGCCACCCCCCGGCCGGCCGATTTCGACGCCTTCTGGGACAGTAAACTCGTCGAACAGTCCAGGATTCCGATCCATCCGGTGCTGACACCGGCCGAAACCCAGACACCGGGCATCGAAATGAGCAGCTATGTTCTCGATGCGCTCGGCTCCCACGCGCAGGGTTATATCGCGAAACCTGCCAGGGAAGGCAAATTCCCGGCGCTTCTTCTCCTGCAGTATGCGGGCGTCTATGCTCTGAACGCAAAGGCCGTGGCGGCTCGCGCTGCCGAGGGCTGGCTCGTGATGGATGAGGACTCGCACGATAAGCTGCCCTCCGAGGCGCGCGGCAACATTCCGCTGAACTATGCGCAGGTGGGTAACACGAGCCGGGAAACCTCGTATTTCCTCAACATGTATCTGCGGGATTCGCGGGCGCTCGATTATCTGATGACGCGTCCCGATTGGGATGGCAAAACGGTTGTCCTGATGGGCACGAGCATGGGTGGCCAGCAGAGCATTGTGCTCGCGGGGCTTCGCCCGGAAAAAATCACGGCCGTTCTGGTATGTGTGCCGGCGGGAGCGGACTCGAATGGGGATCTGCACGGCCGTAAGGCCGGATATCCAAATTGGCCCTCGAACAATCCCGAAGTGATGGAAGCTTCCCGCTATTTCGACACGATCAACTTCGCCTCCCGCATCAAGGCGCCTGTACTCGCGGCGATGGGTTTCATCGATACTACATCGCCACCCGCGGGCGTTTGGACGGAACTGAATCAGATCCCGGGCCCCAAGGAGCCGCTGCCAATGATCGAATCCGAGCACAACAACCTCACGCCCCAGAAGGAACAGAACTGGGATGCGCGGTCGAAGGAAGTCCTCAACCTCCTGCTGCAGGGGGGAGACTACAAACCAAACGAATTAAAGTAGCGGGGCGGCCGGCGTAAGTGCTACGATTGTCGTATTAATATAAATGTAAGCAACATAGCAGGATTGCGTACTTTAGTGTTCTTGATGAGACTCCGAGCCGTCAGCTACAATGTGCTTCTGGGATTTCCCGGGATAGAGTGATTCATGGCCGACTGGCACGACCTCCTGTCGACGATACCGATTTTCAGCTTTCTCGGCCGGAGCGAAATTGCCGCCGTTCAGGAGCTTTTTGTTGAGGAAACCCATCAAAAGGGCGACGTTATCTGCCGCCAGGGCGAAGAGGGCGAGACATTTTACGTCGTCCTCGACGGCGAACTGGATGTAATCGTCGGCGAAGGCGCCGGCCATGTAATCGCCGTTCTGAAGCGCGGCGACTTTTTCGGGGAGATGGCGCTGCTGCAGGGTGGCAAGCGCACTGCGACGGTGGCGGTTGGAAGGCGCGCCCGGCTTCTTTCGCTGCATCGCGCGGCTTTCAACAGCCTTTTCCTGAAGAGCCCGAAGGCGCTTGAATACTTCACCCGGATTCTCTGCAAGCGTCTGGCTGACATGAATGCCGGCGCGGTGATGCGCGGCTCGACGCTCACGATTTCGGTTGGATCGAGTGCCGGTCTCAAGGGTAAAACGATGATCGGGACCTTCCTCGCCGATTATCTGCATGAGATCACCGGCCAGGACGTACTTCGCGTGAGCGTTCAGGTGAGTCCCACGGCGGCGGAGGGCGTGGTGGGAGATCTTCTCTCGGACACCTATCACGATAACGTCACCGAGGTTCTCGAAACCGACGCAGGCGGTATTTCCGTTCTGAATATCCCCGCGCGCCGGAATCTTTCGATTACGTTCTATGCGGAACGGGCATCGAACCTCATCTCCAATCTGAGCGCGCAGTTTCCGATCATCGTTTTCGATTTGAATCACGATGTGACCGGCCTCCTGGACAGTGTCCCGCTCTTCTCGGACGTGTTCATCGATATCGTCGACGTCCCGAGTCCGGTTACTTCCGACAAGAAAAAGGGCGCGGGCAAAGGCGGAATCCGCCGGTTTGAGGTGATAAACCTCTACAATCCCGGCTCCCTGCCGATTTCTCTCAACCACTGCGAGCCTTTCGTCATTCCGCGCGACGCGGCCATGATTGACAGGGATGCATCCGAGTATCTGATGTCAAACCGGAGTGCGCCGGCGGCACTGCCGGTGCAGCGTCTGGCGCGCAAAATTCTCGGAGCGTCGGTGGGAATCGCACTGGGCGGTGGCGCGGCGTTCGGGATCGCCCACCTGGGAGTTCTGAAGGTTCTGGAGCAGAACAACATCCCGATCGATCTGATTGCGGGATGCAGTCAGGGATCGCTGATCGGCATCGGCTACGCAGCGGGTCTCAGCGTGGATGAAATGATCGATATGGCCTATAGTCTGGGCCGGCGCCAGAACGCGCTCCTCGCCGTCGATCCCACCCTGACGAAGCCGGGCCTGCTCGCGGGGAATAAGTTTGTCGAAATCTTCCGGCCTCTCCTCGGCGATAAAACGACGTTTGAGGATTTGGTGCTGCCCTGCCGGACGGTTGCTACCGACGTGGAAAGCGGTGAACGGGTCTGGGTGGGGAGCGGTCCCCTGGTCGACGCATTCCGTGCCAGCGCGTCGGTCCCAATGGTGTTTTCGCCGATTAAAGTCGACGGGCGCGTTCTCGTCGATGGCGGCGTCTCCGATCCGGTACCCGCTGAAATCGTCAATATGATGGGAGCGGATCTCTGCGTCGCGGTGAACGTTGTGCCGCCGCTGAAGAAGGGCGTGGAAAACGCGGTTTCAAAGACATTCCGGGTGATGCGGTGGTTCAATCCGCTTTCATGGATTGAGAACAGCTCGGGTCTGCCGAACATGTTCGACATCATCATGAACGCGATGCAGACCCTGCAGTACGAGCTCGGAAACTTCAAGGCCATTTCGGCCGACGTGCTCATCAACCCCGAGCTTTCCGACTTCACGTGGATTGAGTATTACCGCTCGGACGAGTTGATTCAGCGCGGTATCGAGGCCGCGGAACAGGCCATGCCCGCGATCAAACGCGCTTACCAGCAGAAACTCTCGCCCTGGATGAAGCGTGCGCCGCAACCGCAATCTCAGTCCGAACCGGCGGCCGAGGCACCCGTCGCGGCCGCCGCCGAATCGGCCGCTTAGGACGGACTCGCTTCCAGATGAAAACGGCCGCGGTCACCGGCGCCACTCGAGGAGTAGGACGAGGCGTGGCCGTCAGCCTTGCGGCGGCGGGCTACAGGGTGTTTGCGACCGGGCGCACGATTGCCGCGGCCACGGTTCCCGAAGGCGTCATCCGCATTCCCTGCGATCACACGGATCCTGAACAAAATGACGAGTTCTTCCGGCGAATCCATGAGGAAGCCGGGAGACTGGATGTGCTGGTGAACTGCGCCTGGGGCGGCTATGAGCAGATGGTGGAAGACGGCAAATTCACCTGGGGAGCGCCGTTCTGGGAACAGCCGCCGCACCGGTGGCACGGCATGATGGTCGCAGGTGTGGGAGCGGCATTCGAGTGCTCGGCGCGCGCGGCGCGCATGATGGTCAAACAGCGTTCCGGCCTGATCGTCAATATCAGCTTCTGGCCCGCGAAGAAGTATCTCGGGAACGTCATCTATGGCATCTCCAAGGCGGCGACGGACAAGATGACGTCCGATATGGCGCACGAGCTTCGCCACTATAATGTGACCGTAATTTCGCTCTATCCCGGACTTGTCAGAACAGAAGCTGTGCTGGAAGCTGCGCACGCGGGTGTGATCGATCTTTCCAACAGCGAAAGTCCGGAGTATATAGGCCGCGTAGTCGCCGCACTGGCCAACGATCCGAACACGATCACGCGCAGCGGCCAGGCGCTCGTGGCCGCTGCAATCGGCGCGGACTACAGCCTGACCGATATTGACGGCCACGTGCCGCGGCCGCTCACGCTCGAAGAAGTCTGAGGCCCTCTCTGCTGGAAAACCCGGCTAAATCCAGGGATGCTGACTGATTGCCGTCGAAAAGCCAGGCTGCTAAGATCATCTGAAGTCTTCTTAAGAGCGGAAGGTTTCCTTGAAACTGGCGTATTTTTTCTGTGGATTGTTGTTATCTGCCGGCATAACCGCCGGTGCGGAGCCGAAGTGGATACATGTAACCTCCTCTGACTTCGAAATCTTCAGCACGGCGGGCCAGGGAAGCACGATGGATGTGCTCCATCACTTCGAGGAAGTGCGCAGTTTCTTTGCGAAATTCGCAGGCGGCACTAACTCTGTCCAGCTTTCCGACCCGGTGCGCATCATTGTTTTCGGTTCTGAGAAGGAGTATTTGCCGTACAGGCCTTCCGAAGCGGCGGCGGCATTTTATACCCAGGCTGGCGGCCGTGATTACATTGTTCTCGGCGGTGTTACCGAAAATGTTTTTCCGATTGCCGTTCACGAGTATGTTCATCTCGTCGCCCAGCACTATCGCATGAACCTGCCGCCCTGGATGAATGAAGGCATTGCGGACACTTATTCCACGCTCAAGCCGACGGGCGGCAAGATCCTGATCGGAACACTCCCACCGGGGCGCGTCGCCGAGTTGATGCAGAGTCAGTGGATTCCGCTTGCAACGATACTGTCGGTCGATCAAAGCTCCCCGCTTTACAACGAGAAGAAGAAGGCTGGCGCATTTTACGCCGAGAGCTGGGCGTTCGTCCACATGCTGCTGCTGAGTCCGGAATACAGCCCGCGATTTTCAAAGCTGATTGACGCGCTGGCCGATGCCGGTACCTCATCGCAGCAGATCGTGGAAAAGTTGTACGGCAAACCGCTGTCCGCATTCGACAGGGAAGTACAGAGTTATGTCCGCGGCAGCCGCTTCTCCGGCGCCATTGTCGACGGGCAGTTGGATGGCCGCGCCGAGGCGCACACGGAATCCGCCCAGCCTTTCGATGTCCGACTCGCCCTGCTCGACCTCCTGCATGCCCGGGGAGGGAAGCGGAGCGCCGCAAAGGTTTGTCCGATCTCGCGGCGGAATACGCGCAGCGTTCCGAGCCGCACTCCGCGCTCGGCTATCTGGACATGCGCAGTTCTCAGACAGGTGATGCGATGAAGGAGTTCCGGACAGCCATCGATTTGGGAGGAAGGAATCCTCAGATGCTTTGGGATTATGGCAGGATGTGCGTGGGCCGCGATTCGGCTGAGGCGATTCGCGTCCTGCAACTCCTGCTCGCGCTGGATACCAATCGAGTTGACGTGCGCCTGCTGATCACGCAGCTTCAGCTGCAGGCGAAACAGTCTGAGCAGGCGCTTCTGACTTTGGCGCCGATTAAGAAAGTTACGTCAAAGGATGCGCCCGCGCTTTTCCGCACTGCCGCTCTTGCGCAAATGAATGTGCGCGACTACGACAATGCAAAAATTTCGGGGCAGCGCTGGCTGGATACCGCGAAAGAACCGGCGGACCAGGAGAATGCAAAGCGCTTCATGAGTTATCTGGAGGCGTCGCGCGGGTCGAAGAATCCGGCCGCTGAAGCGACGGCGCCCATTGCCGATTCCGCTCCGCCGGTGCTTCGACGGACTGAGCACCCGAATGAAACAAGTGCTACCGGCACAGCAGCCGCGCCGAGGCTGGCCACCGCGTCACACCCCTCCGTCGCCGGAACATTTGTGGAATTCGACTGCACGAAAAAGCAGCCGCGATTTGTTCTGAGCACCTCGCAGGGCAAAATATCTTTCCTGATGGAGGATCCCGGGAAAGTCTTCATTCGCGGGCGCGACAGCCAGACGATCGACCTGTACTGCGGGGTTCAGAAGGAGACCGCGCCGGTCTGGATTGAATATGATCCAGCGCCTGTTTCTGAAGCCGATGTCCGGGGTATCGCACGCGTCGTGCACTTCGAGCCGCCTGGCAGCCCTAAATAGCCGATGGGGGCCTACCCCTCTCCTGTTTCTCGCCTGTGTGCGAGAATCAACCTTTCGTAATACGCCATGAGTTCCCGCGCCAGAAGAACGGCCTCCCGGGCTGCGCGCGAAATCGCCGCCTCACCCGCCCCTGAGCCGCTCCGGATTTCAGCCTGGATCGGGATCTCCTCCATTGCCGTCACTCCGCTTGGGCTCGTCACCGGCGTCTTCATCAGCCACGACGTGATTCCGAAGCTCGTGCTGCTGGCGCTCGGGGCGGCATTGTTGCTCGTTTTTTACCCGCAATGGAACCCCGGGCTTCAGGCGCTCCTGCGGCGGCGCGACGCGAGAATCTTCCTGATCCTGGTGGCGGCGCAGATTGTATCGCTCGCAGTCTCCACGGTGCTTTCGAGTCAGATGCCGCTCAGTATTGCAGGTACCGTGTGGAGACGGTTCGGGCTCATTGGTCAGATTTCCGGGCTGGTAGTGGCAGTTGCCGTTGCGAGCGTCGTTGCCTCGCGGCCCGTTTGGCTGACTGCGCTTCTGCGGAGCGTCACGCTCTGCGGTGGTTTGGCTTCGGTCTACGGGATATTACAGTATTTCCGGATCGACCCCTTTCTCGATCCACGTCTCTATTCGATTGATTATTTTGGCGGCATTTCGCGCCCGCCCGCGACGATGGGCCACGCGCTTTACTTCTCCGCGTATCTCGTGCCCGTGCTCTTTATGGCCGCCGCGGCGGCGTTCGCGGATCCGAATCGCACCTGGCGGCTCGTTCATGCGGCCACCGTTGTTCTAACGGGAACGGCGATTCTGTTCTCCGCCACGCGCAGCGCCGTGCTGGCCGTGATCGCGGGCGCGGCGTGGTTCGCCTGGAGCGCTCTCCGCGGCCGAGGCCGGCTCTCCATTCGCTACTTTGCCGCGCCCATTGTTGTGGTGCTCGGGGTTGCGGCCTTCATTCTTTCGCCGGCGGGAGCGAATCTGCGGCATCGCATCGATCAGTGGCCCTCGGATCTCGGTGGCCCTCGCCTCGGCATGTGGAAGGAGTGCCCGGGGCTGATCGCGCAACATCCAATCTTCGGCGAAGGGCCAGACGTTTTCGCGGGCGAGTTTCGAAAAGTCCAGTCCGCAGAACTCTCGCGCGCGTTTCCCGACTTCTATAACGAGACGCCGCACAATGCGCTGCTCGACGCGGCCTGCGCACAGGGGCTTCCAGGCGCGATCCTCTTCATTGCCCTCTTCGCCATTGCGTGGCGCGCCGGCTGGCACGCGGATTTTCGCCAGAACCCGATTCGAACCGGTCTCAATGCGGCTCTCCTGGGAATGCTGGTCAGCTCGATGTTCGCATCGCTCACACTGGTGTCCTCTCTGTATCTCTGGGCGGCAGCCGGCCTCGCCGTCGCGCTCTCCCCCGCGGAAACGTCGGTAGAATCGCCCCGGCAATGGCGCATACCGGGACTCGCCCTCGCCGTTCCGGCACTTGCGCTCGTGCTTCCCGCGGTGCTGTTGATGCGGCAGGATGCGTTGTGGGCAGACTTCGAACATGCTGTGGAGGCGAACGAGTTCACTGCGGCGAAGGAGGCGTATTCGTCCGCGATTTCGGCGGCATTCGGCTTGCCGGGATATGAACTCTGGGCGTCGCGCGAATGGGCCACCCTGGGACGGTCGATTGCGAACTCACGGGATGCAGCGGCCACATGGAAACTGGCCGCCGACGCGGCGTCGCGCGCCGAAGCGAATGGGGAAGAGCGGTTCAGCGCCGCCTATCAGTCGTCTGTACTGCAGGTGGCTCTCGGAAATCTGGCGGGAGCGGAGGCGCAGGCGCGCGAAGCCATTGAACTCGCACCCAACTGGTATAAAGCACATCTGCTGTGCAGTCAGGTGCTCGTTTTCTCGGGGAAGAATGAGGAGTCGGCGCGCGAAGCGGCGCTGGCGGCGTCGCTCGGCTGGCGGAAGCAGTAGCGTGAGACTTTCCCGATTTCTGGGATAATCGCAGGCGTGAGACCCCGTTTTCTCTTTTTGGGGATCGCGTTCGGGCTCATCCTCGCCGCCCAGCCATCGCTTTCCCCCGGCATTGCATCGGATGTGCAGGGTAAGGGGGTCGAGGCGCGGGCATTTTTCCAGAATGCGATCGACTCTGCCACATCGCCCGCCGGGAAGGCGGAAGTGGATCGTGCGATGGCGATGTCGTGGGCGTTTGAATCCAATTGCCCGAAGACCGTCGAATATGAGGAGAAGGTGATCGACTACTGGACCTCCCAGGAAGCCGCGCAGCCCGGCAATGCGTTCTATCAGGAAGGCGAGATGGCGAACGAAGGCGCACGTGTCTGCATCGATTCAGGCAATCTCAACATGGCAACGCAGTGGTACCGGAAAGGCCACGATCTCGGGCTGCGCGAGCCCGGCATTTCTGAAGATCGCAGGGCGCTTTGGGAATACCGTCTGGAGCATGCGGAAGCGCGCATCGCCGCACGCCGAGGCAATCGCCCCGAAGCGGAGAAACACGTTGCAGCCGCAAGGGCAGCTCTCGAAAAGATGACCGCGTCGCGCGCTCAGCAGGAAGGCTTTCTGCCTTATCTGACTGGCTACGTGGCGCTCTATCTCGGGGATTACAACACGGCCCTGGCGGATCTTTTAAAAGCGCCGAAAGATCCGTTTATCGAATGCCTGCTCGGCCAGACTTACGAAAAGCTGGGGCAGCGCGACAACGCAATGGAACAATACCGGCTTGCCGCCGCCGCGAACGGTCACAATCCGCCTGCGGCGTACGGGATTCCATTTGCGAAGAAGAAACTCGGAAGCCGCTGAGATTACTTCGTGGTAAAGGCGAGGCTGACCATCGGCACCACGTCATTCAGCCATTTCCCATAGGTCACGCCCGGAGCCGGCGTCAGCACGTTCGTGGGGAACTGCGTCGCAAAATCCCGTACTTCAAATCGCAGCGAGACCCCGGAAGAAACGCGTACTTTGATGCCGGCGCTGCCGGTCACCATGGGTTTCACCTGGCTCGTCTTCGTGAAGTAACCGTAATCGCTGAGCGGCTGCGTAGCTGATTCCGCTCCGTTACCCATGAACGCTTTGAGTCCGCCGCCGATCGATGCGAACGCCTGCACGGGCGTTTCGTTGCCGCCGTTCGTGTGGAAAACGATGTCGTAGTGAAGAGCGTGGGCGGCGCCGGTAAAATCCGCCTTCTGGCCACCGGAGGTCAGCCGCAGATCGCTCTTCATGTACTCGTAGCGAACTTCGCCCGAGATGTGCCGGTAGAGATTCTCGCCCAGATATGCGCCCGCCGCAAAGCCGGGGGCGAATCCCGCCGTGGCGCTCGACGGTCCGCCCGTAACGTTCACGTTGTTGAGAAAGCTGTATCCGCCGTCAACGCCAATTTCCCACTTCTGAGCGAATGCCGCCGCGGGTGCA
>DASZVV010000325.1:0-9190 GCA_035546955.1 Bryobacteraceae bacterium
GACGTTGCCGCAATCTCTACGAACAGCAGATCGGGCTGGTCTCTTTCAATCCGTTCCAGAACCTCCCGCACCGGCGACGATGCCGATATCTGGAAGACACACGTCGCCCGCACCTCCGCCAGCGCCGCGGCGATTTCTTCCTGTAGCTTCGGATCGTCGACCACCATCCCCGCTCTCCAGGGCCAGGCGGATTGCGGCGAGGTCTCGAAGCGGTTCGTATCGAGAGGCATGGTGCAGCTAGTCTAGTCCAAGTAGTACCACCGGACCACGCCGTCGCGACAGACTGTCTTTAGGCTATATAACGATCTGGAACTACCCGCGGGAATATAACCCCAGGAACTCTTTGGACTCGAGAAACGGCAGGTCGCCTTCGAGGAAATCGTAGCCGCGCAGGCGGCCCGGCGCTTCCCAGATCATGCTTGCGAAAATGCGGTTCTCCACCTCGTTTTTCCAGGATTCTACGAGCAGGAAAATCAAAAGGATAGGATTCTTGCCCGGATAGGCGAACGTATAACGGGAAATTTCCGCGGGAGCGGCCGCTTCGATCCCCAGTTCCTCCAATAATTCCCGCCGCAGCGCCTCTTCGGGGGATTCGCCCGGCTCCGCCTTCCCGCCAGGAAATTCCCATTTGCCAGGATGCGGCTGATCCTCCCGCCGCCGGCAAATCAGAATGCGCCCTTCTTTTACCATAATTCCTGCTACCACAGTTGTCATATCGCGTTAGCTGTCGATCCGCAGACAGTTTACACTTGAATTTGCCGTGAGTCCCCAGTTGATCGATCATTTCCGGAATCCTCGCAATGTCGGCGAGCTCCCGCCGCCGGCCTTCATCGCCGAGGTCTCGAATCCCGTCTGCGGAGATATTCTGAGGCTCTCGATCCGGATGGATTCCGGACGCGTCGCCGAGGTGGCGTACAAGGTCCGGGGCTGCGCGGCGTCGATCGGCGCCGGGTCCGCTCTCACCGAACTCTGCAACGGCCGCGACGGCTCCGGACTCGCCGCAATCTCGCGCGAGGCGATCGAGGCCGCAGTCGGCGGTCTGACGAACGAATCGAAGCATGCCGCCGCGTTGTGCGTGGATGCGGTACGTGCCATCCTGAAGCTGTGCGCAAACGGTTCCCGATGAAGCAGCCGCTGCTGATCTGCGCCGCGGCGTTCCTCGCCATCCTCAGCAACGCCGCCGTGCCCGATACCGCGGAACGCCTCGAACAGGCGCGCAATCTCGGGAAGGCTTTCTATGAGAACCCGACCACCGCGGATCAGGCGGTCGCCGAATTCAAAAAGGCGCTCGATCTTGCGCCGAACTCGGATCGCGAAAAGCTGAATTATGCTCTGGCGCTGCTGCGCGACGGCAAGTCCGATGAGGCCGTTCCGCTGCTCCAGGAAGTCCAGAAGCACGATCCTTCGCTCCCCTATACCTGGTTCAATCTCGGGATTTTTTATAAGAAGCAGGGCGAAGACGAGCAGGCGATCGCGCAGTTCCGACAGATGATCAAGCTCACGCCCGATGAGCCAATCGCGCATTATCAGCTCGCCAATCTGGTCAAGCTCGATCATCCCGAGGAAGCCATCGCCGAATTCGAGAAAGCCCGCCAGCTCAATCCGAATCTCGTTGGCGTTCACTATCAGCTCTCCAGCCTGTACCGGCAGGCGGGCCGCGCCGCGGATGCCGCGCACGAACTGCAAACCTTTCTCGATCTGAAAAAACAGCAGGAGGGCGCCGCGATTCCCGAGGATGTCGATTGGTGCAATTATGCCGAAATCTACGATCCGCCCCGCGCCGTCATACCTTCCGCCGCCACTCCGCCGTCTTTTGCGGAGACAGTTCTCGAACCGAAAGTCGATCCGAAAACAGCAGGCATGCTGCTGATCGATTCCACCGGCAAAGGCCAGACCGATCTGCTTGTGTGGTCTGCAAATGGCGTGAATCTCTACGCGCAGGGTACGCGGCGTGTAACCGATTCGGGTCTCGGCGCGTTGAAAGGCGTTCTCTACGCTGCCGCCGGCGATTTCGATAACGACGGCCTGATGGATCTCTGCATCCTCACCGAATCCGGCCCCGCGATTTATCGCAATACCGGCGGCAGGTTTACCGATGCGAAGATCCCGCTCCCGCAGCGGCGTTTCGAGCGCGCCGTCTGGATCGATTACGACCACGACTACGACGCCGATCTCATGCTGCTCGGCGACCAGCCCGCGCTCATGCGCAATCAGGGCACGGCCGGTTTCGCCGACCGCACTGCCGATTTTCCGTTCATCGCGGGGCATCCTGTGGATGCCTGGACACTGCGCGCCGTTCCGGATACCAAATCCTTTGATCTCGCCGTCATCTATTCGAATCACGCGCCGGTTCTTTATCGCGATCAATCAGGCGGCCGCTACCAGGCCGGTGCCTTTAGCGGAACCGCGCGCGACCTCACGGCTATCGACGCCGATTTCGACGCCGATGGACGCATCGATCGCGCCCGTATATCGGCGGACGGCACCCTCCACTTCGATCACAACCGCACGGTCCCGCAGCGCCACTGGATTCGCGTCCAGCTCACGGGCGTCAGGAGTCCGAAGCTCGCCCAGGATGCCGAAGTCGAAATAAAAGCCGGCACGCTCTATCGCAAGCAGTTCTATCAGGGGGTGCCGGTCACCTTCGATATTGGCGATTACCCGGCCGCCGACACCGTTCGCATCACATGGCCCAACGGCCTCATCCAGAACGAGACGCAGCAGGCAGCCAACAAGGCGTATAAGTACGAAGAAGCTCAGCGTCTCTCCGGCTCGTGCCCGATGGTCTGGACGTGGAATGGCTCCGGATTGGAATTCATCACCGACGTCCTCGGGGTCGCGCCGCTCGGGGCGGCAGACGGCGATGGGTTGTATTTCCCCGTCGATCACGATGAGTTCGTTTCCATCCCCGGCCGCGCGCTGAAGCCGCACGATGGCTACTACGATGTCCGCATCACGGAAGAGCTGAGCGAAGTCTCTTACCTCGATCAGATCCGCCTGTTCGCGGTCGATCATCCCGCTGCAACCGAGATCTACACGAATGAGAAGTTCAAGAGTCCGCCCTTTCCGGAAGATCGCTTGTTCGGCGTGAACCACCGGATCTATCCCGTCGCGGCGCGCGCCTCCGCCGGCAGCCAACCTGCCGCCGACGTACTGCCGCTTCTCACTAAACGCGACCGGCGTTACCCCGAGGGCTTCGCCCGCACGAGCTCCGGAATCGCGGAACTGCATACGCTGGAACTCGACTTCAGCGGCGCGGCGCCCTCGGGTCACGCTGTGCTCCTCCTGAACGGCTGGGTCGACTGGCCCGACGGCAGCACTTTCCGCGCCCGGTCCCAGGAAAGCCCCGCCGGCTTCACGATGCCCTATCTCCAGATGCAGGATGCGTCCGGCAAATGGCAAACCGTCAACCCGGACATGGGCATGCCCGCCGGCAAACCGAAGACCATCGCGGTTGATCTGAAGTTCATCTCGGCGAGCCGCAGGCTGCGGATCGTCACCAATCTCTGCGTCTACTGGGATGAAGCGTTTCTCAGCGAGAACACCGCGCCACCCATGGCCGACGAGCGCGAGGCATCCCTGCTCTCCGCTGATCTGGAATTCCGCGGCTTCTCCGCCGCCCGTATTGATCCCGAACGCCGCCAGCCGGATACCTACACGTATTCCGAAGTTTCCCCGACTTCTTTCTGGAATCCCACACCAGGGCTTTACACGCGCTACGGCAGCGTCAGAGAACTCGCCTCCGCCATCGATGACCGTCTCATCATCATGGGTTCCGGCGACGAGTTGAAACTCCGCTTCCGCGCGGATGCGTTCCCGCCGCTGCCCGCCGGCTGGACCCGCGATTATCTTCTGAAAGTAGATGGCTGGGCGAAAGATCGCGATCCCAACACGGCATTTTCCTCAACCGTGGAACCCCTGCCCTTCCACGGCATGGGTGTCTATCCCTATCCGAAGACCGAGCATTTCCCGGCCGATCCGGCCCACGAGCAATACCGCCGCGAATACAACACCCGGCCCGCCCTGAGACTGATTCGTCCCCTCGGGCTCTGACGATTTCCCCTATAATCAATCTGATATCCCAGAGGAGGGACCTGTCCCATGGAAGAACAAAGTTACGCAAAGCACGCGAAATTCGTCGCGCCGTTTCATTTCGTTATGGCGCCAATGGCAATTCTTGCGGTTATCGGAGCGATTGTGAACCTGGTGCGGGCAATCGGCCACGGCAACGGCCGGCTGAGCAGCGTCGTGCTGCTCCTGCTGTCGTTCGTGGCCTTCGGCGCCTTATTTTTTGGCCGCATATTCGCGCTGAAGGTGCAGGACCGCCTGATTCGCACGGAAGAAAACATGCGCCACTACCTGATGACCGGACGGCCTCTCGATCCACGCCTCACCGTCGATCAGTTGATCGGCCTTCGTTTCGCGTGCGATGCCGAATTCGTGGCGCTCGCCCAGCGGGCTGCCGCCGAGAGTCTGACGCGTGACGTCATCAAGCGCTCTGTTCAGACGTGGAAAGCGGACAATGATCGCCTCTGAACATCTGCAGGCGGTTTCCATCGTCATTTCGCTATAATTCCAAAAAGCATGATTGGCCGGCCTGATCCCCGCAGGCGGAGACGGGTTGTCCTTTTCGTCAGACCGTTCTTCCTTTTCTCCTGCGCTTTCGCCTGCGTGGCCCAGCAGCAGGATACGGACCTGCAGAACAGCCTTCGCGGGCTCAGCCTCGAGCAACTCGGCAACATCGAAGTCACCTCGGTTTCCAAATCGCCGGTGACCGTGGCCCGTACCCCCGCCGCCGTCTACGTCATCACCCAGCAGGACATCCGTCGGGCCGGGGTCACCAGCCTTCCCGAAGCGCTGCGCCTCGCTCCGGGTGTGGAAGTCTCGCAGATCGATGGCGTCAAATGGGCGGTCGGCATTCGCGGTTTTCAGAGCCGCCTCTCCCGCGCGGTTCTCGTCCTGATCGACGGCCGGAATGTTTACGATCCGTCCTTTCGAGGTGTGTATTGGGAAGTGCAGGACACGCTTCTCGAAGATATCGACCGCATCGAAGTCATCCGCGGCCCTGGCGGCACCATCTGGGGACCGGACGCAGTCAACGGCGTCATCAACATCATCACAAAAAACGCCCGTGATACCCGTGGGGCCCTGATCTCGGCCGGCGGCGGCAATGTGAATCAGGGTTATCTCGCCATGCGCTATGGCGGCGGCAACGATCGCAATTTCAATTACCGCGTTTACACGAAAGCGGAAACACTTGCCCCGGAATATCACTATGGCGGCAATGACTTCGATGATCAGCGGCGTGTCCAGAGCGGATTCCGCGCCGATTGGGATGTCACCGGTCATGACGCGGTCACTATCCAGGGCGATATTTACGATGTCGAGGCGGGCGAAAGCAGCCGCGTAACGTCCTTCACACCTCCGTACGCCGCGATCCTTGACCAGAACGCGGACCTTTCCGGCGGCAACATTCTTGCTCGCTGGAAGCACATCCTCAGCGGCGGCTCTGACGTTCAGATCCAGATGTATTATGACCGCGTCAACCGCGTTCAGGCCACACAGGGCGAGCACCGGGATACCTGGGATCTCGATCTGGTTCATCATTTTTCGCTCGGCGGGCGCAATGACGTCATCTGGGGATTCGGAGCGCGCGTGAGCCCCGCATACCTGCCGGAAATCGTGCCCACTTATTTCTTCGATCCGAGCCGGCGTACCGACCAGCTTTACAGCGCCTTCGCACAGGACGAATTCGCCGTGATTCCCGGCCGGCTTTCGCTCACGCTCGGCGCGAAGTTTTTCCACAGCTCCTTCTCGGGATTCAATACCGAGCCGAGCATTCGCCTGCTGTGGACGCCCAGCTCGCACCAATCCTACTGGGCCGCAGTGACGCACGCGGTCCGCACGCCGTCCGACAACGAAGATACGCTGCAATCCACCACTCTCCGCAGCACTACTCCGCTCGCCTTCAACGTCACCAACGGAGACGGCATATTCACTTCGGAGTCGGAAATCAGCTACGAAGCGGGCTACCGCCAGCTCATCATCCCGGGCTTCTCGGTGGACCTGGCGACGTTTTACAACGCCTACACAGATCTGCAGAGCCTGGAGCCCGGCACTCCCTATACAGCGTCCACTGACGGAACAACGTACACGGTTTATCCATTCGTGAACCGTAACGGCCTGAGGGGCACGACCAAAGGATTCGAACTCGCGCCTACCTGGAAACCCGTCGAATGGTGGCGGCTGCAGGGCTCCTGGTCGTTTCTGGACATGGACCTGCGAAACAGCCCCGGCAGCACGGACGTTTCCACAGTAGGCGCGCTCGAAGGCTCCAGCCCACGTCACCAGTTCGGCGGGCAATCCTTTCTCGACCTCCCGGGGCACTTCGAGTTCAGCCAGATCTTTCGTTATGTAAGTCTGCTCGGCGCGCAGCGCGTCCAGAGCTACGAAACCGCGGACGCGCGCATTGCCTGGGGTGGCGTTCCCCACCTCGAGTTTGCCGTCACCGGCCAGAATTTATTCCAGCCGCACCACCTGGAGTTCGCCGGCGACCCCATCGGGTTGGTCGGCATTAAACGCAGTGTATTCGCAACGATTACGTGGAGAAAATGACAGCGCCGTTCCCGTCCCGGCGCCGCCATGCCGCGCGCCGAATTATCGTCGCCCTCCTGCTGGCCATCGGCCTGCGTACGCCTTCGCCTGCACCCGCGCAGGATCGTCCTCATCCCACCGAATATCAACTCAAAGCCGAATACCTGACCGACTTCGGGCGTTTTGTAAAAAAATGGGGCAACCGGCCGATGCCCGGGCCCGATGAATCCTTCGATATTTGCGTTCTGGGCCAGGATCCCTTCGGGCAATCGCTGGACACGGCGGTGCGGGGCGACAATATCGCGGGCGCCCCCCTTGTCGTTCGCCGCATCGGCCGGGCAGCCGATGCCGCGGGTTGCCGCATTCTCTACATAGCCGATTCGGAATCGGGCGAACTGCCAGGCATCCTTGCCGCCCTCGGCGCCTCGCCGGTTCTGACTGTCGCCGATATACCCGATTTCGTCCGGCATGGCGGCATGATTGAATTCGTCCTCGATGGCAATCGTGTCAAGTTCGAAATCAACCTCGCAGTCACACAGCGCGCGGGGCTCAACCTCAGCTCCGAACTGCTGAAGGTAGCCCGGCTCGTCAGGAGGACTCCGTGAAGTTCAATCTCGGCCGTTACTCCATCCGCAAGAAGCTGACGTGGATGAACCTGCTCGTCAGCGGCGCCACTCTTGTGCTCGCCTCCTCGGCGTATGTGGCTTATGAGCTCGCCACGCTCCGCCTTTCGATGGTGCAGAATCTTTCGATCGAAGCGCAGATCGTGGCATCGAACTGCGCCTCCGCGGTCGTATTTGGCGATCCCGATTCCGCGCGGAACACGCTCTCCGCTCTGAGTGCGGCGCCACATATTGTCTCTGTCAGCATCTATGACACACAGGGCGCGCCGTTCGCCGCATATTCGCGCGAGCCCGGGGCCATTCGTGAAACGCCCCTCACGCTGCCAAAGGGGCAGAGCGAAATTCACAAGTTCACGAGCAATTCGCTCGAACTCGTGAGCCCCATCGTTTTCCAGGGAAAGCTGCTCGGCACTCTTCATATTCGTTCGGATCTGACGGAAATCTCGGATCGCCTGCTGCGCTATGGCGGCATCGCCGTCATCATTCTGCTGATCTCCCTGCCGGCGGCGCTCCTCTTCTCCGCGATATTCCAGCGCGCGACCGCACTTCCCCTGATTCAGCTTGCCGATGTGGCGCGCGTCGTCTCGCGCGATAAAAAATATTCCGTTCGCGCGCCGGCCAGCGGAAGCGACGACGAAATTGCGCTTCTGATCGACGCGTTCAACGAAATGCTGGCGCAGATCCAGGATCGCGACGCCGCTCTCCAGCAGGCACATGAGCGCCTCAACCTCGCGCTGAAGTCCTCCGGCGTCGGTACCTGGCGATGGGAAATCGCGGAAGCCGCAATCCTGTGGGACGACTTTATGTATCCGCTGTTCGGTCTCGATGCTGGCGCCGATCTCAACGGTTACGAGGGATTCCTCCGCCTGGTCCATCCCCGCGACCGCGAGCGCGTTCGCAAAACCGCGGCGGATTCCGTGAATCTCGATGCGCCATTCGATATCGAATTCCGTGTGGTCTGGCCCAACGGAAGCGTGCATACGCTCAGCGCCCGCGGCAACGTTTTCCGGGACGAAAAAAATCAGCCGGTCCGCCTCACAGGCGTTTGCTGGGACGTAAGCGAGCGCCGCCTGGCCGAGGAGGAGCGCCAGAAATTTGTCTCGCTCGTGGAGCAGACCGACGATTTCGTCGGAATGATGGCGCTCGACGGCAACATCCTTTACATCAACCGCGCAGGCTGCCGTCTCGTGGGCCTCGACGCGCGCCGTGCCCCTGGAACCTCATTTGCCGATCTTCATCCTGAAGACGCGTGGTCCAATCTGAGCGACGAGATTCTCCCTTCCGTGCTACGGGGCGAAGGTAACTGGGTCGGCGAAGCGCGCCTGCGCCATCTGGCGACTCAGCAGCCTATCGACGTGCTGATGAATATCTTTCCGGTAAACGATCCGGAAAGCGGACAACTGCTCTGCTTTGCCGCCATCATGCGCGACGTCACGGAGCGCAAGCAGCTCGAACAGCAGCTGATGCAGTCGCAGAAACTCGACAGCATCGGGCAGCTTGCCGGCGGAGTCGCGCACGACTTCAATAATCTGCTCACCATCATTTCCGGCTATTCCGAACTTATCCTCGGCCGCTGCGACCCGAACGATCCGGTTGTGGAACCGGTGGAACAGATCTCGCGCGCGGCTGCAAGGGCTGCGGCGCTCACCCGCCAGTTGCTCTCCTTCGCCAGTCGCCAGGCGGCCGAGCAGAAGGACGTTCATCTGAATGATGTCGTGACGAATATCGAAAAGATGCTACGCCGCCTGATAGGCGAAGACGTGCAGCTTTCGCTTTCGCTCGAACGGGACATCGGCATCTTCCGGGCCGATCCCGGCCAGATTGAGCAGATCATCGTCAATCTCGTCATCAACGCGCGCGATGCCATGCCCGGCGGCGGCAAGCTGGTGCTCGAGACCCGCAACGTCTTCCTCGACGAAGGCTACGCCAGCATGAATGCCGACGTCACCGTCGGCCATTACGTGATGATCGCC
>DASZVV010000326.1:0-6586 GCA_035546955.1 Bryobacteraceae bacterium
TCCGGCAATGCGGTTTCCATCAAAGCAACTACCACCGGACTTGCAGCGGGGCAGTACTACGGCTCCGTGAACATCGTCGCCGCGAATGCGACGAACAGCCCGCAGACGATCTCCGTGGCCCTGAACGTGGTCGGTGCGAGCGTGAGTCCCGGCGTCGCCGTTTCCACCGGCGGCATTCTGGTCACCGGGACGGCGGGCAGTTCCACGCCGCTCACCCAGACCGTGACCCTCTTCAACCCCTCGTCCACTGCGATGACCTACTCCGCTGGAATCCTGCCGGCAGGCGGCTGGCTCTCCGCCAGTCCGGCGAGCGGATCGGCTGCCTCTGGTACCACAACGCTCACGATCTCGGCGGATCTGAGCAGCCTCACCGCGGGCGTGCAGCAGGGTACCGTGACCATCGGCTTTGGCGACGGTACATCGGCTGCGATCAACGTGGTGGTGCTGGTGCTGCCGCAGGGGACCACGCCGAGCATCCGTTCCCGGGTCCGCGCGCTGGCCGTGTCGGCGTGTCCGGGCGGTAAAGCGTCGTATCTGATTCCGATCTTCCGGTCTCCGGCCAATCAGGCGACGGTGAACGCGGCAACGGCCGTGACTGTGCAGGCGCAGGTGATCGACGATTGCGGTCACGCGATCACGGCGGCGGGGGGTGGTTCGGTGCAGGTGTCCTTCTCGAATGGTGACCCGGGCCTCAATTTGCACGATGTGGGCAGCGGGGTATGGGAAGCTACGTGGACGCCCGCGGCGGCGGGCACCGCGGTGGTGCTGGATGTGGCCGCGACGGCGGGCGGGCTGGCCGGCAATGCGTCTCTGGCCGCGCTGAGCAGTGAAACGGTCACGGTGAAAGCGGCCGATGCGAATTCGGCGCCGCAGCCAACCGGTATCGCAAACGCGGCGAGCGCCGGGCAGGCGATTCCCGGTGTGGTCGCGCCGGGCAGCTATGTGGCGATTTACGGAACGGGTCTGGCGGGAACCGGCAGTCCTTCGGCGACTTCGATTCCGCTGCCGACAACGCTGAACGGCACGCAACTGTTCCTTGGCGGCCTGCCAATGCCTCTGCTCTATGCAGGGGCAGGGCAGGTGAATGCGCTGATTCCGGAAGGGATCGCGCCGAATGCTTCGTATCCGCTGGTGGTGGTGCGGGGAACGGCGCAATCGGTGCCGGTATCGTTGACGGTGACGCAGCTGCAGCCGGGTGCTTATACGGTCAACACGTCCGGTTCTGGGGCGGGCATCGTCACGAATGCGCTGACGGGTGCGCTGATCTCCACTTCGAACCCCGCGCACGCAGGCGATTTTCTCGTGATCTACGGAACGGGTCTGGGCGCTCTGACCGGGACGAACGGAGAGACGCAACCGGGCGACGGAGCGGCCGCGCCGAGCGATACCGTGTTTCACACGAAGGCGACGGTTTCGGTGACCGTGGGCGGCGTGCAGGTGCCCGCTCTGTTCTCCGGTCTGACGCCGACGTTCGCCGGGCTCTACCAGGTGAATATTCAGATGCCGCAGGGAGTGACGCCCGGGGATTCGGTGCCGCTGGCGATCACGGCAACGGATCCGGATACGGGCGCGGCGGCGGCCGGGAATACCGTGACGATCGCGGTCCAGTAGCCTGCCGGACTGCCGGCGTTTTTTCGATACTGTCGACTACCAGTACCGGGCTCGGCAATTTACGGCTGGTGAGTTGCAATCCGGCCTGCGCCTGGAGCGCCGCAAAGAGCGTCAGTCCGCCATCGGTTTCGGCGCGCGGCTGCGGCATCCAGTCGAGTTTGATCTCCCAGGCGCCGGAGAGGCCGGTCTCATCAACGACCCGCATGTTCAGGTCGCTGTAGGCCACATGGGGCAACTTAAGAGCGAGCAGCGCCATCGTCAGGTGCTCGCAGGCGAAGTGCGCGCCGGCGGCGTCATGACTGAGCGTGCACGAAGAATCTTCCGGCCTGGCCGGCATCGCCGACGGGTTCATCTTGTTCTGGCCCTTCCACACCGTCAGCGCCCACGCAGGAAGTGCCCTCTGTTCGTGATGCTCAACCAGCTGCATCTGCTCCTTCAGCAGGTTTTGGAGCATTTCCCGAACCTCGGCGTCGGATGTCGTTGGCGACGCCGTCTTTGCCGCCACGTCCACCCGGATGTCATCCAGCCATGAGGGCCCGATCACCTCTGCCTGCGTGATTGTCCACGCCTCCGCAATCAGAGAGCGGAGTGACGCATTGCGGATGAAGAGCCGCCCGTTCTCTATATCGCCCTGCGAATCAGATGCTCCCGAATTGTTGATCCGGATTTCCGCAGCTTCAAAGGAGGGCGCGGGACTCGGGCAGACGCCGCAAATGGCAGCAGGCAAATGGCGATCAGTCGCAGCATGCCTTCCGATACGAATGAACCGGCTCTCCGGATCGCAGCGATTTCCAGGTTGCTGGAATCAAAGGGCCGATGAATATCGGGTTTCGCCGGACCCTGGTACCCTGCTATACTTTTTTGAGAAACTCTTCCGGGTTTCACAATCGATCGGAGTCGTGTGTTCATGAGTACCGTATTCCCAGCGAAACAGGGAATTGAAAGAAACTGGCATGTGGTCGACGCGAACGACGTCGTATTGGGCAAACTTGCCGCCCATGCTGCCAGACTGTTGATGGGCAAGCACAAAACCACGTGGACGCCGTTTATCGACGCGGGCGATCACGTCATCGTGGTGAACGCCGCGAAGGTTCGCCTCTCGGGTAAAAAGGATACGCAGAAGGTTTACCGCCATTTCACCGGTTACCCCGGTGGTCTGGTGGAAACGGGCGCCGCCCGCGTGCGTGCCACTCGTCCCGCCCGCATGGTGGAAGAAGCGATCTACGGAATGCTGCCGAAGACGAAGCTCGGCCGCCAGATGTATCGCAAGCTGAAGGTTTACGCGGGCGATAAGCACCCGCACGCGGCGCAAAAGCCGGCGCCTCTCACCGTCAAATCCGGCCGCGATAAAGTAAAGCAGGCTTAGTTCAGGAAGGTATTGGATTTTGGCTATTAAAAAGATTGAACAGTATCTCGGAACGGGACGCCGCAAATCGAGCGTCGCGCGCGTCTTTCTGCGCCCGGGTTCGGGCAAAATTACGGTGAACGGCCGTCCGTTCGAAGAGTATTTCCCGACCGATGCCGGCCGCATTCCGGCGCGCTACCCGCTGCAGGTTGTGGAAATGGCGGATCGTTTCGATGTTGTCGTGCTCGCGAGCGGAGGCGGCGTTGCCGGTCAGTCCGGCGCCATTCGCCTTGGCATCGCGCGTGCTTTGACGGAATTTAACGCCGAGCTCCGGGGACCGCTGAAGAAGGCTGGTCTGCTGACCCGGGACCCCCGCGAACACGAGCGCAAGAAGTATGGCCAGAAGGGCGCTCGTAAGCGGTTCCAGTTCTCGAAGCGCTAGATTCGGTTTTTGTCTGTGGGCGGGGCGCGGGTTGTTCACCGCGCCCCGATTGTCTGTAGAATTGCCTTCCGCCACGTCCCGCGTAAATCTCGCTTAGGGCCACGCGTGACGATCGGACTGGCTCAACCGCCGCTCAGCCCTCTGTGGGTCCATGACGGCAACAAGGAGTTCGTTTGCCTGCCATTTCAATGAAAGAATTGCTCGAAGCCGGCGTTCACTTCGGGCACCAGACCAAGCGCTGGAATCCAAAGATGAAAGAATACATCTTTGGCGAACGTAACGGTATCTACATCATTGACCTCCAGAAGACTCTGAAGCTCTTCAAGGACGCCGCCCGCTACGTAGTGGAAATGTCCGCTCAGGGCAAGAACGTCCTGTTCGTCGGCACCAAGCGCCAGGCGCAGGAGGCCATTGCCGAAGAAGCCGGCCGCTGCCAGATGTATTACGTCAACCAGCGCTGGCTGGGCGGTCTTCTCACCAATATGACCACGGTGCAGAAGTCGATCAAGCGCCTTAAGGAACTGGAGCAGATGGCGGCCGAAGGATCGTACGGCGGCCGTCCCAAGAAGGAAATTGTCCGGCTGGAGCGCGAGCGGAAACAGCTCGATTCGAACCTCGCCGGCATCAAGGACATGCCCGGACTTCCGGACGTCGTCTTCGTCATCGATTCCAACAAGGAAGCGATTGCCGTCAAGGAAGCCCGCCGTCTGGGTATCCCGGTGGTTGCCATCGTCGATACGAACTGCGATCCCGATGAAGTCGACTGGGTCATCCCCGGCAACGATGACGCACTGCGCGCGATCCGCCTCTTCACGAGCAAGATCGCCGAAGCCGTGATCGAAGGCCGCGCACTCGCGACCGAGCACGATTTCGCCGCCGGTAAGGTGGCTACGGACGCTGAGGGCGACGCCGACGGCACCTCCGAAGAGCTGCCCGCCGAGTATTCGCAGTACACGGACCCGCAGTATGCCGCCCAGATCATGCAGGAAAGCCTGATGGTCGGCGACAGCGGCGCGAACCGCAAGGGCCCCGCTTCGGAAACGGAAACCGCGGCCGCAACTCCAACCGAAGCTCCCGCGGAAGCCAGCCAGGCTTAATCGGGCGAGCCTCAGCGATTCACACGGAAAAAGGAAAATGGCAGAAATTTCAGCATCACTGGTGAAGCAGCTCCGGGAACGCACCGGAGCCGGAATGATGGAGTGCAAAAGCGCTCTGACCGAAGCGAAGGGCGATCTCTCGGAAGCGGAAGTCGTTCTGCGCAAGCGTGGCATTGCGTCCGCCGGCAAGAAGGCCTCGCGCTCTACGAAGCAGGGTACGATCGGCAGCTACATCCACGCGGGCGCCCAGCTCGGCGTGCTCGTGGAAGTCAACTGCGAGTCCGATTTCGTGGCTCGCACGGATGATTTCCAGGAACTGGTGCGCGATATCGCCATGCATATCGCCGCCGCCGACCCGCAGTTTATCCGCAAGGAAGACGTAACCCCGGCCGCGCTCGAAAAAGAGAAGGAAATTCAGCTCGCGCGCGCCATCAACGAGGGGAAGCCCGCGAATATTGCGGCGAAGATCGTGGAAGGCCGTATGTCGAAGTTCTACGAAGAGGTCTGCCTGTATGATCAGCCCTTCGTCAAGGAAAATACGACCACCATCGACCAGCTCATCAAGACAAAGATCGCAAAACTGGGAGAGAACATCTCGGTTTCCCGTTTTGCCCGCTTCAAAGTGGGCGATACGCTTCCCGATCAGCCGGAAGCTTCGGCTTAAACAAAACGAAAAGGGGGCAGACACTCTGCCCCCTTTTTTTGTGTCCGTTACCATAGATCAACGTGCCCAAATACGAACGGATTCTTCTCAAGCTGAGTGGTGAAGCGCTGGCGGGGCCACAGGCCTTCGGACTCGATGCTGGCCGCGTCCGCGATCTCGCCGAGGAAATCGCGGGTGTAGCGCGGGAAGGTACCCAGATCGGCGTCGTGGTGGGCGGCGGCAACATCTTCCGCGGCATCGCTCTCGCGGCGCGTAATATGGACCGCGTCACAGGCGATCACATGGGCATGCTCGCAACCGTTATCAACTCGCTCGCCCTGCAGGACGCGCTCGAAGCTACCGGCCAGCAAACGCGCGTGATGAGCGCCATCCACATGCATCAGGTGGCCGAGCCTTACATCCGCCGCCGCGCCATCCGCCATCTCGAAAAGGGCCGCATTGTCATCTTCGCCGCGGGCACCTCCAATCCTTATTTCTCGACAGACACCGCCGCCACCCTGCGCGCGCTCGAAATCAAGGCGGAAGTGATCGCCAAAGCGACCAAAGTCGATGGCGTCTACGACAAAGATCCGATGAAATTTCCCGATGCGGTCATGTACCAGCGCATCGAATACACACGTGTCCTGACTGATTCCCTGGGCGTTATGGATGCCACTTCCATCGCCATGTGCCGGGATAACAAACTCCCGATCCTGGTTTTCAACCTCAACACACCGGGCAATATAATGCGAATGGTGTCGGGAGAGCCGGTCGGAACCATCATTAGCTGAGAGACGACGAGACCATGAATACTGTAGCGGAAATCGAAGCAGGCGCCAGGCAGCGCATGGAAAAAGCAGTTACCGATCTGCAGCACGCCATGGCGGCCATTCGTACGGGACGCGCCTCCATCCACCTTCTGGATAACATTCGCGTCGATTACTACGGCAATCCGACGCCGCTGAATCAGGTCGCGAATCTCCACGTGCCCGAGCCGGGCCTCATCACCGTGCAGCCCTGGGATGTCTCGCTGCTTGGCCTGATCGAAAAAGTGATCCGCACGTCCGACCTCGGCATCAATCCCGCCAACGACGGCAAGATCATTCGCCTGCCGATCCCACCGCTCACCGAAGAGCGCCGCAAGGAGCTGGCGAAGAAGATCCACGGTATTGCCGAAGAGCATCGCGTTGCCGTCCGCAACATCCGCCGCGACGCCAACGAGCACATCAAGAAGCTCGCTAAGGAGAAGAAAATCTCCGAAGACGACGATCGCAAGGGCCAGGACGAAATGCAGAAGCTAACCGACGCCTTCATGAAGCGGCTCGACGAAGCCGCGAAGGCGAAGGAAAAAGAAGTCCTCGATATTAAGTAGTGTTTCCGCAGGGCAAAGCTTCGGCTTTGCCGCCCGGCTTCTGCCCGGCGCGAGTTGCCGCAAAGCTTATTCCGGT
>DASZVV010000327.1:0-15684 GCA_035546955.1 Bryobacteraceae bacterium
TGGTGGCGTCCCAACCCGGAAGACATCTCGCATGGCCGCACGATTGAGCCCGTGACGCTCTATTCCGAAGTGCCGCCGCGCGAAATGCGATTTCTCGGTACGTTCGATGTTCGCCCGGAGCCGACGATCAACGAAGTCACGGTGTACCTGCTGAAGGGCGATTCGGTCCGCCCCGATGCGGTTCGCCTGTTCCGCTCGCGCCCGCCCAACTGGAAGAATCCGCTGGCAACGCAGGAAGGCCAGCCGGGTGTCGCCTTCAACTGGCTGGAAGTGGAAGGGCCGATTGTCGATCAGTGGCCGATGCAAGGGGCGAAACTGCTTTTCGGCGATCTGCCTTATACGCTCGATGCGAAAGGCAAGCCACAGTACGAATCGAAGGATCCGTCCGCCGATAGCCGGCGTCTGCTGACCGCATTCCTGGCGCGTGCCTACCGCCGGCCGGTCCCGAATGGTGATGTGGACCGCTTCGCCGCGCTGGCACAGAAGTCGATGGCGGCCGGGTATTCGTTCACGGATTCCATGATCTCGGCGTACACGGCAGTTCTGTGCTCGCCGGCATTCGTGACGCTGGAAGAGAAGCCTGGCGCACTCGATAGCTACGCGATGGCGTCGCGCCTTTCCTATTTCCTGTGGAATTCGGAACCCGATGCTCAGCTTCGCCAACTCGCGGCGGAAGGGAAGATGCAGGATCCCTCGGTTCTGCGGGAGCAGACGAAGCGTCTTCTTGAAGACCCGAAATCGCAGCGCTTCGTGAAGGCGTTTCTCGATTACTGGCTCGACCTGCGCAAGCTCGACCTGACTTCGCCCGACGAAAATCTCTATCCGGACTACTATCTGGACGATTACCTCATCGAATCGGCCGGCGCCGAGTCGCGGGCGTTTTTCACGGAGTTGCTGAAGGGCAACCTTCCGGCGAGTAACATCGTTTCCTCATCGTTTGTCATGATCAACGAGCACCTCGCGAAGCTCTATGGAATTGATGGTGTGCAGGGTTCGGCGATCCGCCGGGTGGAACTGCCGCCGAATTCGATTCGCGGCGGTTTTCTGACACAGGCCAGCGTGCTGAAGGTAACGGCGAACGGGACCAGCACGTCGCCAGTGCTGCGTGGGGTCTGGATCAATGAGCGGATCCTCGGCAAGCCGGTTCCCCCGCGTCCGACCGGGGTGCCGGCGCTCGAAAGCGACACGCGCGGAGCGTCGACAATCCGTGAGCTTTTGGCTAAGCACCGCAGCCAGCCGGTCTGCAATTCGTGCCATGCCCTGATCGATCCTCCCGGTTATGCGCTGGAATCGTTCGACGTGGTGGGCGCGGAACGCGATAAGTACCGCGCAATGGGTGAGGGAGGCACGAAGGCCACAGGCATCGGCAAGAACGGCCAGGCGTTCGCTTTCCACTACGGGCTGCCGGTTGATGCGTCCGGTGTTCTGCCGGACGGCCGCAAGTTTGCCGACGTCCGCGAGTTGAAGACACTGCTTCTGGCTGATGAGCGCCAGCTCGCCCGGAATCTCGCTTCGCAGCTGATTGTTTATGCGACCGGGGCGCCGGTTCGCTTCAGTGACCGGCCGAAACTCGAAGCCATTCTGGATGAAGCGAAGCCGACAGGATATGGAGTGCGGTCGATTGTGGATGCCATCGTGCAGAGCCCGCTTTTCCGCTGTAAGTAGATGAAAAAGGGTATATAATCAAGCCAGCGTTTTCGGGCCGGCAAGGAGATTCAGAATGCCAAACGTTTCCACGAAGAATGCGATATCGCGGCGTACGATCCTGCGCGGAACCGGCGTTGCGCTGGCGCTGCCGCTGCTGGAGGCGATGACTCCCGCGTTCGCGCGTGCGGCTGAATCCGCTCCTCCGCGCCGTTTCTTCGGGATCTGCAATAATCTGGGCCTCCTCCCGGACCGGTTTTTCCCCGCGGCCGACTCCACGGGCTTCAATTACACCCCCTCCACCTATCTGGAGCATCTGGCCGATTTTCGCAATGATTTCACCGTCTTCTCCGGTGTTATGCATCCGGATGTGGACGCCGGACATCCCGCCGACAACGTCTTTCTGACGGCGGCTCCGCACCCGGGTAATGGCGGTTTCCGCAACACGATTTCGCTCGACCAGCACGCGGCGGAACGCCTGGGCACCCAGACGCGCTTCCCCTCGCTGACGCTCGGGGTCAACGTTTCGCAGGGCCAGCGCAGCCTCTCCTGGACGCGCGGCGGCGTTTTGATTCCTTCGGAAGGGAAAGCCTCCGCCGTTTTCGCGAAGATGTTCATTACCGGCACGCCCGACGAGGTTCAGGCACAGACGCGCAGGCTCGCGCTCGGCCAGAGCATCATGGACACCATCGCCGACCAGACCAAAACGCTCGAACGGAACGTGGGCGCGGCGGACCGCGCGCGCCTCGACCAGTACATGACCGGCGTGCGCGATCTGGAGCAGCGCATGGTCAGCGCGTCGGAATGGGAAGCAAAGCCGAAGCCCGTTGTGAAAGAAGCGCCGCCGGTCGATCCCACCGACCCCAAAGCGTATATGGAAAAGGTGCGGCTCATGTACGACATGGCGCGGCTCGCGTTTGAGACCGACTCCACTCGCTTCATCGCGCTGCTGCTCGACAGCGTCAACTCGCCCGCCATCACGGTAGAGGGCCAGTCGACGGACGACGGCTATCACAATCTCTCGCACCACGGTAAGAACCCGAAAAAGCTGGCACAGCTCGAAATGATCGACCGGGAGCACATGAAGCTGCTTGCAAAACTCTACGGCGATCTCAAGGGGTGCAATGAAGGCGGCGAAACACTGCTGGACCGTACCATGGTTCTCTACGGGACCAACCTCGGCAACGCCGATACCCACGTGACAACGAACCTGCCCACGATTTTCGCGGGCGGTGGATTCCGCCATGGCCAGCATCTCGCGTTCGATCGCGACCGCAACTATCCGCTGCCGAATCTCTTCGTATCGATCCTCCAGCGGCTCGGCATCGAGGAAGACAAGTTCGCTACTTCGACCGGGACGATGCGCGGTCTCGAAGTCGTGTAGTCAGCGCTTCTTCAGTTCCTCCATTTCTTCGAGCGTGCGGGGCCAGTCTTTGCCGAGAAGGCGCGAAAGAGCGCGGTCGGCGAGCAGACGCCCGCCGGTCTGGCAGTGCGGGCAGTAGTTCGTTTCGTTATCGGCGTAACGGATTCGCTGGATCGGATCGCCGCATTCGGGGCAGGGTTTACCGTATCGGCCGTGGACGGCCATATCCTCGCGAAATGCGGTGACCTTTTCGGGGAAGGAATTCGCCGATTCGGCGTTCAGCCGATCGATCCAGAATTGCAGAACCCTGCGCGTGGCATCGAAGAGGCGTTGCCATTCCTCCGGCGTCAGCTTCTGGGTCAGCAGGATGGGGGATAACCTCGCGGCGTGGAGAATTTCGTCCGAATAGGCGTTGCCAATGCCGCTGAGAATTCGCGGATCGGTGAGGGCTCGTTTCAGGGTGTGGTTTTCGTGGGTGAGGGCGGCCCGGAAGGCGTCAGCGTCCACCGCGAAGACATCGGCGCCGCCAGGATCACTCGCTATCATCCCGGCTTCACTGGCGAACAGGGTGAGCGATGCGCGGCGTTTGGAGCCGGCTTCCGTCAGCACCAGAGATCCACTGGGAAAGTCGAACGCTGCCAGCTGATACTTCCCGGCGATCTTTGCCCCGGCGGATTTCCAGTGCAGGCGTCCCGCGATCATGAGATGCAAAACCAGCCAGAGGTCCCCATCGAAGCCGAACGCGATTCGCTTCCCGACGCGCCGGAGTGAGTGGACAGTTTTCCCCTCGAATGCGGAAGGCGGCGGCGTGACGCTGCGGAGCAGGAAGGGACTGTTGATGCGGATTTTCGCGAGGGGCTCGCCGATGACGCGGGTTTCGAGAGCGCTCAGGTAGGCAGCTATATCCGGCAATTCCGGCATAGCTTCAGCTTAATTCGAAGGACGAATCAGCTTCTTCACGATGCGGCGTCGAAAACAGTCGTCGGCATGGTCGTTGACCATACCAACCGCCTGCATCCACGCGTAGACGATCGTCGGCCCGACGAACTTATACCCGCGCTGCTTCAATTCCTTCGAAATTCGCTCCGAGAGGCCGGTCTTAACAGGCCGTGGGCCGACAGTCTGGATTGGTTTGCCATCGACGAAACTCCAGACCCAACGGGAAAAGTCGTTCATTGCGAGATAGGCCCGCGCGCCACCGATGGCCGCCTCGATTTTCGCTCGCGACCGGACGATTCCGGGATCCTGCACCAGCCGATCCACATCGCGCGCGGTAAATCGCGCCACCGCTTCAGGATCGAAGCCCAGAAACGCCTTCCGAAATGCCTCGCGCTTCTGCAGGATCACATTCCAGGAAAGCCCCGCCTGAAATCCGTCCAGCACCAGCTTCTCCCACAGAGCCCGGCTGTCAAATTCCGGAACGCCCCACTCGGTGTCGTGATATTCGCGGAGTTCGGGGTTGCCTTCCGCCCATGCGCAACGGTGCAATGGTTTCATGCGGCGAAGAGACTTGCACCCTTTGCGTGCATGCGTTCGTGATCGAGCAGCCATTTTTTCCGTTCCAGACCGCCGCCGTAGCCGGTGAGCGACCCATCTGCTCCGATGACACGATGGCAAGGCACAATCAGTCCAATCGGATTCGAACCGTTCGCCAGTCCGACCGCTCGGACCGCCCTGGGGCGCTCGATTCGCTTCGCCAGCGTGCCATAGGAAATCGATGTTCCAACGGGAATATTGCGCAACTCATTCCACACGCTGCGCTGGAACGCGGTGCCGGTGGTCTCAACTGCAATCCCGTCGATCGCATTGACGTCGCCGGCGAAATAGCGCGTGACGACGCTGCGCAGGGCCTGCGTATTCCGCGCAGGTTCGAGCTTGTAGCCGCCCTTACCGTAGTGTCTATCGAGAAGCGCCGTCATTCTCGATTCGTAATCGTTCCAGTCGAGCGCGCGCACCGTCCCTGCGGTGTCCGTTAGCAGCAGCATTTCTCCAATGGGCGTCTCCAGCCGGTCCAAAAAGAGTTCTAACACGTCATGCATAGTTGATCCTCACTGAATCCGCGGCCCACAGGTGCTGCGCTGCATAAGCGCGCCAGGGCCGCCAAGCTTCTGAGCGCGTCAACAGATCCGGCACGCTCGGCCTCACTCCGTCCACTACTTCGGCGCCGCGCAGCAAGCCCACATCAGCTGCCGGGAACGCATCGGTTTCTCCCATCGCACGCAACGCAATATATTGAGCGGTCCACTCGCCCACACCTTTGATCGTGCGCAGTTTCATGATCGCCTCTTCGATCGTCCCGAGGGGCCGAAACAAAGACGGATCGGCGATCGCCGCCTCAGCCAGCGCCCTGAGCGCAGCTTTGCGGGCTTCCGGCATGCCGACCTGAATCGAATTCGCGTTCATCAGCCGCCGCGCATCGGGAAACACATGCGTAAGCCGGGGGTCGATGGCAAACTGTTTCCGCACGTGCTCGCCATGGGCAGCCACGAGTTGCCCGGCGAGATTTCTCGCCGCGGCGACGCTCACCTGCTGGCCGAGCACAGCCCGTAGAGCAAGCTCGAAGCCGTCCCACCCGCCAGGCGCGCGGAGACCCGGGCGCCGCGCCACATGCGGCGCCAGACGCGGATCGAGGGAGAGATGCGAGTCGATTGTTTCGATGTCAGCGCCCAGGTCGAAGAGCCTGCGGACACGGGCCACGATCGCCGGAAGCGATTGTACGCGCGGAAAGCGAATCGTGACGCACAGGCTTTCGCGTTCCGGCAAATGCGCGATCTGAACGCTCCCCGTAATTCCGTCGATGCCTACGGTCCGCAGATAGCGGCCGTCTTCCACCAGTTCCGCGCCCGGAATCGCGCGCGCGGCGAGAAAGCCGAGCATGGAATCCCAGTCGTAGGGCGGCCGATAGCGCAACCGCAGCGTCACACCCGCTTCCGGCGAGGAATTCTTCCGGCGGAGGGCGCTGGGCGGCCGTCCGAATAACCGGAGGAATGTTTCGTTGAAACGGCGAATGCTCCCGAAGCCGGCCGCCAGCGCGACCTCCGTCATCGGCATCTTCGTTTCGTGGATCAATTGCTTGGCGAAGAGCACGCGCCGGGTCTGCGCCACCGCAATCGGGGAGGCCCCGAGGTGCTGCACGAACAGCCGCCGCAGATGCCGCTCGCCGATTCCAAGACGTTCCGCCAGCTCCTCCACGCCGGCATCGAGGCCGTCCAGCGCGCCATCCGTAATCAGCGCCAGTGCGCGCGAAACCGTATTTGAAGTCCCGCGCCACGACGCCAGATCCGGCGCCGTCTCCGGCCGGCATCGCAGACACGGACGGTACCCAGCCTCCTGCGCCGCAGCCGCGGAACCAAAAAACTCGCAATTCACAAATTTCGGCGTTCGCGCCGGGCATACGGGGCGGCAATAGATCCCGGTGGATTTGACGCCAGTGAACAGAAGCCCGTCAAAACGCGGATCCCGGCTCTCGAGCGCCCGGTAGCAGGTCTCTTTGTCCGGCAATTCCATAGACATATTTTCGCAGCGCCGCCCCGGCAAAACTGGCGGTTTTCGGACATGGACATCTCGTCCTCCGGCGAGATCCCTGAGATACTGGTTAGCGGCCATTTGGCCTGTTTTATGAAAGCTCTGTCGCTGTTCTTCGCACTGCCAATCCTGGCGCTGCCGCTGTTCGCGGCCGATATTCCGCGTACCTGGGAAAAGTCCGCTGTCGAGACGCTGGAGGTGCCGCTCGTGCGGCCAGAGTTTTCGCCAGTTCACATCAGCGAAGAGGCTTACTACAAGATCCCCGAGCGGGTGATCTACAAATCGTACCCGGTCTATGCGCCCGGCCGGGAACCCGCCGGTTATATGGAGCATCTTCGCTCGCTCGATCCGGCGATCGCGTTCGATGCTTCGAAGCTCAACACGCCGCAGGAGTGGATCGCCGCGGGTGAAATTGTTTTCAACGCGCCCACATCGTTCAACCCCGTTTTCTTCACTCCGCAAAATCTGCAGGATCCTGAGTTCGTCCGCAAGGCCGGCATTCCGATTGCAAAAGATGGCACAATTCCGTTCGCGAGCTGGGTGATCCGAAAGAAAGGAACCGTCGAGCTGGGCTCCATGGGATGCGCGACTTGTCATACGCGAGTGATGTCCGATGGCACGGTGATCGCGGGCGCGCAGGGCAATAACCCCAGCGACCGCGAAGGCGCGATGCTGCTGCGCGCTTCGGCCCAGGCCATGGGGCCCGACCGCATGCTTGGGCAGGTTCGTAAGTTTGCGATGCAGTTCGAAGCACCCTGGGTGGAAAACGATCTCAACCGCGCGACGGAAAAGATGACTGTCGACGAGTTCATTGCGGCGGGTGAAGCGATTCCGCCCGGCGTGACGGCGCGAGCCAATACGAGCATGCTGCTGCCGCCGCAGATTCCCGATCTGATCGGCGTGAGCGAAAGAAAATTTCTCGATCACACCGGCTTCATCCGCCAGCGCAGCATTGCCGACCTGATGCGCTACAGCACGCTGGCGCAGGATATGTTCACTGCCGACCGCTATGGCGCTTCCGCCCCGGCGTCCGCCGCGATGCCCGCAGTTCGCTACAGCGACGCAGAACTCTACGCGCTGGCGAGCTATCTCTATTCGCTCAAACCGCCGGCGAATCCGAATCCGTTCGATGCTTCCGCGCGCCGCGGACAGCAGTTATTCGTGCGGGAAACCTGCGTGAACTGCCACACGCCGCCGCTCTACACCAACAACAAGCTGGTGCCGGCGGATGGCTTTGAAGCGGCGGCTTCGGATGAGGTGGTGGGACGCCATATCGGCGTCGACCCGCGCTATGCGCTGGACAGCCGTAAAGGCACGGGGTTCTATAAGGTGCCTTCGCTCAAAGGCCTCTGGTATCGAGGGCCGCTTGGCCACACCGGCGCAGCGATGACGCTCGAAGAATGGCTCGATCCGGAGCGCCTGAATCCCGATTACATTCCGGCTGGGTTCAAGGGTTACGACGGGAAAGCGCGCTCGATCCCAGGCCACCCATTCGGGCTGAAGCTGACCCCGGCGGAGAAGAAGGATCTGATCGCGTTCCTGCGAACGCTGTAGCTCACACCAGAAGCCGCTCGATCTCCCGGCGCAGCGCCATCAGGCTAACCGGCTTTGTGATGTACGCCGTAAATCCCGCGCGGATTGCTTTATCGTGATCGCCGCGCATCGCGCTCGCGGTCAGAGCCACGATCGGCAGCTTCTGGAGGCTATCGACGCAGCGCATTTCGCATACGGTCGCATAGCCGTCGAGCCTCGGCATATGAATATCGAGGAGGATGAGGTCCGGATTTTCCAGCTTCGCCTTCTCCAGCGCATCCAGGCCATCGGCCGCTTCGCACACTTCGAACCCGGAGTGCTCCAGGAGCGTTCGAATCAACTCCCGGCTGCTCTCCTTGTCATCCGCGATCAGTATCTTTTTCAT
Organism: Bryobacteraceae bacterium; assembly: GCA_035546955.1. Taxonomy (GTDB): domain Bacteria; phylum Acidobacteriota; class Terriglobia; order Bryobacterales; family Bryobacteraceae; genus BOG-234. The sequence goes on from DASZVV010000327.1 coordinate 8,451, forward strand.
TTCTCCCCGTTCAAAGGCAGGGTGAAACTGAAGCAACTCCCCTTCCCCGGTTCGCTTCTTACCCAGATTCGCCCGCCATGTAGTTCCACAAGGTGCCGTGTGATGGAGAGCCCCAGTCCAGTGCCTTCGCGCACACCTTTGGTCGTGGAGCCCACCTGATAAAACTTGTCGAAAATCGCCTCTTCCTGCCCTTCCGGGATCCCGATCCCCGTATCCTGCACGCGGAAGCAGCAGAACCCCGGCTCTCCCGGCGCGGTATCTACCAGGATGCGTCCTCCGGCGGGCGTAAACTTCAGAGCGTTGCTCAGCAGATTGAACAGAATCTCGCGGAATCGCACCTTATCGGCATCCAGCAGACAGACGCCTTCCATCTTCATCTCGAGATGAATCGATTTCGATTCGGCCGCCTGTGTAATGCTGTCCACCACCCCGCGTACTTCCGGCTCCGCATCGAAATTCTCACGGCGCAGTTCGATCTTCCCCGATTCGATTTTGCTGAGATCCAGGATGTCGTTGATCAATTCCAGCAGATGCTGGGAATCGCGATGGATGTGGTCCACGAACCGGCGCTGCTTATCGTTGAGCGGCCCCTGAATCTCTTCCGCGAGAAGCTGCGAGAAGCCGATGACTGTATGGAGCGGCGTGCGCAGTTCATGGCTCATGCTGGCGAGAAATTCGCTCTTGAGGCGGTCGGCACGTTCGATTTCCCGGTTTCGCATCCGGAGTTCGTCGTTTTTGGCAGCGAGCGTCTGGTTGAACGTGTGCTCCATGGCTCGCATCTGCTCTTCGATGCGCTTCCTCTCGCTCACGTCCCGGACGATCGCAATGGTGCGGACCTCGTTCGCGGCGTGGACCGGACTGAGGCTGATCTCGACCGGAAATTCCGTGCCATCCTTCTTCACGGCGCGCAGGGTGAGGCCGTGTCCCATCGGCCGCGAAACCGGGTTCTCCACGTACGCCGCGCGGTGTCCCACGTGGGCGTGGCGATAGGCTCTCGGCACCAGAACCTCGACGGGTTGTCCGATCAGTTCATCCCGTTCATATCCGAAGAGCCCCTCCGTTGCGCGGTTGATGAGGGCGATTCTGCCGTGGGAGTCGACTTTGACGATGGCGTCGGGCGCCGATTCCACGAGTTCGCGAAAACGCGCGGCTTCGTCCGCCTCCGCCCTGGCGGCGACAGCGTCTTTCTGAAGCTGCGCTCTCTCGCGCGCCTCCTGCTTCTGTTCGGATAGGTTCGTCACGACAAACAGAACACCGAGCCGGGCTCCATCTGGCCCGATCCATTCGGCGATCCGCAATCCTCCTTCGATGGATGCGCCAGTCTTCGTCTCCCAGACAATCCCGAGATAATCTTCCTTTCGGAGCAATGCGGCTTCCAAAGACCGGGCGAAGGCCAGGCTCTGCTGCGCCCCGAGCATCGGCAACGGCGAGCCTGCCACTTCACCTTCCTTCCATCCGAATAAGGCTTCGGCGGCGCCATTCCATAACTGAATGTGGCCGCTGTCGTCCAGGGCGATCGTTGGATTGGGGCAAACGGAGGCCAGTGCATGCAGGGCGGGATCGAGAGCGGCGTTGGGACTGTGTTGCATGGTCGGGGGGTACGCTGCGCCAGCGGCCACAGGCGGCCAGCGTGTAAAGGCGCAGATGGCTCAGGATTTTGAGGGCGCCGGGAAATCGAGACTGTGCTTCTTCATCTTGTAGCGAAGAGCATCCCGTCCGATTCGCAATGCGCGCGCAGCCTGCGACTGATTACCTCCTGCCTTTGCGAGCGCCTCCGCGATGAGGCGCTTTTCGTGATCCTCAAAAGTGCCTTCGCCGCCGATGGCAGCGGCGGCCGCCGAACCCGGGACAGCGGCCGAGGGAAACCGGAGATATTCGGGTAAATCCTGAACGTCGATGGTCTCCCCCAGCGTCATCATGCAGCCGTGCCCGATCACGTTTTCGAGCTCGCGCACGTTGCCCGGCCAATCGTGCCGGGCCAGCATGATCTGGGCCCTCTGCGTCAGGCCGCGAACGTTCTTATGAAATTGCCGGGAATACTTTTCGACGAGGAACCGGGTCAGGAGCGGAATGTCCTCCTTGCGCTCGGCTAAAGACGGCGTCCGGATCTCGACCATCGACAGGCGGTAAAAAAGATCTTCCCGGAAGCTCTTCTCGGCGATCGCGGCCTTCAGGTCCCGATGGGTTGCCGCAATGACGCGCACGTCGATTTTCCGCGGGGTCAGCGAACCCACCCGGAGCACTTCCTGGTTCTGGAGGACCCGCAGCAGCTTCGCCTGTGTGGCAAGAGGCATGTCACCGATTTCATCGAGGAAGATCGTCCCTTTATCGGCGTGCTCGAACATCCCCATCTTGTCGCGGTCCGCGCCTGTGAACGCGCCTCGAACATGCCCAAACAGCTCGCTTTCAAACAGCGTTTCCACCACAGCCGAACAATTCAGGACCACGAAGTTCCCATTTCTGACGGGACTCGATTGATGGAGCGCCCGTGCGACCAGCTCTTTACCGGTTCCGGTTTCGCCGGTGACCAGCACGGTCCGATAGTGCGGCGCCACGCGCTGGATTCGCGAGAACAAATCCCACATTGCGGGACTTCGTCCCACCATGCCCTGAAATTGCGAGTCATGCAGGACACGGTCATCAATGGCTGTTGCCCGATCGCGGCGGCGCGCCTCGTCCGCGAGCCGGGCAATTCGTTCGCGGAGAAGAGGAATCGAAACCGGTTTATTCAGATAATCAGCAGCGCCCTTGCGGATCGCTTCCACGGCCGATTCGCTGGTATAGTGCGCGGTCATCAGCACCACGTCAATTGCGGGATCGAAAGCCGCCACGCGTTCCAGTACCTCCATGCCGCTGATACCTGGCATAACGAGATCGGTCAGGACGATCTGGGGGTGCTCCCGAAAGACAAGCTCGATGCCTTCTTCCGGGTCCTGGGCGGTGAAAATCCGGATATTCTCATTCTCGAGAGCCGTGGACAGCAGTTCCAGACTCCCGGCGTTGTCGTCGATGATGACCAGAGAAATGTCGTTCCGGGTATCACTCATACTCAAGCAAGTTTACAGCGTGAGACGTGTGGCTGGGGGAAGTTTCGCGTGTGCGCGCGATATCGCTCATGCTCACGCATTCTCTGTTTCGCATGTTCCTTTGAATCAACGAGGGGTGCTGGCCGCTTGCCTGCCTGATCGATTTCGAGGAGTCATTCATGAGACCTGCCGGAAGTTCGATGAGCTTCACCAAAAACCCACTGCCCTATCTGGTCGCGCTGCTGTTCCTCGCAACGATCGCTGTTTCGGCGATTGCGCCCGGGGATGTCTCTCTTGTCCCTTACGGGCCTTCACCGAATCCTTACGAAGTAGCCCGCTGACGGACGACGGTATCCGAGCGGTCCGGTCTTTGGTCCGGGCCGGGCCGCTCGTTTTCCGATTCCTGCCGGCTGACCAGACTCAGCAGAAAGTAAATGACGCCGGCGGCCGTAATCGGAAAGGCCAGCGCGGTAAATCCGATGAAGGCCAGCGGATGCAGTGGCAACAGAGAGAGGAACTGAATCGTCAATCCCAGGCTGACCAGAATTCCAGCTCGGCGTAAATGTTTTTCCATCTTCATTGGCTCGCTCCGTACCACATCTTCGAATCCGGCAGATCTCCGACTTCATGAACAATGTCGTGACAGCCGGCGGAAAGACAGGACGTCCTGCCCGATTTGATATCGCTCATCGTCTCCGGCGTGCGGTGATGACCGGCCACTTCTTCGAACTTCCGTGCTCCGAGGTGGCAGTGCAGACAGGTTTCATTGGGGAAAGGACTGTACAGCTTGATATCGGCCGGCTTCGGGATGGTCCCGAAATATTCGATGTAGATGTGCCGCAGCCCGCGGATTTTGGCCTTCACACCCCCGAACATGGCGTAATCCGTATGGCATGTGTAACAGGCGTGATCGGAGGGGACGAAATGATTCTCAAAGTGCGCCGCCGCCAGATAGCTTTTGTCGTCATAATGGAGGCTCTTCCCGTAATCCTCCATCACGTGGCAGGAAAGACAGAAAGTGGTCGAGGTGGCGCGATCGAGATGCTCCTCGAAACCCGCCCAGATCGTGACCGCCGGCAGGATAGCGAGGGCCGCGAAGGCCAGGATCTTCCCCTCACGCGACCGGGAGATTCCACGGCGCAACACAATGACGAGTGCGAGCGCAACGGCCATCCCGGTCAGAGTGAGGACGATGGAAAGTGACATTTACTTCGCCAGACTCCGGTAATACTCAACAACACTCCTGATCTGCGCCGGTGAGAGATCTTTACTGAAGGAATCCATATCCTTGCCCTTGCCATCGGTCACAATTTTGACCATGTCGGCTTCCGACTCGCTTTTGCTCGTGACGTGAACATCCTTCACCTTCAGCTTTTTGCCTTTCGCTGTCTTTCCGGCTCCGTCTTCGCCGTGGCAAATCGAGCACTTATCGAGGAAGATGGCCTTCCCATCGCCCTGCGCCCAGCCCGCCGCGGCGGCCAGAAGGCAGACACCTAATCCAACTGCGATTTTCGTTTTCGGCATTATTAAAAGCTCCTTGTCCATTCGACCAGCAAAACGCCTGCGCTGAAGCTGTTCGCTGCGAGGATTTGTTCCAGATAGTAAGCCCGCTGCAACTGCACGGTCAGTTTGCCCGCCCGCAGGAACTCGTAAGAAAGGGCGCCGCTGGCGGTGGGGAATGTAACCGGACCGTAAAGCGGTTGTTCGCCCATCATGACGCCCTGACCGTTCACTCTGATGTAATTGCCGGCGAACCTGAGTGACAACCGCTTCAACGCTTTCACATCGAACCCGGCCTGCCACAACCGCTCCACCTCCTGATCAGTCATGCTGACGTTCGTGATGGGAGCCGTACCGCGCAGAAAATCCGCGTAGGAGATCGAATAGAAGCTGTTATATGAGAAACCGGCGAATCCGGAGAAGTGCTCGGCCAGATCGTAGGTTACGGTTGTTGAGTTATTTTTTACATGGCTGTCGTAGCCGACGGTCAGCAGCTTCCGGCTGCGGACCAGCGTCGTATTGTCGATGTGCAGCTTGTCGGCTGGATGGATCCGCGTCACGATGCGGCTCCCAATATCGGTATGGGGTGTGTCCCGCGTATAGGACGTCCCGTTGTTCAGTTCATCGAAATTCGCGCGGATGGAAATAATGCGATTCGGATCGTAGCTGACGCTCAGAACGGGAAGCACTGACTTGACGCGCATCGTGGCCTCCGGGTCGGGCGTTCCGTCAGTCCGGTAGATGATATCGCGCTTCATATACTGTGTGCCCAGGCGGATCATCAGTCTGGAAACAGGAGTCAGAACCAGGTCGTAACTGACAGTCGACATCCCGATCAGCCACTCGTTGAGCTGCGCGCCGGCTTGTACCGTGCCATTCGCTGCGGTCGCCGTGCCGCAGCAATCGGAGATCGAGGAAAACAGCGCATCGGAGGTTACGTGCAGCCGCGTGTACCGGTAGTTTGCCTCCATACTCAGCCAGCTTGAAGCATCCCAGGAGAAGTTTTCTTCCGCGAGCTGGTTCGGCTCTTTCAGGCGCGCTGTCGAGGTATCGCTGAACGAGTACGGCTGGATGATACTCGTGGTCGATCCCCGCGCGAGGCCGGAGGCGGACATATCGAGTGCCGCCGGTCCCGCATAATCCTGAAAAATGTAGCTGCCGGAGGTCCGAAGCTTCGGCGCGAGCTTTCCGTTCCATGAGAGTTCACTGACAGGAGTGGAGAGGCGGCGTGAATCGCTCCATTGGGCCACAGAAAGCAGTTCCTTCGCCGTAGTGGGGTCATCAACATCGATGCTGCGCTCGTTGCCGAACGGATTAGCGCCCGTGAACGAATCGTCGAAGCGCTGCACGCCGGCTGTGTAGTGGAAAGTCCAGGAACGGAGCGTGTAATCCATACCGGCGGTGATTCGGTTGGTATTTTCCGCGATGTCGCCGACCAGGTAGTAGGGATTGGCGCGCTCGAAGCTACCGAACGACGACGGAGAACCGAAGAAATCCATCACACGGGTGGTGTCTTCGGCGCCATCGCGGGTATTGCGTGAGTATTCCAGCCGGAACCTCAGATTATTCGTGGCGTGAACCAGAAGATTCAGCGAGCCCATGCGGCGAACCGTCGCCCAATCGTGATTCGGCAGAAGGCCGTGCAGACCGTTGGGCGTGGGTGCGCCGGCGTTCGGGTCAACGTAGTAATACGACTGGCGGAAGGACGCCCGGAGATCGTAAACATCTTTCTTATCGACCGCAATCTGAGTCGTACTCCAGGGTTCGCCGCCGAGCCCGCTGGTGACAATGGAGTAGCTGTCGGCAAAGGCATTCGTCCCAGGCTTCGCCCGCCCAAAAACATCGAAGTCGAGAAGGCGGAATCCGCTATCGAGGCCGAAAAGGTTCTGATACGACGGGCGGTAGCCACTGACGCCGACGGCGCGATACCCGGTGCTGATGGAGCCGGTGTTTTCAAAATCGCCGATCGTGAGCGGCTTATCATCGTCCTGCGCAAGCAGAGGCAGCACGGTCAACAGCACGGCGGCAGTGAGTCTGAGTGTCATTCCGTGTCTCTTTCACTCCTACTGGAGGAAGTATTCGCTCGTAGTGGAACCATGTATCGACGAATGGCAACGCGTACAATCGCTCAACGTCTGGAAACTGCCGCGGCTGTGCGGCACATTGGGAGCGCTCGGCGCGACGTGACATTGCAGGCAGAGCATCCTTTCCTCGCGGCGCTCGAGCAGCGCTTTGTTCGTGCTGCCGTGCGGGTTGTGGCAGATCGTGCAGCCCTCCACCTGCGAGGCGGCGTGTTCGAAAACAAAAGGCCCGCGCTTTTCCACGTGGCACTGGACGCAGGCTTCCGAATTCGCCTTTACGAGCGAGGCCCGATTATTCGTACCGTGCGGGCTATGGCAATCCGTGCATTTCATTTCGCCCTCCGGCACGCGATGGTGTTGCGGCAGCGCGAACGCCGCTCGCACATCGGCGTGGCACCGGTAGCAGAGCTCCGGCTGGCTTTCCTTCAGCAGACTGTTATTGAGCCAGCGGTTTTCCTCCGGCAATGAGGGAACCGACGTGAACATCGCCTGTGCGCTCTGCACGACTTTGCCCGTGGGATTATCCGCGGCTTTCGTCAGGTGAGTCGCGTGGCACTCATTGCAGCTCACGTTATTCAACGCATGCGTGGAGTGATTGAAGTTGCTCTGATCGCGGCTGGTGTCGTG
>DASZVV010000328.1:0-14096 GCA_035546955.1 Bryobacteraceae bacterium
TCTGAAAAGTTACTCAAACGACATCTTTTGCGGGCATGCCGCCGCGATGAAATAGAGTGGCGTTCCGCGTCACTTGTGTTTCAGTGCCGCCTCGCGCCCGGGTAGTTCTTTTCTACTAGTGCGCCGCCGCGGAACCAGCCGCTACCATTGGTGCAAACATTATGAGCTCCCGCTTCGCCGACTTCCTGAAGATTCCCGCCGGGATCGTGGAGGCTGGGCTGACCGCGCTGGATGCCGGCGCTCAGACGATGCGGGCGGGGCTGGACGCGATCGCGGGATCGAAGACCCCCCGGCAAACCCGGCATACTCCGCTGGTCAATGGGCCGCAGGATATCGAGACGGCGCTTGCCGACTTCGCGAACCAGATGGTTCGGATCGGCTGGGTTTCGCTGCCGGAGGGAATGCCGGTGCGGCAGCTCGCTTCCGATGTGATGAACTCGGCGAAGCGGGCGTTCGGCTATCTGGATTTCAAGGATCCTCGCACCCTTGCGCTGCCGCTTGAACTGCCGCTGGCGGCGACCGGGATTGCGGCTGAAACGGTGTTGCGGGCAATCGCGCTTTATTCGGTGATCGGGCCGAAACGCATGACGGCTTTCGTGGCGGATGCGGCTGAGATCTATGTGGAAACGGCCGTGTTCATCGGGCTGGAATACAAAGAATTGATCGCGCGCTACGAGGAACGGCTGAAGGAGAAACCGGCCGATACGCGAACGCGGCTCGAGCTTGGGCGGCTGTATGTGAAGTGCGGGCTCTATGACGACGCGGTGCGGGAACTGGAAATCGCGTCCGCGGATTCGGAAATGAGGGCGCGCGCGAAGCACGAAGCGTCGCTGGCGCACTTCCGGGCGGGGCGGTTTGCCGAATCGGTGGATGCGAGCATCGCGGCGATGAAGGTGGACTCCGGCAACGAACGGGCCCGGGCGGCGATGTGGCTTGCTTCGAGATCGCTTGGCGGGTATCCGCCGCATGTGCCGCAGGCATTCCGGATGGAACTGAAAGCCGGTTACGAAACGCCTGGGGTGCGGTTTGAGAACATCGCGTCCAGGATCGGCCTCGATAAGATCTGCGCCGGGCGCGGGACGGCGATTTTCGATTACAACAATGACGGGCTGCAGGATCTGGTGGTCACGGCGGCGCATGCCGGATGCACACTTTACCGGAATAACGGCGACGGAACGTTCACCGATGTGACGACGGGGTCCGGGCTCGATCAGTGCATCAACGGATTCGTGATCATTGCGGGCGATTACGACAATGACGGGTTTCAGGATCTGCTCGTCACGCGGCTGGGCTTCTACTACGGCGATATCGCGCTCTATCACAACAATGGCGATGGAACGTTCACGGACGTGACGGAGAAGGCCGGGCTTTCGAGCTGGGGTCCCTCGTATTGCGCGTCCTGGGTGGATTACGACTGCGACGGCAAGCTCGATTTATTCGTGAACTACAATCTGGGCGGCATGTTTGACCGGCGGTGCCAGAACCGGCTGTTTCGCAACAACGGCGACGGGACGTTTACCGATGTGACGAAGGAATCCGGGCTGGCGAATCTCTTCACGACGATCGGCTCATGCTGGGGAGATTACAACAACGACGGTTTTCCCGATTTGTTCGTTTCGAGCGGGATCGGCCGGCCGCAATTGTTCCGCAATAATTGCGATGGCACCTTCACGGATGTGAGCATTGAGGCGGGGCTGACGGATTACGTGGTGGGCACGACGTGCTGTTTCGCGGATTACAACAACGACGGCCTGCTCGACATCGTGCAGTACAGTTGGGCGGATCACGAAGACGTGATCTACACGATGAAGAACGGGCAGGGGCCGGAGGATGGCGCGCCGCTCGTGATTTATCACAACAACGGCGATGGAACATTCACGGCGAAGACGCGAGAACTCGGGCTGACCGGCTGCTGGGGAACGATGAGCGGCAGCATGGGCGACGTGAATAACGACGGGTATATCGATCTGCTGCTGGGGAACGGGAGTCCGCGGATGGAGCGGCTGGAGCCGTTTGTGCTGCTGGAGAACGATCGGGGCAGTTTTCGCAATACGACGTTTGCGGCGGGTTTGCCGTTTTCCGGGAAAAGCCATGGGACGAACTGCGGCGATTTGTTCGGCGATGGACGAATGTCGATCATCATCGCGGCGGGCGGGGCGTATCCGGGCGATCTGATGCAGACAGCGGTGCACTGTCCGATGACGCTGCCGGGGAATTATCTCAATGTGCGGCTGCGCGGAGTGAAAAGCAACCGCGACGGGAATGGGGCGCGGCTTACGCTTTATTGGGGGGGGAAGAAGCAGATTCGGGAGGCGACGAACGGGTCGAGCTTCGGGTGTTTGCCGATCGAGCAGCATTTCGGGCTCGGGACGGCGACGGAAATCGAGGCGCTGGAGATTCGGTGGCCCAGTGGTCTGGTGCAGAGGGTGGAGAAGCCGCCGGTGAACGATACGATTCGGGTTATCGAGGGCGAAGACGGCTGGGAGCGGGTTTATAACCGCAACTAAAGTCGCGGACCGGCATTAGCCTTTATACTGTTCCATCCAGGCCTTGAAGATCTTCGCGCTTCCTTCCATCAGAGCCTGGTGGACGCGGCAGTGCTGAGTGGACATCTGCAGATCCATATAGTCATGGAAGTGCTGGGTCTTATAGACACCGAGCGTGAGGGTCTGGAGCGCGTCAGACGTGCCGTAGAGCGGATCGGGAATGAAGCGGCCGAAGTCGAAGACTTTTTTCGTGCGCGCGCCGGCGACGAAATCCATATCGCAGCGGACTTCGTTGTTGTCGCGCAGCAGGAATGAGAAGGTCTTGACGGCCCAGTTGAATTTGCCGGGGCCGAAGCCGAAGAAATTCGGGATCGGCGCGAAATCGATGAAGGGATAGCCGATCGCGACTTCGAGCTTATAGCCGGGCCTGGGATTTTCAATGACGTGGATGAAATCCGGGTGCTGCACCACAGCCACGGCTTCACTCAGCACTTTTTTTACGGGGCCGAGATAAACGACGAAATCGTGGAGGTAGATGGTGAAGAGGTTCCACTTGTATTTCGTGCCGATGAGGTTCCAGTCCACGGCATCGTTGATCTGGTTATCCGGCAGTTTACCCACGGTGCCATCGGGCAGACTATAGAGCATCTGCTTAAAGGTGAAGCCGCCCTGATCGCCGTCGTCATAGGTCCAGTGCGAGGTGTTCAGGAAATGTTTGAAGACGTAATCTTTGAGGCACTGCTCGGGATTGGGTACTGTGATTCGTCCGAACTCGACTTCCTGACGGGCGCCAAGAGCGGGCAGTGAACGCCCGCTGATGGTCGGGTTGGAGAGGTAACCGAAGGCTTTGTTGGGAAGATTGTACTCGCGATTGAGGCTGAGAACATGCTCCTCGATCTTCCGGTTCGGGTCGCGTGTCCAGCGCTCGAGTTGGAGGCCGTCGCGCAGCGCGTCTTCCACTTTGGAGACGAGCGACAGATCGTCCGCTGTTAAATCGAGTCTGGAAATGTCACTGGCCAGTTTCGGAGTCGCCATAATTTGGAGTCACTTTAACGCTAATCAGACGGGGAAGTCAACCGCGGTTGACCTCCTTCTTCAGGGAACAGGTGTAACTGCCGGCGAAGTGTCCGCGTTGGACAGACTGCTGCCGTCAACCAGGACTGAGACGTAGGGAGCACTCGGGTTTGTCGAGACGTTCACCGTCGCGATATGAGTAGCCGAGTCGTGACTCCACTTGCCGTAAGCCGTGAACTGAAGTGAGTCATAAGTGCCGGTCTGCTGCGTGGAGGTGAGCGAGTTGATGCAGGAGACCGCCGCAACCTTGGTGAGCGTGAACGTGCCGCCGTGCTTGGGCTCGATCTCTCCGTTGTTCGTATAAGTGAAGGAGGCCGGGCCGACCCCGGAGCAGGGAATCGAGTACTGATAGGAGAATGTCTCGCCGTAGGTGGAGGTGAGATTGTTCTGTCCGCCACTCATCACACTGGTGGGCGTATCGGTGGAGAGAGCAGCCTGAATTCGAACGAACGGCTGGGCGTAGGAGCCCGGTCCGGCAACCCAGGAAGCAGAGGGGTTGCTGTAGTCGGGGTTGGGCCAGATGTAGTTGGTGAACGGCAGCAGAGTCGTCGAATTGTAGCGGAACATGAACTCTCCGTTCGGGCCGGTCTGGAACTGAGCCGGACCGCGCTGCTGGAACGAAAACGGAATCAGACCGCGGGTGGCGTTCTGGGCGAGAACGGCTTCGAGGAGCGTATGATCCCAGAAAGAACGCCAGGCGAGTCCACCGACGATCTGCCCGGTGGTGATGTCCAGATCGCCGAAGGCGAAGTCAAACGGATCGTCGACCACGACGACACCGACGACGGGGAATGTCTGGAGCGGGAATTTGAGGTGCGTATCGGCGCCGAAGAATCCGAGCGAGAGGCCGGCGATGGGAAAAGTTGGTGGCGGCACGAGCAGACCGTTGGGTGCGAGGGAGCGCAACACCACGGGGACGTAGTTGCCGTTCGGCTGCCCGAACTGAATCTGAATGGTGCCCTGGATCTCCGAGTGTCCTTCGGGTTTGGGAGAACCGGCCGGGACAAAACCGAGCTGCGGGATATTGAGCGTGTAATCGTCGCCAATGGCGGAGAACCGCGGATTGACGGTCATCTGCATCGTTGAATTCGGAGTGAACGTGATGCAGTTGGGAGAACAGGCGGGTTCGCTGTCCGGCACGGTGGTGATCCGGATGTGCGGATGCAGACTCATGCCGGGGACCTGAATGTTGCCGAGATTGAGGTAAGGTCCGCTGAGCGCCATCGGAATACGGACGGGATCGCCGTTGGTATTCGAGCCGAGCGGCAGGAATGTGGAACCGTAGAAAGTGAAATCGAGCAGGCCGTCGGCGCGCTGGGAGAAATTCGCCAGGGCCATCCCGTAAGTGCCAGGAAAAGTGAAGGCCGGGGGCTTCAGCTGCGGATTCACGGTACCGAGCGCTCCGTACCAGAGATTGTTCCAGAGCAGGCTGTAGTTCAGGTTGGTGACTTCGCCCGTAGTGAGATTCAGATCGCCGGATGAGATGGTGCTGAAGGTATCGAGCACGACGTTGTTGGTGACCGGAAAGACATACATCTGGGGCGCGGTCATCGTGGTGTCGTTGCCGGTGAGGTTGAACGGATGTGTCACTTCGAAGTGCGAGATCCCGGCAACCGGATCGTAGAACTTGATCTGGATGGCGCCGGTGAGATGGCTGTTCCAGATGGCGGGGCCGCCGAATAACTCGTTTCCGCAGGTGCCAAATGGCTCATCGGCATCCTTCGGGCAGTCGACGATTCGGACGGCGTCGCCCATGTAGCTGCCGGCGTTATCGATCGGCAGGACTTCGATGTTGCCGGGCGGCAGTTTGAGGGGAGTGGGCAGCGGTTCGGGCAAAAAGGCGGTCTGCCCAAAAAGAGGCGCTGCGCTCAGCAGGCAAAGCGGGGCGAATAATCGGAAGTAGCGGCTCATCGTCTTCCCCCTCCCAGTCTCGACTCCAGTTTTTTCCGGAGGAGTGGAATGGGCTGATCGGTACTCCGCACGCTGGGCTGGAGCCGGGATGCCGGATCGGATTTCCAGACGCTCGTGAGATCCAGGGAACGGAAGCCGGTTTTATAAGTGGAATTCAGAAACGCGAGCATTTGATTGGCAATCAGAGCCTGTCCGGTCTGTCCGGGATAGTAACCGTCGAGCGAATAGAAGCCGCCGAGGTAATCGGCTGTGAGCGTCTGGCTGCCGACGGTGAGACCGTTCTGCCGGACCTGATGAAGCACGGACTGGAGATCGAAAACGTAAGCGCCGGCATCCTTGGCGGCGGAAGTAATCGCGGCATTGAGCTGCGCGAGGTTCGCTTCGACCGCGGTATGGGTGGCGGCCTGCACCACCGTGCCGGGCTGTGCCGAGAAAGGATTGAAGTACGGATTCACGTTATTGGTGACGAGCGCGGTAACAGCCTGCACGAGACCGTTCGGAGTGAAGTAATCGCCCTGATTCACCGCGAGGAAAAGCGAGATGGTATCGGGTGAAGCGCCCGCGAGATAGTTGGTGGCGCTGTTGATGGAAGTGAAGTAGGCGGTATCGAACGGATCGGGGATGTTCATCACGACAATCTGCGGCGAAGCCGGACCGTTGGACTTCAGGCGGGAGAGAAGCGTCTTGTAATTCGACGTGAACGTCTGGACGTCGGGCAGTTTCGAGGGATCATTGGTCGCAGCGGCGTTCAGCACTTCGTAATAGCCGAGTTCCACGACCACGAGGGTGGGGTTCATCGCGTTCGCGTATTCCACCTGGCTCCAGTAGGGAACATTGTTCTCGATGATCAGACTCGGATAGCCGAGGACCAGGTTGGCGAGAGTCTGTTTGCTGTTGGCTGGCTGGATCAGCGGAGAGGCTGGCCGGACGTTCAGCGCATCGGCCACCGTGGCGCCGGGCATCGCGAGATTGAAGACAAAAAGCTGGGGTGGAAAATCGTTGCGGCCGGACCCCTGGAGCGTGAAGGGAAGCCCGGAGGACAGAGTGTTGAAGCCAGGTGTGCCGCCCGAGATTCCGGGGGACTGGATGATCGGCTGAGGGAAAGCCGTTTTCATCTGGACAGCCATCTGCGCAGGGAAGCTGGCCTGCTGATAGATGTCACGCAGCGCGAAATCCGCCATGCCGGCGGCCAGGCCTTCGCCGATCACCACAAACTGCGTTGTGTCCAGAGTCTGAGCGGGAGCGCCCGAGGGAGCCATGAGCAGCAGGGCCGGCAGCGCGGCGGCGAGCAGCCGCGTTCGCCCTCCAGTCGATTGCAGTAGTTTCATGAGAGGTTTCATTGCCGTTACTTCGACGTTTTCCGGCCGCCGGGAAAGATCCGCAGGCCGATTCCAAGCAAATGCGCAAAATTGTTGTAATCGCCGTTCGTGTACTGGTTGATGTTGCTGGACTCGTTGGTCACGCGGTCCAGGAAAAACATGGCCTGATAGTAGGCGCTGAATTCCAGATTGCCCCGGTCCTGGGTAGCGCCGATGGTGAAGCTGTTGCGGCTGCTATCCGGGAAGAGGGCATTCACGCTCTGATCCGGCACGGGCGTATGGTCGAACGAATAGCCCGCGCGGAGGGCGGTAATTTTCTTCAGGTGCTTCTCGATGCCGAGCTTCAGGATGTAGGAATTGTTGAAGTCGAATACCAGGCGCTCTTCGGCGGGCGTCGCGGTGCCATTGGTGTCGGAGAAGTTGATGGGGAAGTCCTTGAATCGGTGGAAGTCCTGAACTTCGAGATCGGCCTCGAGGATCGAGTTCCAGAATCTCGAATTCGAGACGCCGAACGAATAGGTTGCGGGAGTGGTGAAGGTGCCGGAAATCCGCTGGTTCGGGAACAGCGTATTCATCGTGGTTCCGGAAGGCAGGAATTGGGGCAGTGTGCCGCCGAGGAACGCGAATGCTGCCTGGCCGTGCAGGTGGTTGGCGACCGCGCTGCGCCAGGAGAAGCCGAAATTTGTTTTGGTGCGCGGATTCTTGTACAGATAGCCCAGATTGAATCCTGGCGAATTCGCGGTGGCGGCGGCGCGGAACCGGCCCTCCGGCAGCAGGCGCGCGATGGAAGCGGCTGCCTCGGCCGGATCGACGCCAGGGAAGATAGTGGAAGCGAATTCCTGGCCAAACGTCTTGCCATCCGTAAGCGGATTGAGGATACTTTCCTGCAGGAAGATGTGGGTGTGGACGTAAGCGACACCCCCCGCGATGCTGCTGTTGGGCGTGAGACGGTAGGCGACGGTCGGCTGGAACCAGTATTCCTGCAGGGCCGCACGGTCACCCGCGAAACGGCCGGGGTACTTGGTATACGACGGGTCACCGTCATTGAAGTTTTCGAAATTCGCTGCGAGTCCGAACGGAACGAAGATGCCGAACCCGAGAGTGACTTTGGGCGAGACCGAGTGGGTCGCATACAATCCGCCCACCGGGATGAAGTGGGGCTTCACGAGGCCGCTGAAGCCGTTCGCCGGGACCACCTGTCCAACCGGCGTATTGCTCGGGAAAAAGCGGAAAAGGCCGACGACGGCCAGCATGTCGGACTCAAGCTGCGTGCCCGGCTGGAAGGCAATGCCGGCAGGATTGTAGAAAATCGCCGAGGCATCGTCCGCCGTGGCGGTAAAAGCACCGCCCATACCCATCGCCCTGACGCCGAGCTCATTGATGGCGAACGCGGAGCCATAAGCCCACTGGGCACCCACGAGGCCGCCGATCAGAAGTACCAAACCCGTCCGAAATCGCATTAGTCTGTATCCTCGCCGGAGCGGACTCGACGGTTCCACGCCGCTGGACGCGCTCCGCATTCCCGTGCCGCCAGCGTTTCCGAGGTCCTCATCTTTTTCTTCACTCCGTCCGCTCGTGTCACAGCGGTTAAATGAATGGATCGCGCAGATCGACACCCGGCAGTTCGGGAGCGTTCGCGGCGGCGGCTCGCAGTGCCGCTTCTTCGGCGGCGAGAACTGGGCCGCGGTAGTTCATCATGTCCCACGCGGTGTTCGGCGTGTTCCCCAAAACGTTCTGGAATTCGGAATTCGGATCGGCGAGGTGGTGGGGGTAATTCTGGAAAAAAAGCATTTTCGTCGCCAGCAGCATGAAAATGCCGGCGAATGCCAGAATGTCCTGCACCCCATTGTTTTCGAAGTTGCCGATCAGGATATCGGAGAGGTACTGCGACCTCGTCGGCACATCCATGCTCAGAAATTCCGGCCCGTAAGAGATCAGCGGCGGCAGCGAATTGAAAGAGGCGACTGCCTGGAGATATCCGTTAAACGCCAGATCGACGCCGAGGTTGAAAACCTGACGGATATAGACATCGAGCGCGTAAGTGGTAATGTCCGGCTCGAAGGTGGCCCATCCCGAATCCTGATCGACCGGAATCACCATCTGGCCGAACGCGCTTACCACCTGGAGGCCGAGGTTATAGCGATCCGCGTCCGTCTGCGCCTGTCCGAAGAGCCGGGTACCGAACAGGTCGAGCGCCCCCAGCGTGCCCGCGCCTACGGCGACTCCCTTCAGCGCGAAGTTGAAGAAAGACCGCCTGGAGATGGTCTTCTCCATATCGAGAAAAGCTTTGCGGGGATCGATCACTGCCGTGAGGCTCCTTCTCTTTCGGCTGCTTCCCGCGCCGCAGTCGCTTCCTCCGCCGCGGCGCGGCGGGCGCGTTCGAAGGCAACCATTTCCGCCTGCGCGGTGGGCGCGGATGTTGCGCCGAGAATCTGCTGATTCACGTAGTCCGAAGCGCGGCTCGAAACCGCCATGATCATGGAGTTCGGATTCGAGCTGAGCGCGTTGGGAATCACGCTCGCGTCGTTGATCATCAGGTTTTTGATGTCCCAGGACATCAGGTTCGTATCCACCACGGAATTGGACGGATCGGAGCCCGCGCGGCAGGTGCCCTGCGGGTGCAGCGCGCCCGAAGTGGTCACAAACAGGCTGATCTGCTGTTTAAGAACCTGGGAAGGGACGCTTGGATTGGGGAAGGCCGAAAATGCGCCGATTTTCTGATAGACGTCGGCCACCTGGCGGATAGCTCCCAGCAGGTCATTCATGGTCTTTGGTTCGAGAACGCCGGTGCTGTCCGTGATCGGGTAGAGAATGATGGGATTGGCGCGCGTTCCGGTCACGCGGCCGGTGATGGCGGGCTTCATCTCGAAGATGAAAGCGCCGGCGCGCTGACGCCATTGCCGCATCACGTCCTTGTAAGGCGTTCCGAACAGGCCGATCTGGAACGCGGCTGCGACCCACATGGTGGTCGCCATGAATCCGGCGCTCAGATGCGCCACGGCGTCGGTCGGATTGCCGTTATCGTCGATCCCGTGGTGATGGCAGTTCCACTGATAGCCGCGATCCTGATTCCAGTCGGTGCCGGGCAAAAGGACGTCCATGGGCACGCCGGGGTGTGCCCGCAGGTACATGCCGACGTTGGGATTGATGAGATGCAGGCCGGTATCGCGCAGAATGAGAGGAGTTCCCATCGCGCCCGCGGCGACGACCACGAGCTTTCGCGCATTTGCGGTGAAGGTCTGGCCGTTGACGGTATAGGTCACACCGGTCGCGGTGTTATTCGTGATGTTGATCTGGGTGACGGTGGCGTTGGCGATGAGCGTCGCGCCCGCGGCGAGAGCCGCCGGGATCTGCGTCATGTGCGTCCCCATCAGAGAGTCGTATTTGCAGGGCATGCCGGCGTTGAGCCGGTGGCCACAGAAGATGCAGTTCTTGCGGTTGGAAGCGGTTTCGACGACCGGAATTCCCATACTCAGTGCGGCCTGCTCATAGAGCACGCTCGCCTTATTCCAGTAAGCGCGGGAGTCGCGATGGACATTCAGGATGCGTTCGGCGCGCTGAAAGTGCGGCTCGAAATTGACCTTCGTCCAGTCCTGCACTCCTGTTTCTTCCTCAAAACCATCCCAGTCCACCAGACGCGGACGCAGCCATGCGCCTACATTGACCGCCGAACCGCCGCCCACGACCCGCGCTTCATGCTGCGCGGTGAAAGTAAACGGATTCGACGTATCCATATACATGGGATACGAGTAGAAAACGCTGCCGTGATTGCTGGCTTTGCTGTTGGGAATCCACGTCCCCAGGCTCATCTGGGTGGAGAGAATGCGGCGGGAAAGCACACCGGTGCCCGGATTCGGCGGCTCCGCGAAATGCGGACCCGCATCCAGGATCAGCACCGAAGCGTTAGGGGCAATCTGGCCGGCCATGAAGCCGCCCCCCGAACCGGCACCGCAGATGATTACGTCGTAAGTGTCCGCCAAAACTTCCTCCAGCTAAATAGTCCGGCCAGCAACAAATCAGGGAAACAGCGTTGGAATCGAGGTGGGCCCCGTATACGGAATCGGATTGCCCAGCGAGATCGAGTAACCGTTCGGAATGAACGCGTATTGGAACTTCGTCAGCGTGACCGGCGTTCCGCCACCCGAGGGCGTAATCACAACGCTGCCGGACAACACCGCCAGATGGGTATTGCCACTAATTTTGAATGTCGGGGTCTTGATGCCGGGCCGTAACCGCAGCATACGCACGGTTGAGCCGAGCGCGCTGTCGGTATCGATGGTGCGGGCGTCAATACCCCACGGCCATCCCACGTTCGGATAGGTCACGTTCCATCCGATCCACTGCACGAGCGCGTCAAAGGTGCCGAGCGAGAGCACGTACTGATTGCCGTCGTCACCCGGAGGATCGAGCGGGCTGAGATAGCTCGGATCGGCAGGCTGCAACAGCGGGAATACAGGGGAGGGCGTCCAGAGAAACGAGTGCGCTTCCACTTCCGGAAGCTCGGGCCCGAAATCGACTCCCTGCGGGAACGGAGCGAAAAGGCCGGCGGTCAGATCGGTGGGATTGGCCTGAGTCGGAATGAGCAGGCGGTCCATACCTTCCGCGATGAAAAGCTTGGCAGGCCCCAGAAAAGTATTGTGTTGAGTGACAATGTTTTCCTTCTGGATAATGTAGCGGAAATTGTCACTGGTTTCGTTGTGCAGATTGACGTAAGACTCGCCGGGGAAATTGGATCCAAACGGAACCGGTGTCTGCGTCGTCGGGTCGATAACCGTGAATCCGGACGCTGTGTTCACCGTGGAAGACGGAACAATCTGCGGCGCCGGACTGCCCTTCGAGTTGACGAGGTAGAGGACAACCTCATTTGCGCGGCCGCCGTACTGCGCGAAGGCTGGAATGCCGATACATACCGCGAAGATCGCGACTCGCCCGAAGATTCCGCAAATGCCACGCATAGATAAGTTTCCCCGAAACACCCGACCCGCTTACGGCTGCTGCGCTTTCAGGCTGCCTGAAACTGCCCAGCCGGAATTCAACATCATGATCATCGCGACGTCACCATGACCACCCAGATATCCACCCCAGGTCAGCGTATTCGAGGTGTTCGGAACCTGATAGCTCAGAGTGACTCCACAATCACCGGCCACCGTGTAGGTGCCGTTGAAGTCCTCCTCGACCGACGTACCGGCGTAATCCGCCAGGGTCTTAGCGGTGAAATTCCCGTTACCATCCGCAACGAGGCGCCCGACCCGGTGAAACGGCCCGGCCTGTGAAGATGTCCCTGCCAGAGCACCACCCATGTCGATTGCGTAGGAACCACTGAATGTGGATGCGGAGCAGAAACGGATATCCTGCTTCACGTGCGTTCCGATGACTACCGTTCCAGGCGGGTTGCTGATCACGAGGGCCATGGAGCGGTTATCGTTACTCAGCACGCCAGTGAATGTGGACGGAAGGGAAAGCGGCGGAGGGAGGGTGACATTGAAAACCGTCGTGCAATCCGAATTCACCGTATAAGTGCCGGGCACGTTGGCCGGCAGCAGGAGGCCGTTGTAGCTCGCATTCGACTGAATCGTGACGTGACCGAGGCCGTCGGCGATGAACACTCCCGCCTGTGCAAAGGCGCCCAGCAGCGCCGCGGCCGCTGGCGGCAACTGCACAAAGTTACCGGCTGTAATAAACGCATACGTGCCGCTGTAATCGGCGGTGCTGCAGGTGATGGTGGCGGCCTGAGAGGTCGCGCATGTCCCTATCAGGAGCAACCCGGCGAAACTCACCAGCATGTTAAATCGTTTCATGGTTAATCGGCACTCCGGCTCTAAAATTTGTCCACAGGCAGGCCCGGCATCGATTGCCGCGCGAGAAAACACAAAAGTCGGTAATCCCGATTATCGGTTTGACCGTTGACCTGTGTCAATACAAACGTACGCGTTTTAATTCGCTAAAATTCCGCGCGATCGCGCAATACTCTCTTTAGCGAACAAGCACTGCAAAAAAAGCAATCGAAGTGCGCGGACGCGGCGCTGCTTTTCATGCGGATTCATGCGCGGCTCGCCGGGAGCGCTGAAAGGCGGGAACATCCGGCGAGGTTCCATCGAGGAAATGGCCCATGATCATGCTCTTTCGGCGCGAAACCATGTCATCGATATTTTTCTGAACGATATTCTGCACGTGACGGCTGAATTCAATCATCAGACGGTCATGATCCGCATCTTCCGGTTTCAACCCTTCGAGCGGAACAGGTTTCAAAACTCTGACATGCCATTTGGAAGGCAGCGGGACTGGCGCCAGCGGAAACATCGGGGCGATGGGGAGATAGGGCCAGCCGAGCTCTTTGACGACCCAGCCTGAATCGATGCGGCCGATGATGGGAAATATTTCGGCATGGCCCACTACGGCGGTGGGAACCACCGGCGCCTGATAGCGAACGGAAAGACGCGCGAATTCGCTCCGAGAAAAATCGCGCAGCTTGTAGGTGCGTTTGTAAGGCGTGAAAGTGCCGCGGATGCCTTCGGGAAAGATCCCCACCAGTTGACCCTGCTCAAACAACCGCGCGGCATTTTCCTGGCTGGCGACCACGCCGCCGAGTTTCGTCAGGAAATTGCACATGCCAGGAGTCCGCAGCAGCGAATGGATGATGAGGAACCGGCAGACGCGTTTGCGGTGCGTGAACATCAGCGAGAGATGCATCACGGCATCGAGCGGCATGAAGCCGCGGTGGTTGGAAACAAAGAGCGCCTTGCCGTCGGGGATATTCTCCATCCCTTCGTGGTCGATGCGCCAGTAGACGTTGCGGAGGAAGCCGAACCAGGCGCCCCAGTTGCGGATGTAATCGACGTCGAGGCCCCAGTCGTCATAGGGTTCGCGCAGCTTTTGCGGGCGAGCGCCGCGTTTGGTGGCCAGGAATTCGCGGAAGGCTTCGATCGAGGATTTTTCCGGAAGCCAGGCGAGTTCTTTCGCGGCGCGGTCGCTCGACAGGGTCCAGTTGTACCGGAGGGCATCGAGACTGCGGATTTCGGGAGCGAGCACCATGCGGGTGCCGGCGGCGCGGAAAGCATCGTTCAGCGGCATGGAGCCGGCGCCCGCCGCGTTGAAAATTCCGGTAGCGGAAGCATCGCAGGCGGCAGCAAGCGCTTTCGCTGCGTCCTGCACGGCAATGAACTGGACGTTCGGGTTGCGGCCCAGGATCTTCGACGCAGAGCTTTTGGCGAGCTTCGCGGTGAGAAGATCGCCCTCGGCCGGATCGTTGATGTTGGCCATGCGGATGGCGGCGGAGTTCGGATGCTGCGCGGCAATCTGCTCGGCC
>DASZVV010000329.1:0-2697 GCA_035546955.1 Bryobacteraceae bacterium
GTTACTTCCTGCACGGTGGCGGCGTCAGGATCGTCGTACTTGAATCGTTCGTTGCGTTTGCACGAGCGCGGGCGCAGAAAGAGGGAAATATGATCCGACAATTGATCGCTGCCGGCCTGCTGCTCGGGGGCTCGTGCCTCGCGCAGGTTCCGGAATCCAAAGACGCACCGGACGCCGCACAGCCGAAGTTCGGCATGGCGGATGTGCAGGTCAGCAAAACCTCCCATTTCGCGGTGCAGAGTTTCGGCGGGGTTCTGCGCGGCGGCAAATACGTAAACCGGGACGCCACGATGCTGGCGTTAATTAAGGACGCGTACGGCGTTTCCGACGACAGCATTGCGGGCGGTCCGGGCTGGCTCAGTTCCGACCTGTTTAACATCGTGGCGAAGGTCCCGGACGGCACCACGCAAGCCACCGCGAAGCTCATGCTGCAAGCGCTGCTGGCGGACCGCTTCAGTCTGGTGGTGCGGCACGAGACGCGGCCGGTGCCGCGCTACGTGCTGACCGTCGATAAAGGCGGCCCGAAGTTCAAGCCCGCGGGCGGGTCTGACGACATGGGATGTAAGCCGATCCCACAGGCCGGAAATGGTGGCGGCGGACGAGGACCCATGGATCTGGCTTCGCAGCCCAACATCAAAGCAGCGTGCCACAACGTCACATCGGCGGACATCGCGGAGAACCTGCGGCAAATGGCGGGGGGCTATCTCGATCACGACGTCATCGATTCGACGAAGCTCGACGGCACATGGGATTTTGACATCGAGTGGACCGGCCGGGGCGCGCTCGAAGCCAAAGGAAAAGACGGCATTTCGATATTCGATGCGGTCAACAAGCAACTGGGACTGAAACTCGAACTGCAGCAGGTGCCGCTCCCGGCGCTCGCTATCGTGAGCGTGAACCGGAAGCCCACCGAAAATGCTCCGGGGGTGGAGGCGGCTCTGGCCGAAGCCCCGCCGCGCTTCGAAGCTGCCTCGGTGAAACCCGTGGATCCGGATGCGCGGCCCTTCCGGGGACTTCTCTACACAGGCGGCAGCCAGATTCGGTCCGGCGGAACGCTGCGTGAGCTGATCGCCATGTCGCTCCAAATTCCGCCCAATGTTGCGGAAGATACCCTCATCGGGCTTCCAAAATCGGCCGATTCGGAGCGATGGGAGATCACAGCCAGACTTCCGGCCATGGGCGAAGGCGCTGTCACCACCATGGGCGGCAGGCCGACCCCGCCGCCCCTGAGTATTGCGATGGAGATGCTCCATGGCGTGATGATCGAGCAGTTCGGACTGAAGACCCACACCGAGAACCGCGAGATTACGGTTTACGCGATGACGAACGGCGGCAAGCCGAAAATGAAGCCAGCTTCGGATTCCGAACGGACCGCCTGCCAGCCGGACCCCACCCTGCCCAAACCGGCAACGAATATGGGGCCGATGATCGCATGCACCAACACAACAATGGCCGATCTGGCCGCGAATGTGGAGCAAATGGCCAACGCCTATATCGATCACCCGGTAGTGGATGCCACGGGCCTCGAAGGCGCCTGGGATTTCGCGATCGGCTGGACCCCGAAAGGAGCGTTGCTGGGCTCGACGCCGAATCCGAATCAGCAGGGACCCGCGGCGGAGACAGCCGATCCCAGCGGAGGCATCTCGTTTTTCGACGCCATCGAAAAAGAACTGGGGCTGAAGATGGTTAAGGAGAAGCGCAGCTTTCCGGTGATTGTCGTGGATCACGTTGACGAGAAGCCGGCCGAATAACGGACCTCCGGGTCAGCTTGCGGCTGGTGCGGCAATGGGAGTCCCCAGATACCACGTATCGCCAAAGGCGTCTTTGACGCCTGCGCCGCGATCGCCATAATCGTGATCGGTCGGCGGATAGATGCTGGTGCCGCCTGCTTCGAGAGCCTGCTTATAGGACGCATCGACGTTGGGCACGTACAGGTAGAACGTGCCTGGCATCGGCGGATATTCCTCGGTTGCATCCGCAAGCTCGATCGCGCCGCCCGCGATTTTTACCGTGGTGTGGAGAATCGCGCCGTTCATTTCCGCGCGCCCGGTTTCTTCGGCATCGAAAGCTTTAACAATGAAGTCGATCACCGGCTCAGATTTCACCGGCTGGAGATAGGGCTGAATGGTAGGTGCACCTTCGGAGTGGTACGTCGCTCCGCGGAATGTCGCGATGTACCAGTTATTGCCGAACGGATCTTTCACATTGGCGGTTCGCTCGCCCCATTCCTGATCTTTCGGCGCCTGAAGCGATTTCGCGCGGGCTCCAATGGCACGAGCATAGGCGGCGTCCACATCGGGAACGTAAATATGAAACGCCATCGGCGCGGACGCGCCCTTCCACGAAACCTTCGCGCCTCCGCCGCCCATCATGAGCAGCGAATCGCCGATTTGCACTTCGCCGTGGTAGCCGCCGGCGGAACCGACGGCGAGCTCTTTTTCTTTCAGTGGATGCGACGGTCCGAAGACGGACTTCAGGAAGGCGACGAAGCCAGGTACATCCTGAACGATGGGATAGGCATGGAGCGGCACGCCTCAATTCTATGCGAAGACGGTCAGTTCGGCGCAGGGTCTTTATCGATCGTGTCGATGACCAGTATTTCCACCGGCGCCTTCGCGTTCTCGAGTTGCAGGCCAAGCTGCTGGCGAAGTGCCGTGCCGATGTCAGGACCGGCGTCGCCCGCATCGGCCGGGACTC
>DASZVV010000330.1:0-2687 GCA_035546955.1 Bryobacteraceae bacterium
CGATTCCGTGGAACGGCCTTCCGAAAACTGATTTCAGTTTTCTTTCGGCTGCTCGATCTTTTCGATGACGTAGACCGTGACCGGCCCCTTCTTCGATTCGAGCTTGAGTCCGAGTTGGTCGCTCATGGCGCTGAAGAGCGAGCCCGAATCTGACGCGTTTGCCGCTGCGGCCTGGTTATCGCCGGCTAGACCGGCGTCGGGAGTCCACGTGAGATGAAAGTCGTACTGGCCTTTGAGGCCGGTCTCGTCGATCACCGGGCGCCCGAGAATTGATGACAGCGGCAGAAGCAGCATCTGGATCGTGGCGCCGACACCCGACAAATCTCCGCCGCCGGGATTCATCCGCAGATTTGGCCCTGGCTGGCTCTCATCATGCGCCGCGAGCTTGTTGCCGCCCTTGTTCTGCGTCAGGGCGTAGACAGGGAGCTGGCGGGTTTCATTTCGCATGACCAGGCCGAAGCGATCCCGCAATACCGCCTGCATGCGCTGGCGGTTGCGGTCCATGAATCCCTGCATTTGCGGTAGAGGCATTCCCGGCGCGGGGGTGACCTCAGGCTTGTCAGGGGTGAAGGTAATGTCGAAATGGTCGGAGTTTAACCAGCCTGGCGCGCCCTCGATCTGATAGTCGCGGACGTTGTATGCGAAGGTCAGCAGCAGCATGATGGTCGTATTTTCGGTGCGGAGTCCACCCTGCGGACCAGGGCCGATATGCCCGCCGACCGCATCAGGGGCGGAGCGGTGAACGGAGACTGTGTCGTACGCATACTGTGGCGACGAGGGCAGCGTTTGCGCGCGAACAATTCCGATGACGAACGGCAGTGAAACCGCCGCCAGCGCCGCAATCGCGAGAGCGGCTTTAGCGCTGCGCGTTATCGGAGCGGATCCGCGCCACGCCATGATGTCGCGGATGCGCTTCTTCAGATCGGCGCCGCTGATTCCGGGAGCGCAGGGAAGGGGAGACTCGGCGTAAGTCTGGCATACGCTCACAATGCCGCGGGCATATTCGCCGGGGTCGCCGCCCTCAAGCAGCGCGGCTTCGTCGCAGTCCCGTTCGCGCTCTTCGATCAGGCGCGCGCCGATCCACCAGACCAGCGGATGGAACCAGAACAGCGTCTCGACGATCATGTGGAACGCCGCAGTCAGGTTATCGCGATAATGAACGTGCCTTGATTCGTGCGCGAGGACAGCTTCGAACTGTTCGGGGGAGAGATTTCGATCCAGATCTTTCGGAAGGAGAAGCATGGGGCGAAAGATTCCGAAGATGCCTGGTTCGAGCATGTGAGGCGTTGAGTAGGCAGGCAGCGAGTGTTGCAGTGGGATCTTCGAGGCGGTACGAGCGGCCCGACGAATCTGCCACCAGCGCCGGAGCCAGCGAAGGGCGAAAAATGCAGCCCCGGCGAACCAGATTGCGATGAGAACGCCGGTCCACGGAGAACCGGCACGGGCCGGTGCGACGGTACTGACCGGCGCAAAGGCAAAGGAGACTTGCTGTACGGTCGTCGCATGCAGAGTCGGTGTGTCCGGCGGAAGCTGGACACGTGCGCCGGTTGCCAGAATCAGCGAGAACGGAATCAGGAATTTCGCGGATGCCGTGAGCCAGAGCCAGTATCGCAGGCGCGGTGAATGGCGGCGCAGCAACAAGGTCGCGACCGCTACGATGACTGCGAATGCAGTCGATTGCCAGAGGTGATTGAACAGCGCGTTCATGGCTAGTTCTCCGTCGGATGATTAAGTTTTTCGATCACGTAAACCGGTACGGGACCCTTCGCGGATTCCACGCGCAGGCCGAGCGTCTTGTTTAGTGCCTCGATCACTGGACCCTCCGGCAACTCCGGATCGGGTACCCAGTCAATCGTGAAATCGTATTCCCCGTCGATGTGTGTTTCGTTCCGCACGGGCCGGTTAAACTGCATCGACAATTGCGCGGCCAACAGGTCTAGGGTGACGTCGGTGGCTCGAATTTGCCGGTTGTTGTTGGTCGTGATGTCGAGTCTTTTGGTTTCGTCCGTATGGCGAACCAACTTATTTCCACCGTTCGCCTCCAGCAGCCGATAGATCGGAAGTTCGCGCATTTCGACACGGAGAACCAACCCGAAGCGATCCCGCAGCACCTCCTGCATACGTTCGCGGTTACGGTTCCAAAATCCCTCCCACACCTGCGGACCGGCTTGCGAGTCCGGTGTTTTTTCCGTTACGTCCGGAGTGAATAAGACATCGAAACTTTCGGACGATGCCCACGATGGCGCCCCCGCAATCTGGTAGTCTTCGACGTGATAGGCGAACGCGATCATTTTGGCTGGTGTTGTATTCGTGGTCCGGATCCCGCCCTGCGGCCCGTCCGAAAAGCGAATATTTCGTTCATTCGGGTCGGACTTATGGATCGAGACTGCGGCGTACCCGTATCGCGGTGCGGGCGGCAGACTTTGCGCGCGCAGAATCCCAATCGCAAATGGAAGCGAGATCGCGGAGATAGCCGCTGCAATGAGAACCGCCTTGCCGGTTTTCGTGATCGGAAGCGAACCGCGCCACGCCATGATGTCGCGGATGCGTTTCTTCAGATCGGCGCCGCTGATTCCGGGAGCGCAGGGAAGCGGAGACTCGGTGTAAGTCTGGCATACGCTCACAATGCCGCGGGCGTAGTCGGCTGGCTGACTGCCGTGGCTGAGGGCGGCTTCGTCGCAGTCCCG
>DASZVV010000331.1:0-5005 GCA_035546955.1 Bryobacteraceae bacterium
CTACGCCCTCGACGGCCGCGATCCGAACACCTACACCAACATCCTCTGGTGCTTCGGCCTGCACGACCGTCCCTGGGGCGAGCGCCCCATTTTTGGACAATTGCGCTACATGTCGCTCGAAGGCATGAAGCGCAAGACCGACGTCGACGCCTACATCGCGGAGATCAACGGGCTTCAGTTTCCCGAAAGCAGCTCGATGTGATCGATGACGAGCTTCCGGATTGGCCCCTTCGTCGATACCAGTTTCAGCCCGAGCTGGTCGCGCAGTGCGGTTGTGAATGGAGTTTCTGGCAGGTCCGGTGAAGCCCCATCCGGTGTCGCCCCACAAACGCCCTGGCAGCATCACACGGGTGTCGTTTTCCGGCCACACACAAGCAATGCCAGCCCTGTTGGGGCGCCGAAGACGACTATCCAATCGATCCACCGGATTTGATGCATTTCGACCAGCGACAGCCAGCCCTGTACGCCGTGACCTTGCAGAATCTGAACCGTTAAGACCAGGTATGGCCAAATAAACCAACGCGGAGGCCGCAAAAAGAGGAAGCCCGTAATGAGGTTCACGATGATGAATACAATGTGCCGAAACGGCGAATAAGGGGCGGGGTAGGCGACACGCGCGAAGGCCGGGATAGCGAGTGCCGCAGCGTGGTACAGAGCCGCCGTAACAAACAGTGCGGCCGTTGACCGAAGCAAGAGCTTGTGTCGATGTGAAGGGGCGTCCCGAATAGCCCTATGCTAACAGCGGTCGGAATCGATAGTGATCACCGAACTCAATTCTCGACCGACATCTTCAGCCACCTCTGACCACGACTATGTCGAATATCTGATATTCCATTCTGGTCAGGCACCTTCGAGGCGTCATTTCCGCACCGCCACGCCCTCTTGCAGTCGGGAAAACCGCGCGCCCCGCATAATAATGAGAGCGGCCTTTCGCGCCGCCCCCGATCTCAACTATGAAATGTCTCGTCTCCGGCGGTTCCGGATTTATCGGACGCCACGTCGTCAATCGCCTGCTGCAGGATTCTCACTACGTCGGCATCCTCACCCGCCAGCCCGGCCGCCATGCGCGCACCGCGGTCGCCACCCATACCTGGGATCCTCTTGGCGGCGAGCCGCCCCACGAAAGCCTCAACGGAACCGATTGCGTCATTCACCTCGCTGGAGAAAATGTCGCGCAGCGCTGGACGCCTGACGTTAAGCGCCGCATCCATGACACCCGCGTCATCGGCGCCCGCAACATCATTGACGGCATCGAAAAAGTTCGTCATAAGCCGAAGGTGTTCATCAGCGCCTCCGCCATTGGTATCTATGGCGATCGCGGCGATGAGGTCCTCACGGAGGCTTCCATTCCCGGCACGGGTTTTCTCGCCGATACCTGCCGCGCCTGGGAAGCCGAAGCCGACCGCGCCCGCCGCCTCGGTCTGCGCGTTGTGAAAATCCGCGTCGGATTTGTGCTGGGCAGGGAAGGCGGCGCGCTCGCGAAAATGGTGCCGGCATTCAAAGCCTTCCTCGGCGGCAAACTCGGCTCCGGTAAACAGTGGATGCCCTGGATTCACGTCGATGACGTTGCGGGAATTTTCGCGTACGCCGTGAATAACGAAATCTCCGGCGTCTGGAACGCTGTTGCCCCCGAGCCCATTCGCAACTCCGAATTCACGCGGGATCTCGCCGCCGCACTCGGACGGCCCGCGCTCTTTCCCGTACCGCGCGCCGCGCTCAAACTCGTGTTCGGCGAATTCGCCCAGCACATGCTTGATAGCGCCCGCGTGATTCCCGCGAACCTGCAAAATGCCGGTTTCCGCTTCACACACCCTGACATCAACGAAACATTAAACAGTCTCGTGCGCTGACAAAAAAATAAGCCGGGCACCCATTCACACCGGCCATCGGTTGACATATAATTTCTTGCCGGAGGTTCCTGCCCGTCTATGTCGATTCCGGTGATGCTCCTGATTCTGCTGATTCTGGCGACTCTCGCCCTGGTCGGCTATCGCAAATTCATAACTCGTGAAGAGGACGATCTTGTCCATCTCGGTGAAGGCTCGGTTCAGGCCGCCGCGCGCCAGGAAGCCATGGCGAAAACGGTGAACCAGCTCGATCGCGCGATGAAAATCCTCGTGACGATTACGGTGATCTATGGACTCGGCGTCGGCGCCATGCTGATTTACCAGGCGCTGCAGAACTCGTCGAATCCGACGTAATGAAGGGGCCGGGCTTCAGAAGAAGCCCGGCCGCCGGTCTTTCGGCCGGCGTGGACGAGCCTATTTCGCGGCGGGTACAAACTGGACCGCACTCCCCGTCTCCACATCGTGGAACGGCATGGGGAAGCTGTTCCCGTAATACCAGGCGTCAAGCTGGTCGCGGTAATGCCAGCTCGCGCGATGCCCGGATTCCCCCATAAAAAGATTCCACAGCGAATGGTCCCAGTTGCCGAGCGAGAAATTCATCCGCTCGCTTGGCCCCAGCCGCGGCGTTGTCTGCTTCACCGTCGTGCCGGCGCCGCTCATCGGCAGCGGCCCGATGTTGAACCATGAACCCACCACCGGCAGCGCTCCTCCCACCGGATTCCGCACATCGATATACATCGCCTTGCCCCACTTCCAGTTCGCGGGATTCGATCCCTGCAGGCGCTGGCCCTCGTCCATTGCGTCCGCGAATGACTGCAGCAGCAGCGCGTTGTAATCGCCGAACCAGTCTTTCGGCCGCGTCTCGAGAAGTGTCTCAATTGCCGCGGGCGCGACGTCGGCGCTGTAAAGACCCCCGTTCCCGTCTGACGCCCTGTCGCCAACCGATTTCCGCAAATGCTCGTACACCAGCTCCGCAATCAGCGGCGCCGCCTCATCCTTATCCATCTGCCCGTTCCAGTGCCGCAGCAGATCGATGGCATCATTCAGCGATCCGCTCACCGCACCCCGCTTGTCGTACGCAACCACGAGCTGCTTTGCGATCAGCATATGCAGAGCGCTGTACACGTCTTTCTGGATGCGCAGCGAATCCTGCGGCGTCAGTTTCGCCCCGCCCGCCCGCAGTAAATTGCGGATCTGTTCCATCCGGTCCGGCGAAGCGAAATTTCCATCTACCTGATATGGATAGTTCGCCGGAAACGGATTCGCATTCGCAGACGCGATAATCCCATCCGCCGGATCGAACTGCCGCGGCAGCTCTTCGAACGGAATGTATCCGGCCCATTCGTTCTGCGGATTCGTGCCATCGAGCGGCACCCCGGCCTTGAAGTGCCGGATCGGCAGCGCGCCCGCCGCCTGATAGCCGATGTGCCCGTCCACGTCCGCATAAACAAAGTTCTGGCTCGGCCCCGCATAACGCGAAACCGCTTTCCGGAATTCATCCCAGTTCTGCGCCCGGTCAATGTCCAGAAACACGTATTGGAAAAGCCCCGGCTCCGCCGCTGTCCACTTCACGGACATCGCGACGGTGTTCGATTGCTGGAATACCGGCCCGTGCCGCGTCACCCACACATCCACCTCTTCCGGCGTGCGCCCCTTGATCAGCACGAGTTCGCGTTCGAGCCGCGCCTGCTCCGGCTTGCCGTCATAGAGATAACGTCCGGTGCGCAGGTCCATCTTCTCCAGATACAAATCCTCCACGTCGAAACCGAGATTCGTCTCGCCCCACGCGATGCGATCGTTGTGCCCGGAAATCACACCCGGCAGTCCAGGCAGCGCCACGCCCTCCGCGTTCAGCCCCGGCGCTTCGATCTGCACTGCGTGCCACACGCCCGGCACACTGAACTCCAGATGCATGTCGTTCGAGAGCAGCGGCTTCCCGTCCGCCGAATGCGTGCCGGAAACGACCCAAGCGTTCGACCCCGGATTCGCCACCGCCATTGGACCGTTGAACAGAAAGTCGACCTTGTCCGCTTCGCCGCCATCGAGCATCTTCGCCTTCTCGATTTTTCCCTTCCACATATGGGTGAGCGAGCGATACATGTTGAGTCCGCAAAGTACCGAATCCACCACGCTCCACGGACGCGGATCGTAGCGCAGCGCAGTGAACTCGAAGCCGTAGCGGCCGTGATGGCTTTCGATGTACGCGTTCACGCCGCGCGCATACGCTTCCATTGCGGCCTTATCGGCCGCCGGCATCGTGGCGTAAATCTGTTCGGCGATACGGCGCGTCCGAAGCCGCCGCGCTTCGCGGTCGGAATCGAGCCCTACCGGCCCGAGCACTTCGGAAAGTTCGCCCGCCGCCAGCCGCCGCATCGCGTCCATCTGGAACATGCGGTCTTCCGCGGTGACATAGCCCTGCACTGCCAGCGCGTCTTCAAGCGTGCGTGCCTTGATGTGCGGAATCCCGAGGCCGTCGCGCCAAACTTCCACCTGCTGTGTCACCGGCGCCGTGACGGAACCCGAGGTTGCCGGCAGCGCCCGGTAGAAAACCCAGTAAAACCCCGCGGCCGCCACAACGCACACTAAGGCGATCAGAATGTTGACGATCCGCAGAATTCGGCGCACTAATGTGATTGTAAAGCCCTCTCATTGCAGGCTGTCGCGTTTCCCGCGATTGCACGGCATATCGTCCGAAGCGCCGCGCGGGGCCGGAATGATATGGTCCGCTTCGAGTTCGACTCCCGGGAATCGCCTCCGTGCTTCGCGAGGAGTTCCGGGAGACGCTATTGTGCCTCGGGATACGCCGTCTCTGGTGCGAAGAATGAGATGTTGTTCGCGCGGGTTGCCTCTACTGGCCCACCTGCCCCGGCTCCACCATCGTTCCCGTCACCTTGATATTCCGGAAATCCCCGGTCTCATCGAACGACCCCAGCCCCACCTGCCCCCACTTCAGACTCATATCCGTCGCCGTCAGACTCGGATTCCGCTTCCCGTTCACTTCCACGTACGCCAGCC
Organism: Bryobacteraceae bacterium; assembly: GCA_035546955.1. Classification (GTDB taxonomy): domain Bacteria; phylum Acidobacteriota; class Terriglobia; order Bryobacterales; family Bryobacteraceae; genus BOG-234. The sequence goes on from DASZVV010000331.1 coordinate 4,863, forward strand.
CGGTCGCCCCGTCCCACACCAGCTTCACCGGCGTCCAGTCCTGCGTCGTAAAAGACGCCGGACCCTCGAGGGACGACATCCGCACCCGCTCCCCGCCAAACACATGGAAGATCCCGTTATGCACGTTCTGCTTCACCGCGTTG
>DASZVV010000332.1:0-1544 GCA_035546955.1 Bryobacteraceae bacterium
AGGATCGTAGCTCCCTGTGATCCACGCCGATCCGCCGCCATGCTCCCACGCATCATTCGCCCAGCTTTCCGAACCCGGTTCACCCGGCTTCGGAATCGTATTAAACCGCCATACCTCTTTCCCCGACTTTGCATCGAACGCCGCGATGAAGCCGCGGATTCCGTACTCCGCGCCCGCGGTCCCGATGATGACCTTGTCTTTAACCACCAGCGGTGCGCCCGTCAGCGAATAGCCCGCCGCCCCGTCCGCTACTGTAGTGTTCCACAGCAGGCTGCCGGCCTTCGCATCCACCGCGATCAGATGTGCGTCCATCGTGCCCATGAAGAGCGTGTCGCCCAGAATCGCAAGGCCGCGATTCACCTGACCACAGCACGGTATGAACGAAGAATTCTGATAGTGATATACCCAGAAGATGTGGCCCGTCTTCGCGTCGAGAGCCACGATATCGTCCGGCGGCTGCGTCAGGTACATCACGCCATCCACCACAAGCGGCGTGCTCTCGAACTTCTCCGTCGAATTCGCCTGAAAAACCCACTTCAGTTCGAGATCCTTCACGTTGGCGGGCGAGATCTGTGTCAGCGGGCTATAGCGCTGGCTCATGTAACTGCCGGAATAAGTCAGCCAGTTTCGCGGCTCCTCGTTCGCCTTCAGCAACCGCTCGGGCGTCACCTGCGCCCAGACCCCCGCGGCGAGAAGCAAAACCAGGCCAAGCGGTTTCATCGTGCGCCCACACCTTTCAGCGAAACCAGATACGCCACCAGATCCGTTCGCTCTTTTTCCGTCAGCTTGTCTTTGTAAGATGGCATCGTCGAAGTCGTGAGCACCGTATAACTTCGCAAATCCGCCTTCTCCAGGGAGACCAGCTTTTCATGCTCGTCGATGATCTGCACCGATTCCGTATCTTCGTTCAGCCGCCGGCCCGTGATGGTGGCGCCATCCCGCGTCACCGCCCGGATGAACCGGTTCTGCGGCACCAGCCCGGCATTCGGATCCACCAGCGCCCGCTCCAGGAAAACCGGCGAGCGCGACCCTCCAATATCGCTCAGATCCACGGCCACGCGCGACCCTTTGCCGTCCACCCGATGGCAGCTTTCGCAGCCGCCCTTGCCTTCGAATACAGCACGTCCCGCCGCCGCATCGCCCCCTGGCGCGCTGCCCGAATCGTGCAGAGATCGCAGATACGCCACGAGGCTGGTCATCTCATAGGCGGAAAACGAATGAGGCGGCATCGCTGTACCCGGCACGCCCGCGCGAATCGCGCCCTCAATATCCGCGTCGGATTTCGCCCGCTTGAACTGCCCCCGCACAAAATCCACGCCCGCCACCAGATTCCCGTCGCCATGGCAGTGATAACAGTTGGCCGCGTACAGCCGTCCGCCAAGATCCACGCCAGGGTCCTGCATCGCGCGCGGCCCGCGTTGCGCGAGCGCACCGGCAGCCATGCCCAGCGCAATCCCCAAAATCCAAATTCCGCGCATTCGAGTATTCTATCTGTGTTTATCTGTATGGACCTGTGGCCCAACAGGATCTTGTTGCCACTCTCA
>DASZVV010000333.1:0-4854 GCA_035546955.1 Bryobacteraceae bacterium
GATCGGGGAATCGCCAGGGGTTGTAATAACTCGCGCTCCTCAGCGCGCCCGCCAGCGTGGCCGATTCCTGCACGTTCAGCGACTTGATGTCCTTTCCGAAATAGGTCTGCGCCGCTTCGCCGAAGCCCCGGATCATGAAGCTGCCGCGATGCCCCAGATCCACCTGATTGCAATACAGTTCGAAAATCTGTTCCTTCGTCAGCTTTTGTTCGAGCTGCAGCGTGATCATGATCTCCGCCGCCTTGCGCTGCCAGGTGCGCGAAAGTGTCAGGAACATGTATCGCGCAAGCTGCATGGTCAGCGTGCTCGCGCCCTGTTCGTTGCGGCCGGTTTTCAGATCGATCCACGCGGCGCGCATAATACCGGGGATATCGAACCCGGGATGCGAGAAAAATCGCTTGTCCTCGGCCGAAAGAATCGCCTCGCGCAGAATTACCGGGACGTCATCGTAGCGCACGAGGCGCTGTTTTTCACGGTTCGCGCTGTGCAGATTTGTCACGAGCTGCGGCTCAAGATCGTATTCCGGCCGGTCCGTGTTGTCGCGCAGCGAAATGATGCGGGAGATCCGCCCGCGGGTGAACTTGATGGCAGCCGGTTCCTGCCGGAAATAGGATTCCGCTCCGGGAAAGACATCGATGGAATCGTCCTTAGCGACGTAATAGCCCATCGTGTTCCGGCTGTTATCGCTGTAGCCGGCCGCGCGGAGCTGCGTTGCGATGTCGCCGGGCGACGTGATATCGCCTACGTCGACGACTTCCGGGGCCGCATAGATGCGCGACGTGCTCTGGAAGGGGCCGCCCTTCAGCCGTTCATCGATGAGCTTCGCGTATTTCTGGTAATAGAAGATGAAGATGCCAGCCCCGCTGACCAGCGCGACCAGCGCCAGCACGAGGAAAGCTTTGCCCACGGGGGACATCAGCGCCCGCGCGAGCCGGGAGCCGCCCTGTACCCGCCGCCCTCCCGCCGACCGCCGGCCGGAGCCTTTGCCCTGCTGCGGGCGTTCCGGAGTGCTCATCTATGTATAGGATAACGGTCCAGGCGTGCGGAAAGTTCGGTGCCAGGCCGGCCTTTTGGTACTTGAGGTGCAAGCGTGTCCTGGTCCGTACAGACTATGGGGCAAATCACGGTCTATCTCGACGCGAAGACGGAAGCTCTGGTGAAGAAGTATGTGAAAAATTCCGGTGAGCCGGCGAGCAGGTGGATCGCGGAAGCGATCCGGCGGCGCGTCGCCAAGGAATGGCCGCCCGAGATTCTGAAGATGTTCGGAAGCTGGAAGCCGGACGCGTTTCCCGAAGCGCATCTTCTGCGCGACGGCTACGGGCGCGACGCCCGGCGGGAGAGCCTCTGATGTTTGCGCTCGATACGAACGTGGTGATTCATGCGATGAAGGGGATTGGGCGTGTGGCAGACCGCCTCGCGCGCACCGATCCGGAGGAAATCGCGATTCCGGCGGTGGTGCTGTATGAGCTGGAGTTCGCGGCGCTGAAATCGAGCGATCCGCCACGGCGGCAGCGGGATCTGGAGCGATTGATTTCGGCGATGACCGTGCTGCCGTTCGACGACCGCGCCGCGGCGAGGACCACGAGTTTGCGGTACGACCTGGAGAAGGCGGGACTGTCGATCGGCCCGACGGATGCCCTCATCGCCGGCACCGCGCTCGCGCACGGCGCGCGCCTGGTTACCCACAATACGAAGGAATTCGCGCGGGTGCCGGGATTGCATCTGGACGACTGGTATTGACATCAGAGTCCTTTGAGAATTACCGGAATCACGGGAAGACCCGGCGCTCGCGGACAACGAGACTGACCGGTTCCCCCACTCCCAGTTCGAGCTCCCGATACCGTTCCCGAGTAATCTCCGCCTCCACGGTTTCGCCTGATTCCTCTCGCCGCAAATCCACCCGCACCACGGCGCCCGCTGACACAATGAACTCCACCGTCGCTGCGGAACTCGGATCTCCATCTCCCACCCTTCGCGAAATCTCGATCTCGTGCGGCCGCACATAGCCGCCATCGAATTGCGTCACATCCCCCAGAAACTCGTACACAAACGCATTCGCCGGGTGATCGTAAATTTCTCCCGGCGCTCCGGTCTGCTCAATCCGCCCGTGATTCATGATCGCCACGCGATCCGCCACTTCCAGCGCCTCCTCCTGATCGTGAGTCACGAACACGCTTGCCACATGCAGCTCATCATGCAATCGCCGCAGCCATCGGCGCAGCTCTTTGCGGACCCTGGCATCGAGCGCCCCAAATGGCTCGTCCAGCAACAGCACCTTCGGCTCAACGGCGAGCGCGCGCGCCAGCGCCACACGCTGCCGCTGTCCGCCGGAAAGCTGCGCCGGATACCGGTCTCCCAGCGGCGAAAGCTGAATCAGTTCGAGCAGCTTCCCCACTTTCTCCCGAATCGCCGGCTCTGGAGGACGGCTCTCCCGCGGCCGTACCCGCAGCCCGAACGCAATGTTCTCGAACACGCTCATATGCCGGAACAGCGCGTAATGCTGAAACACAAACCCCACCTGCCGTTCGCGCGCGCTCGATCGCGTCGTATCTTCGTCATTCAGCCGCACAGACCCGCTGTCCGGCTGTTCCAGTCCGGCAATAATCCGCAGGAGCGACGTCTTCCCCGACCCCGACGGCCCCAGCAGCGCGAACAGCTCGCCCGATTCCACCCGCAGGCTCACATCGCGCAGAGCTTCGAACGCTCCGAAGTTCTTCCGGATATTCCGGACCTCAATGCTCATGCCGCCTCCCGCGTCTTCCGTTCCAATATGGTTTTCAGCGCCAGCGTGATCACCGCGACCACGCTGAGAATCGATGCCACCGCGAAGGCCGCCGTGTAGTTGTATTCGTTGTAGAGAATCTCCACGTGGAGCGGAATGGTATTCGTCTCGCCGCGGATATGTCCGGAGACGACGGACACCGCGCCGAACTCCCCGAGCGCGCGAGCGGTGCAGAGGACCACGCCGTACAGCAGCCCCCACCTGATGTTCGGGAGCGTCACCCGCCAGAACATCTGCCATGCGCTCGCGCCCAGCACAATCGAGGCTTCTTCCTCATCCGAGCCCTGCGACTGCATCAGCGGGATCAACTCGCGCGCGATGAATGGAAACGTGACGAACGTTGTCGCCAGAACAATTCCCGGCGTCGCGAAAATGATCTGGATATTGCGATCGGAGAGCCAGGGGCCCAGCCATCCCTGCGCGCCGAACACGAGAACGAAAATCAGGCCGGAGACGATCGGGGAAACGCCAAAGGGAATATCGATCAGCGTCAGCAGCACGTCGCGGCCGTGGAAGCGGAAGCGAGCGATCGTCCATGCCGCCGCAATTCCGAACACCAGGTTCAGCGGCACGCTGATTCCGGTTACGGCGAGCGAAAGCCAGATTGCCGCGCGCGCATTCTCCTCCGTAACCGCGGCCTTCCAGACCTCCCATCCTTTGTCGAATGCCTGCACGAAGACTGCTGCCAGCGGCAATACGATGAACAGTACCGTCAGCGCCGCCGCCAGCAGGATCAGCCCGTAACGTACCCACCGCGCTTCGGATCTCATGACAGCTTCGTCTCCAGAAACCGCCGCGAGCGTCCCTGCACTCGATTGATGGTCAGCAAAATGGCGAACGAGGCAACCAGCATCCCGACGGCAATCGCCGCCGCGCCGGCATAGTCATACTGTTCGAGCTTTGCGATGATCAGCAGCGGCGCGATTTCGGTCTTCATCGGCAGGTTGCCGGAGATGAAAACGACCGACCCGTATTCGCCGAGCCCGCGCGCGAACGCAAGGGCGAAGCCGCTCAACAGCGCCGGCCGGAACGCGGGAAACAGCACGCGCCAGAATACCTGGAGGCGGTTCGCCCCCAGACTGACCGCCGCTTCCTCCACCTCCCGATCGGCATCCTCCAGCACTGGCTGCACGCTGCGCACCACGAACGGCAATCCGATGAACACAAGCGCGATCGTGATTCCCAGCGGCGTGAATGCGACTTTTACTCCATGCGGCGCCAGCCATTGCCCCAGCCAGCCGTTCGGCGCGTAGAGCGTCGTCAGCGAAATGCCCGCTACCGCGGTTGGCAACGCGAATGGAATATCCACAAGGGCATCCATGATGGCTTTTCCGGGAAATTCGTAACGAACCAGTGCCCACGCAATCACGGACCCGATCGCTGCACTCAGAATCGCCGCCACGAAGGAAGTCCCGAAGCTCACTCGATAGGCCGCCAGCACGCGCGGCGAGGTGATCGTGCTCCAGAACCGGCTCCAGCCCCCCGTCGCCGATTTCAGAAATACGGCGCTCAGCGGGATGAGTACGATCACGGTCAGATACAGCACGCTATAGCTGAACGCCGGCCAGAAGCCCGGAAGGATGCCGGGCCGTTTGAAAACCAGTTTCATCTCACCTGATAAATCTGGTCGAAAATACCGCCATCGGCAAAGTGTTTTTGCTGCGCCTTTTGCCAGCCGCCGAACAACTGATCGATGGTGAACAGCGTGAGCTTCGGGAAATTCGCCGCATACTTCGCCGCCACCTGCTGGTTGCGCGGCCTGTAGAAGTTGCGCGCCGCGATCTCCTGGCCTTCCTCCGTGTAGAGATACTTCAGGTACTCACCGGCGATCTGCGCGGCGCCGTGCTTCGCAGCGTTCTTATCCACCACGGCAACCGGCGGCTCGGCGAGAATACTTTCCGGCGGATAGACGATGTCGAATTTATCCTGCCCGAACTCCTTCAGCGCGAGATGCGCCTCGTTTTCCCAGGAAAGCAGCACGTCGCCAATGCCGCGCTGCGCGAATGTCGTCGTCGAGCCGCGGGCGGCCGAATCGAGCACCGGAACGTTCTTATAAAGGGCGGCGACGAACG
>DASZVV010000334.1:0-3317 GCA_035546955.1 Bryobacteraceae bacterium
CCGGCAATCGTTTCGTAGTACGAGAACGGGCGGTTGCGGAATCTGTCCCAGCCACCGAAGCTGATGTTGCTCATCGAGCCCGAACTCGCGGCGGGGATACGATCCGGCAGAGCCTGGGCGAGCGCGCCGAGGATCGCGTCGGTGATGCGCTGCGAAGTTTCAACGTTGCCGGCAGCCATCGCGGCCGGCGGCCCCGCGTTCACCACGGTGCGTTCGGGCGCAATGACTTTGATGGGACGCAGCAGCCCGGAGTTGTACGGAACGTCTGTCGGAATCAGACACCGGAAGCAGTACATCGCCGCAGCGACAACGATCGCGTAGTTCGCATTGACGGGTCCGGCGGCCTGGGGCGCCGATCCGGTGAAGTCGATCTCGGCAGAGTCGCGGCGGATACGGACGGCCACCGCGATCTTCAGGGGCTCATCTGTCACCCCGTCGTTATCGAGGAAGTCCTCAAAGCGGTACTCGCCATTCGGAATCTCGCGCAGCATGGCTCGGGTGATGCGCTCGGAATAATCGATCAGCGCCGCGGAGTTCTTCCGGGTGCGTGCCATCCCGTAACGCTGAATCAAATCGCCGAGCCGCTCCTCCCCGCGACGGTTAGCCATCACCTGCGCGAGCAGGTCACCGCGGCGCTCATCCGGCGTACGGACGTTGGCGAGGATCAGATTCATCACGTCATTCTGCACTTCACCACGGCGCATCAGCAGGACCGGAGGAATGCGCAAGCCTTCCTGGTAGATTTCGCGGGCGAGCGGCATCGAGCCCGGGCTCATCCCGCCTACATCGGCGTGGTGGGCGCGATTAGCGACGAAGAACGGTCCGGCTTTGGAGACGGCCGTAATGTCCGGAAGGTGCGTGCCGCCGCGGAAGGGATCATTGACAATGGCGACGTCACCCGGCGCGAGACGAAAGTCGGCGAGAACATGCTGCACCGAAAGCGGCATCGCGCCCAGATGGACGGGCATGTGGTCACCCATCGCGATTGTACGGCCCTGCGCATCGTAGACAGCGCAGGAGTAGTCGCGGCGCTCCTTGATATTGGCGCTGAAGGCGGTGCGGCGGAGCACCGCGCCCATCTCTTCGGCAATGGAGACGAAGAGATTGCGGAAGACCTCAAGGTCACTTTGCATCCGGAGGTTCCTCCACTGCCGGTTCGGGGGGCGCACCACAACTGGCGACCTGAATCGCGAATGACGCGACATGTGACCAATCGTCACCGTTGCGCTTTTCCACAACGTAAGTCTTCGTGGGGCTATCGGTGGCGATCCGGTAATCGGGATCGATCAGGCCAGGCGTACGGCGTAATTGGGGCACACCCGAAGTCTTGCTGACGACAGTCCACGTTTCGCCACCGGTCTTCGATTCGTACATCTGGTAGCGGCCACCTTCGGCGCTGCGCCCGGCATCGACGATGAGTTCGCCGTGTTCCGGCGTATCGAACCAGAAACGCATCAGTTCGCCGGGAATGCCGTCTTCCGAGACTTCCTTTTGGCGCCAGGTCGCACCGCCATCAGACGTCACCATAAAAAATGGATCGCGAGAGAGCGGCTGCTCGACTTCACCACCGGCCCAGCCATGCCGGGCATCCAGCCATTGGGAGAGATCGAGCGCGGAACCGGTGATTCTCCCGGCGGGTTCCTTCCAGGTGACGCCATCATCCTCGCTCTGGAGCAGCACAGAGGCGATGGTGGCGGAGGGGCCATGAAGGTCGCCGGTGACAATGAGCTTCCTGCCGTCTGCGGAAACGCTGCTGAGTTCAAGGTAAACCGGGCAGGGGTTATCGTCCGCGCACGTCATGCCGGCGCCGGCGAGGTCGGCTTCCGAACAGGAGAACGGCACTTTGACCGGTTCAGTGGCCGATGTCTGGGCCCAGAGCGCGCCCGCAAGCAGGAGAATCTGGATTGGGCGGCACATGTTCCCGCCCGCAATTCTACAACGGCGGATCAATTCCCGGATAATAGAGAAATGGCGCGACTGCTTCCGCTGTTCCCGCTCTCGCTGGTGGCGTTGCCCGGCACGGCGATTCCGCTGCACATATTCGAAGAGCGTTACCGCGAGATGGTGGGCGAGGCTGAGGCCACGCGCACGGACTTCGGAATTGTCCGGACGATCACGCGCGGCGAGGAAAGCGGTATCGCCAACGTGGGGTGCACGGTGGTGGTGGAGTCGGTGACGCACCGCTATACCGACGGGCGGTTCGATATTGTCACGCGCGGGTGGCGGCGATTTCGGATCGTCTCGCTGGATGACGAAAAGGCGTGGCTGCGGGCCGAAGTCGAATTCTTCGACGATGACGATACCGAGCCAGTCGCGGACGAGGTGATCGAGAAGGCATTCGCCGCTTACCGGCGGCTGCAGCACGAAGTCGGCGAAGGTGAGATCGCAGCGCTCGACCGTGCCAGCCGCGAGCTCAGTTTCCGGATGTCGGAGAGTATCGACGATCTCGACTTCCGCAGCATTCTGCTGCAGAGCAAGTCCGAAGCGCAGCGGCTGAAGCTGTTTGCAGAATTTGTGGATGGCTACATTCCACGCCGCCAGTACGTGGCGCTGATGAAGAAGAAAGCGCCGACCAACGGTCACGGTCATAAGAGGGCCGGAGCGTAGCGGGATGGACAGGCGGACAGCGCTGGGGATTTCGCTCGGGCTGCACACCGCATTCTTCGCCGCACTGATGTACTCGCCGAACATTCCGCTGCAGGTTCCGGACAAATCGCCGAGCGAATACCAGCAGGAGTTCGCCGGGAAGGAAGACCAGATCGTCTGGTACCACTTCAAAAAGCTGCCGGAGATTCGTCCGCCGGAAGCGAAGGCGCATAAGCGGCCGCTGCGGTCAGAAGTGAAGGCGGAACAGGCGATTGTGTCTTCGCCGAAGAATGCGCCGAAGCGCCGGCAGGTTGTGATTGCGCCGGTTCCCGACATTGCACCGCCTCCTCTCGATCTGCCGGATCTCATCGCGGTCAAGCTGCCTCCCAGGACTTTCACGACGCCTCCCGATCTGGTGCGGCCGGAGCCGAAGAAGATCGACGTTGCCGATGTGCCGGAAGCGAAGTACGAGCCGATTGCGAAAGCAGAGCTGCCGATGGACCGGCTGCCTTCGAGAGCTTACGTTCCGCCCGCGCCGGCAGAGCCGAAGCCCGCAGCGCGAGTTGAGGCACCGGCCGAAGTTCCGTCTGAGGCATACGTAGCGAAGCTCGTTCCATCCGATATTCCTTCCTCGCGACTGCCGTCGCGAAAGTTCGTTCCTCCCGCAGTACAGAAGCGCGCGGAGGCTCGCCAGATACAGGCCGTGGATGCGGCCGAACCGACGGTCACTT
>DASZVV010000335.1:0-2888 GCA_035546955.1 Bryobacteraceae bacterium
GGCGCGCCGAGCGTGGTATGGGCGGTCGGGCCGCAGAACGGGGACTGTGTATTGCCCACGAATGTATTGATCTTCGGCGTCGCGTTTGTAACAGGGTTATCGATCTTCCGGATACGGCACGTCGATGTATCCGAGAAATAAACATTGCCGCTCGAATCGACCGCGATTCCATGCACGTCGAACATAGTCGCCGAAGTCGCCAGATCGGTATCGCCTGTCGATCCGGGCGAGCCGGTGCCCGCAATGATGCTCGTGTCGCCCGTGCTGGCGGCCACCATGCGGATTACGTAGGTGAAATAATCCGCGATGTAATAGTTCCCGCTGCTGTCCACAACCACTGTGGATGGGTGATAGAGCTGCGCGCTGGTCGCAGGCGTCACCGTGGTGTCTCCCGGCAGCGGATACAATCCCGCCACAGTGGGAACGCCGGCGACGGTGGAGACCGTATATTGCTGAGCGGCAGCCATTCCCGCTGCGGCGAACAGCAGACCGATCGTCTGGAAACTCTTCAGGGAGAACTTCATGGAGTCTTGTTATGTTTCGCGACTTTAGTGAGACGCCCGATTCCGCAAAACCGTTGCGGAGCTTTCCGGAAAAATCTGGCTCCGAAAAGTTGCGGAAACGCGCTGACCCGGATTCGTTAAAAGCAATGATACCAGCCCGATATGGCAGAATCGGAAAGACGGGCCAGCCATGGGAACGCGAACTTCAGTAAGCGGCCAGCTGACGCGGCGCCGGCTTCTGCGCGGCGCTGCCCTCCTGCCCGCGATTCGTCTGTTTGCGGACACCGCCCCCGAAAGCTTCAAGGTCTATACCGACTCACCGCGCCTCTTCCTCCGCTCCGCGCGCCTCCGTCTCCTTCGCCGTGAACGCGAGCGGCATTCACTGCGATGGGAACAGTTCGAGACCCTGTGGAGCGGCGCCGCGGAGTTTCCGGAATTCGGCTGGACCGCGGCGCTCCGCTATCAGATCGCCCAGGATGAGGCTGCAGGGAAACAGGCGATCGGCTGGGGAGTCACAAGAGCCTCAGCCAGGGGCGCGGTTTCCGAAAACGTCGTCCGGCAGCTGGCGCTGATCGCCGATTGGTGCGGCCCACTGATGCAGGCCGCCGATAAGACCGTCATCTTGGGCCGCCTCGAACGCTACGCCTCGGCTCCCGTTCCCCCGGCCGGAGTGACGCTCGCCGAAGCCCGCACCCGAACGCTCGCGGCCATCGCAATCTCTGAGTCCCGCCCGGCGGCCGCCGAAAAAGCGCTGCGCGATATTTACGAAATCTGGTGGATGAAGTCCTTCATCCCCGGCCTGCTCTCGGGTAAGCTGCACGTTCCCAATCCCGACGCCAACGCCCTCCTCGAGCTGATGCACGCCTTTCGGGACAATCTCGATTTCGATCTCCGCGAAACCTGCGCCACATGGTACAGGGATTACGGACCGATCCACATCCTCGCTCATTATCCCGAACCCTTTCCCGCCCCTGAAAACGAATACCGCATCCCCGCCGACCCTCAGGTCGATCAACGCGGACCCGATATCACGAAAGCCACTCTCTCGCGCGCCGCTGAGCTCGCAATGGTCGCCTACGATGCCAACGCCGCTGAAACGCAGTTGCTCCAGGGTTTCCTTATGAATGACCGTTTTCTCATGCGCGGGACGCTCGGCATCGCCTACGAATTGATGTGGGCGGATCCCTACCAGCCTGGCCTGAGCTACTATCACGTGCCGCTCGTGGCACATGATTCCATCGGCGGCGAGCTCTACGTTCGGTCTACATGGGAAGATGACGCGCAATGGCTCGGCTTCTTCGGCGGCCAGTTGCAGCTGTTCGGCAACGGCGATCTGAAGCACGTCGACCCGCAATCCGCCCACGATCCCATGGATCTTCAGGAAGCGACGGTATTCTTCGCCCGCGTTGCGGATAAATTCCGAGTGCCTCAACGCGCCGCGCCCCCGCGTCCGCCCGACGCCGACCCCGAGGACACAGCCGACTCGCCCGCCATCGACGACGTCTTTATCATCGGCTTGCAGCCCGGCGCCCCCTATCACGTGGAGGTCGACGGCGAAGGAATGTTCGAGGCTGCCTCAGACCCCGGCGGAATTATCTACGCTCCCTCTTTACCAGCGGGCGCGCAGGTGCGGTTTGAGTTAACAAGTCTGGCGTAAGAAAAACCTCAACCGGATTGATGAACGTCCGGCGCTGAGACGGCTTTCGCCACGCTGCGAATGTGGTCCGGGCCGTCTCTTAAAACGCCCAGCGCCACAAGCTCGCGCCTGCCGTATACCCCGCCCCTACCGCGGCGAACAACACCAGTCCACCTTTGCGGAGCCGACCTTCCGCAATCGCATCGCACGTCGCCAGCGGAATCGTCCCCGCCGTCGTATTCCCGAAGCGATTGATGTTGATCATCACCTGCTCCGGCGCCAGCCCCAGCCGCTCCGTCGTTGCGTCGATAATCCGCCGGTTCGCCTGATGCGGAACCAGTAAATCCACGTCTTTAATCGTGAGATTGTTCCGCTCGAGCAGTGTGGTCGACATTTCATACATCTTCCGCACCGCGTACTTGAAAACCTGCTGGCCTTCCTGATGAACGTAGTGCATGCGTCCGGCAACGGTTTCGGCGCTGGCCGGTTTGCGGCTTCCACCGCCTGGCATGTAGAGGAACTCTCCGCCGGACCCGTCGATTTCACCAAAGAAATCGATAAACCCCGCGTCCTCACCCTCTTCCGAAGCTTCCAGCAACATCGCTCCGGCACCGTCGCCGAACAGCACGCATGTCGCCCGGTCCTTATAGTCGATGATGCGGCTCATTGTGTCCGCGCCGATCACGAGGACCTTCTTATGCGTTCCCGCCCCGATCAGGCTCGCCGCGGTAGTGAGGCCATAAACGAAT
>DASZVV010000336.1:0-11705 GCA_035546955.1 Bryobacteraceae bacterium
GACTGCGTTGAGGTCTTCGGGATGCACCCGCGAGCGCCAGAGCGGCATGGTGGCGCTGCCCTCATGGTTTGGGTGGTAGCCGAGAATTTCGAAGTGCCGCCGAGACCAGGTGGCCACGCCGGTCCGGAGATCAACGTCCCACGTTCCCATGCCCGCGGCATCGAGCGCCATGGTGAGGCGTTCTTCGCTGGCTCGCAGGAGTTCTGCATTGATTCTGCTCTCAATGAGATCCGCCGCCTGCCGGACGAGCAGATCGAGTCTGCCGAGATCATTCTCATCGAGGCTATGCGGCGTCTTCCATTGGGTGGTGAGGACGCCGAGCAATTTTCCACCGCGGCTGAAAACAGGTGTGCTCTGAATGGCCCTGATTCCGGCCGCGCGCAGCACGCGAAGCGTCTCGCTGCCCCTGAAGAACGGGTCTGTTTCCACGTCCCGCACCGCGACGCGGCTGCCGAGTTTCACGGCCTCCTGGCTCGCCGTCATCTTCGTGGCGCCATCCGCGAAGAATTCGAGGAAAGCCGGCTGATGGCCGGTTTGCGCCGCGATTCGGAGCGCGTTTCCTTCCTTTAACTGGAGGATTCCGAAATCGGCACGCAGAAGGGTGGTTGCCGCGCTGACGATCTCCCACAGCAGCGATTCAAAACCGCCCGCGCCGATCAGTTTCGTGCTGACGTCCTGCAGGCAGCGCATTGCCGTGAGATTCTCCTGGCGGACGCGCGAAAGCTCCAGGTGCGTGGTGACACGCGCCAGCAGTTCGGCCGCGCTGAACGGCTTTACGAGGTAGTCATCGGCTCCCGCGCTCACGCCTTCGATGCGCGATTCTTCCCCTGCGCGGGCGGAAAGGAGGATCACCGGGATTGAGCGCGTGCGGGCGTCGGCGCGCAGTTCGCGGAGAAGTCCGAAGCCGTCGAGCCTCGGCATCATCACATCACTGAGGATGAGATCGGGTGGATCCGCGAGCGCGGCGGCGAGGGCGTCCCGCCCGTTGCCGAAGGCGGCCACGCGCATCTTTTCGCGCAGCAGCCGGGTGACATAATCACGCATATCCGCGTTGTCATCGGCCAGCAGGATGTGTGGCCTGGCTGCGGCGGCGGCGTCTTCCAACGGCTCGTTTCCGGCGGTTCCGGCGCGATCCGCAGTAACCGAGAGCCACCGCATCGCTTCCTCGAGATAAGCCCCGGTTCGCGGGAGTGCCAGTTGACGGTCTGCCGCCTGAACATGGTCCGAGGGCAGATGCGCCTGGCCGGCCGGAATCCGAACCGTGAACGTGCTGCCCCGGCCTTCCTCGCTTTCCACCGCGACCGTTCCGCCGTGCATCTTCACGAGCTCCTGGACTAAAGCGAGACCGATTCCGGTACCTTCATGCGATCGCCCGCGCGCGCCTTCCACGCGGTGAAACCGTTCGAATATATGGGAAAGTTGTGGGGCCGGAATTCCAATGCCTGTATCCGAGACGCGCAGAACCGCGTGACTGTCCTCCATCCCGAGGCTGACCTTTACCGAACCGTGCAGCGTAAATTTGAACGCATTGGAGAGAAGATTGAGGACAATCTTTTCCCACATCTCGGCATCGACATAGAACTCCTCCGGCAGCGGTTCGCACTCGACGATCAGCGAGAGGCCACCGGCTTCGAGCGCTGACCGGAAGTTCGACGCCAGATCGCGGGTGAGCGAGGAGAGATCCACCGGCGAGTAGCCAGCTTTCGCCCGTCCCGCCTCCATGCGCGAGAAATCGAGAAGCGAGTTCACCAGTTTGAGAAGCCGCAGACTGTTCCGGTGCGCGATAGTGGCGCGCTCGTGATCGGCGGCAGCGAGACCGCCGTCGCGAACCATCTCCTCGAGTGGCCCGAGCATCAGGGTGAGTGGCGTACGAAATTCGTGGCTGACGTTCGAAAAGAAAGCGGTCTTGGCGCGATCGACCTCGGCCAGCGCCTCAGCGCGGCGGCGCTCCTCCTCCCAGGCGACCGCGGTCGAAATCGCCGTGGCGATCTGAGACGTGACGAGCTTCAGGAAATCGGTATAGGAGTCATCGAGCCGCAGCCGCGGGCTCAGACCGGCAACCACAAATCCGGCGATCTGGTGCGCATGGTGGGAACGAATGGGGATCACCGCGGCCTCGCGCGGCGCCTCGGGCCACGGTCTATCGAGGGCGTTCGCGAATCTCCCCGGCACTTCGGCGAACTGGATCTGGCCTGTTTCAAAGGCTTGACCAAGGGGCCAGAGACACGGCTGGCGGGAAATTTCGAGGGACAGCGACGCGAACTCGGCGGCATTTTCCATGCCGGCGCTGGCGGCCAGCGTAGCGGTCCCGTCATCGTGGCAGAGATAAATGAGGGCGAATGGGATGTCCTTCGGGTGAGCCGTCAGCTTTTCCGCCGCGCTCCTGCACGCTTCCTCCGGCGTTCTCGCCTCCACGGCGGAAGCCAGCTCCCGCAGCGCGATTGCGCGGCGCTGGCCCACGATCTTCCCCGTGATCTCATGCACTGTGGCGAGCACGCCGCCGATGCCGCGCTCCGCTGTCTCATCCGGAACCGGACTATACGCGACGGTGAAGTGGGTCTCTTCCATAAATCCGGAGCGATTGATATGCAGCTCAATGTCTTCACTCCAGGTGGGAGGCCCGCCATGAAACGGCGTGTCAATCAGCGGCCGCAGGACGCTCCAGATCTCCGACCAGCATTCGCGGACAGACCGCCCCAATCCCCAGGGATGCTTTTGCCCGAGAATCGGGATATAGGCGTCGTTGTAGATCGAAATATACTCCGGCCCCCACCAGAGCAGCATGGGGAACCGGTTCGCGAGCAGGATCCGGACGGTCGTTCGGAGCGCCGGCGACCATCGGTCTGGGGAGCCGATCGGAGTGGAGGCCCAATCGAGCGCCGCGATCAGAATCTCCATCTCGCTGCGGGGGGGCGCCGATGCGGTCCTCGCCGGCACAGTTGCAGATTCTGCGCTTCTCTTCATGCGGTCAGTAACCTTATGCACGTTTAATGCCAGAGCGAGAAATGTCGCATTTCGGTCGTTCGCCGACTTCTGCCAGTGCATTTCGGAGACCGCCTTGCCTCAGTTTCAGGCCATGTGGGACGGAGCCAATCCTCCTGAGTGGATGGATATCTTTGCAAGAATCTGGATAGCCCTGTCAGTGCTGTCGGCGGCCGCGATCGCCGCTTATCTGCTTGCCGGACACAGGCAGAAGATGAAAGTGGTGAATTTCGTCTGGCCTTTGACAGCTCTCTATTTCGGGCCGTTCGCAATCCTCATCTGGCGCCGGTTTGGCGCATCTGGAAAAAAGGCGGAAACGCGGAAACCGCCGCTCTGGCAATCCGCGATCGTGGGCGATACGCATTGCGGGGCGGGCTGCAGCCTTGGAGATTTCGCCGGCGAGTGGATTGTCTTCGGCACGGGACTGACAATCGGGCGTTCAGTGCTGTGGGCCGATATCGCGATCGATTTTGCCTTCGCTTACGCTTTTGGACTGATCTTTCAGTACTATGCGATAGCGCCGATGCGCCATATTCACGGTTGGAGGGGTGTTCGCGCGGCGGCTAAAGCCGACACTCTGTCACTGATTTCGTTCGAAATCGGGATGTTTGCGTGGATGGCGGTCGCGAGTGAGCTTCTGTTTCATCCCCGCCTTCAGCCGGGTCAGGCTGTCTATTGGCTTTCGATGCAGATCGCGATGCTCGTGGGATTTGCCACTGCGTGGCCGGTGAATATGTGGCTCATTCGGACGGGGCTCAAGGAGGCAATGTAGGATGAGCGCTCTGTAACGAAGGCAACACAGTTGCGCAGCCGTTGGCATGCGCATTCTGGCCGTCGTCTCTCACCCGGATGACGAGATGATCGGGATGGCGGTCTTTCTCGCCTCTCTGCGAGCTCCCTGCGCGATCATTCACGTCACGGACGGCGCGCCGCGCACAGGCGGTGACGCGCGCGATGCCGGGTGCGCTACATGGCGGGAGTACGCGGACCTCCGGCGGCGTGAACTGGAGTGCGCGCTGGCGTTTTCCCGAATACCGGCCGCAACTCTTTGCCTTCATTGTCCGGATCAGCGCGCCGCATGGCACATTGCACGGCACGCCAAACTTCTGGCCAGGATTTTCGACAGCGGTGAATTTCCTGCGGTTTTCACGCATCCATATGAAGGGGGCCATCCGGACCATGACGCTACCGCCGCCGCCGTGCACGCCGCGGCCGCCCTCGCGAAACGCAGGCCGGCGCTTTTTGAATTCACGAGTTATCACGCGGGCGCGCGCGGAATCGAGTGCGAGTGTTTCCTCGGTGACAACGCCGAGTCTCCGTCAGCCCTGCTGACGGCGGCTGCCCAGGCATGGAAGCGGCGTGTGATCGATTGCTTCAGGAGCCAGAGCCGCGTACTCAGCCAGTTTCCTTTGCGATACGAGCCGTTACGCGCCGCGCCTCTCTATGACTTTTCCCGTCCGCCTCATCCGGGAGAACCGTGGTATCAGAACTTTCAGTGGGGCGTCGACGCCAGTCAATGGCTGAAGCTCGCATCGTGCGCGTTTCGCGAACTGGGTATCTCATGCGTGTGCTGAGCGTCGCTTTCTCCGAAATTCCGGTAGGGACGGCGGCTGCCGCGGGCGCCGAGCAGGTGCTCTCCATGCTGGATGCGGGTCTTGTGGAACGTGGGCATGAGAGCGTTGTCATTGCGGCAGCGGGTTCCAAAGCTCACGGGGAACTGAGCGAATCTTCGTGCCACCGGGCTGCGATCGATCAGGTTCTTGCGCGCGGATCCTTCGATCTGATTCATTTTCACGGACTCGATTTTCCACGGTATCTTCCCGAGACGCACATCCCGATGCTGGCGACGCTCCATTTGCCCGCATGTTTTTATCCGGAAGGATTGATCGCGGACTGCCGTCTGCGCGGCGTCGCACTGAATTGCGTGTCGCGCAGCCAGGCGGATTCGTCTCCGCTCCTGTGCGCGCTGCCGGTGATCGGCAACGGAATTCCCACGCAGGCTCTCGTTCCGGGCGAACCCGGGGAATACATTTTGTGGCTCGGGCGCATCTGTCCGGAGAAGGGAACTCACGTGGCTTTGGAAGCCGCGCGCCGCCTTGATCTTCCGTTGGTGGCCGCGGGCCCTGTACATTTTTACGAAGCCCATCAGCAGTACTTTGCCGAGCGTGTTGAGCCCCTCCTGGACGAGAAACGGCGATACACCGGTCCGGTGGAGGCCGAACGGAAACGTGACCTGTTGTCACACGCGCATTGTCTTCTCGTGACAAGCTTCGTGGCGGAGACCAGTTCTCTTGTCGGGATGGAAGCCCTCAGTTGCGGCACTCCGGTAGTGGCATTCCGGCGTGGCGCACTGCCGGAAATCGTGGATCATGGCGAAACTGGTTTTGTTGTCGATTCGATGGATGAAATGTGCGAGGCTATCGGAAGGGTTGGCCAACTTTCGCGCGGCTTATGCCGGCAGCGCGCCGTTGAACGATTCGACTCCATCCGGATGATCGAAGACTACCTCGCGCTTTACCGCCGGATTATCAACGCGCCGCCACGGCCTGATCGCGCGGATCAAACGCGCTGAGACAGGAAAAGATTGTTTGCTCATTGCAGAGTGCCATCCTGCGGGACAACACCTTCTGCCGGACTTTGTAGAATTACGTTTTGGGATCGGGACCAGGGGGAATCAGATGCAAATTCGCTTAACGACAATTCACGCTCTATACGCCGTCGCCTTGCTCTGCCTGTTCGGCGGCAACGTCTGCGCGCAGCCGGCCGCGCCGGCATCTCAGGCTGCCCCGGCTATTCCCGAAGCGCAGTTATTACAGCCTGCAGAGCTTGCCCGGATGCTGAGTTCGCCGGACTCCGGGAAGCCGCTCATCCTGCAGGTTGGTTCACGCGTTCTGTATGCTGAAGCGCATATTCCCGGATCGGAGTACGCCGGAGCCGCCGGGCAGCAAGCCGGACTCCAGGCATTGCGGGATCGCGTCAGGGATCTGAAGCATGACCAGTTCATCGTCATCTATTGCGGCTGCTGCCCCTGGACGAAATGCCCCAATATTCGCGCCGCCTATCAGCAAATGGTGTCTCTTGGCTTCACCCATGTGAAGGCTCTTTACATCGCGGACAACTTCGGCGCAAATTGGATGGACAAAGGATATCCGGTAGAGAAAGGCCGTTAGGGCGGCATGGTGCGACGCAATCGCATCGCTGTTTTGACGGCTGCCGCCCTTCTGTTCGGTTTAGGCGGAATCGGTCGCACGAATGCGCAGACGCGAAAGCCTGCCAGCCTTCGGATGGCACCGGACTTTTCGCGCGAAGATTTGAATCACAGGACAGTCACGCTGGCGGCCCTGCGCGGCAAGGTTGTGCTGCTCAATTTCTGGGCCACCTGGTGCGAGCCTTGTCTGAATGAAGTGCCCCGCTTTGCAGCCTGGCAGGAACAATATCGCAGCAGGGGATTGCAGATCATGGGTGTCTCCATGGATGATGACGAGCCGCCCGTTGCGGCTTTTTACCGCGAGCACAAGCTGAATTACCCGGTGGTGATGGGCGATGAGAAGATGGGAGAACTGTACGGTGGAGTGCTCGGCCTCCCGGTGACTTTCCTGATCGATCGGACAGGGAAGATTCGTTTCCGGCACGATGGTGAGACCCCGCTGAACCTCATCGAGGGCGAGGTCCGGAAGCTCCTGGCAGAGCGCTGACGCTGGCGCCCAACGCCTTCGGCGCCGGATGCAGCGGTCAGCAGATACTCAATGATGGCAGAAAAGCATGGCAGGCTCGTGGGCTGAACTGAAAATTCCGGAATCCGATTTCGACATCCGCGCGTTGCATGCCGCGCTCGATGCTCGCCGCGTGGAGTCAGGCCTGAGTTGGGCGGCTGTCGCCCGCGCGGTTAGCCGCGCCGATGAGCGCGGCGGCGATCACCCGATCGCGGCATCCACCATCAGCGGCCTGAAGGATAAACGGTGGGGCGTTGAGGGCGATGGCGTACTGCAGATGCTCCTCTGGCTCGATCGAACACCCGAGAGTTTTGTTCCCGGCCACCCCGGCGCGGACCATCCGGAGGCGAGACTTCCGAGGGCCGGCGTTCCCGCGATCCTGCGCTTCGATGTGCCGGGGATTTACGCAAAAATCGAAACTCAACGAAACGCGCGCCGTCTCACGTGGAAAGAAGCGGCTTGTGATATCGGCGGTTTTTTCAACGCGGAATCGTTACGCAGTCTCAGCCGGGGAAAGCGTATTGCATTCCCCGGCGTCATGCGGCTGGCGCGCTGGCTGCACTGTCCCGCTGCCGCTCTGACGCGAATGGCGCCACGATAAAAATCAATCGAGTTTCGCTTCTTTCAGCCATGCCACCAGAGCTGTCGGCCACGCCTCGGAGGTTTTTCCGCTCTTCACGATTCCGAATCCGTGTCCGCCGGAGGAATAGATATGGAGTTCCGCCGGCACTTTAGCCGCTCTTAGCGCAGCGAAGAACCGTCCCGCGTTTTCGGCCGGATTCACCGCGGGATCGTCATCGGCTGCGACAAGAAACGTCCGGGGCGTTTGAGCCGTGACCGAGAGGACCAGTGGGATTGCGGGATATCCCAGGACCAGAAAATCGGGCCGGCTCTGCTGGGGAGCAACCATCCCCATCATGGCTGCCAGATGTCCGCCGGCCGAGAAGCCCATCAGCCCCACGGCGGTTGCCTTCACGTTCCAGCGAGCCGCGTTTTTTCGGACGAGTTCGATCGCCGCCTCCGCATCTTCAATAGCCACGTGCGCGGCCTGCGCTTCGGATTGCACATCGCCACCATGCGTCATGGCCGCGGCGCCTGGCAGCCGGTACTTCAGAACGATGCCCGCGATGCCGATCGTATTCAGCCAGCGCGCGACATCGTGGCCCTCTTTGTCGATTGCGAGATGCTGATAACCGCCGCCCGGGCAGATTACGATCGCAGTGCCGTTAGCGCTCGCGGCGTCCGGCAGGTACACCGTCACAGTGGGCTGATTGACGTTGGTGACAGACCGGTCCGTGACGCCGTTCTTGCCCCGCTCCTGCACCTGTTCAGCCGGAGCCGCGGGATCCGGCTTCATTTCGGGGTGAAGAAGAATCGTTTCCTGCGCGCAGAGCTGAAGCGCAAGCAATAAGCAAGGCAGTAGATGGGCGAAGATTCGCATCACGTATTAAGATACCTCCGCGATTCTGCCTCAGCTTGTGAAGAGGATTCGCCAATCGCCCTTAAATATTCGGCAGAAGATCGAAATACTCATCATCCTCGTTCTTGCCACCTTCGCCCTTGCCGAGCGATTTCTCGGAGGCGATGAATTCAATCCGTTCGATCCATTTGACCATCTTGTACCCAAGTTGGTTCTCTACTCGCAGCCGTAATGGCGCGCCGTACAGCCGGGGAAGCCGGCTCCCGTTCATCTTTGAGGCCAGCAAACACTGGGGCTTCCGCGTGTTCTCCAGGGTCTGTGTGTCGTAATAGGGGCCGCCATAGAGAGCTTCGCCGAAAGAGAAAAAAGCCACCACCCGGGCTTCCTGCCGCGGCTGCACAAGTTCAATGATCTTTTGCATGGGAATGCCGCCCCACTTAGCGATACCGCTCCACCCCTGGATGCAGTGATGCATGGTGACGTGTTCTACCTCGCCGAGACGTTCCAGATCGGCGAGCGAAAGCTCTACAGGATTCGCGACCAGTCCTCCCACCTTCAGGCGGAAATCGCCAAATCCGCTTTCCGCGAGACGTTTCCAGTCATCCCGGATCGGCATCTTTCCGTTTGGCCAGAAATACGGAGAGATATCTTCATCCGTATACCTCTGTTCCGGCAGGAGCCGGTTCAGCGTGAGAATCTGCATCGGATACGTCACTGCTTTCAGGGAATGCTGCACACCGCGCGGATGATGCCAGGAGATATAATGCGCCGCGATCCAGGAGAGCACAACCACGCCGATTCCGGCGAATCCCAGGTACATGCCCGCGGGATTCCGATCATCGGTACCCATCACAATGTGGTTCATATTGCGCGCAAACCCGGTCATCGCGATGAGCGTCACGTGGACGGCCAAAAATGCGAGGAAGCTGCACATCGTGAGGAAATGGATGGAGCGGGCCGATTGCCGCCCTCCGAACATGCGCGCATACCATGGAAACCGGTTGACCACTGCCGGAGACATGGCGATGCCTGTCGCAATTGCCACGGGCCCGAATACAAAGACCACGGTGAAATAAGCGATCTGTTGCAGCGCGTTGTAGCCGTAGAATCCGTTTGGTTCCGGCGGCAAATGAAAAGTCGCATAGTGCACGAAGGTGTTCCATGCCTGCCCGAGAACCAGCGGCGACGTGGGCAGAATGCGCTTCCACTGTTCCGTGGCGAAGAGCATCGCGGCAAAAAAGAAGCCGGTTGCGATAAACCCGTGAACGTCAATGAAATGCCACACCCGGGCCAGGCCGATGGTATGGCGATAACCCGGCGTGCCGATGATCGGCGTGATGTAACGGGCATCGTCTTTCGCGGTCCAGACGCGGTCGCGAGGGACCTTGAGCGGAGTGAACCGAATCCATTCACTTCCGGGTGTGCAGCCGTCATTGAAATAAAGACGGGGATGGTCCGCCAGGATCGACAGACCGCTGCGAATCAGCATCGTCACAAAAAGAAAATTGAAGAAATGGCAGTAGCGAACCCACACCGGAAAGCCATGTGGTCCCGCGAAGTCGTTGGGCGATATCTGCGGAACAGCGGGAACGGCGGGTAGTCCGGCTACTGCGACTTCGATCCAGGCCGCCGCAATGAGCGCCAGAATCGCGGTAGCGGCCCCGATCAGGATGGAGGGTCGAATCCAGACACGAAAACGGCGATCAGGCGGATAGTGAACAGCTCGGTGTGCTGCATCGAACGCGACCATGGTGAGCCATCAATTTCTTTCGACGCGCTCACCATTGTACGAATGACTCACCTGCGTGTCCTCGAACTTCTCCCGGAAGGTGGAGGTTTGAGGATAATACAAGGGGATATGGATGCCGGCATCCGGAGTGCCGGAAGGAGTGCAGCAATGAAAGTCGCTTTGTTGGGAGCAACAGGCTTTGCCGGATCAGCGCTCCTGAACGAGGCGCTTTCACGAGGCCATACCGTCACGGCCATTGCGCGCGATGTGAATGAACTGCCCCGGCGCGACGGGCTGATCGCACAGGCCTGCAACCTCTTCGAGACAGATGCGCTGGCAGCACTCCTGCGCGGCCACGACGCGGTGATCAGCGCGTTCAATCCAGGATGGAAAGATCCACACCTCTATGAAGAACAGGTCAGAGGCACTTCCTCGATCCTCGCCGCAATCAGGAAAGCCGGCGTCCGCCGCGTGCTTTGGGTCGGGGGCGCAGGCGGGCTGGAAGTGAAGCCGGGCGTGCGCGTCATCGACGATCCCGATTTTCCGGCCTCGGTAAAGCCGGGCGCGCTCGCCACGATAAACGCTCTCCAACAATTGCGCCAGCACCCGGAGCTCGAATGGTCGTTCCTTGCGCCTTCGGCCCGGATGACGCCCGGCGTACGGACCGGAAAGTTCCGACTGGGCGGCGACACCCTGCTTGTTGACGCAAACGGCGTCAGCCGGATTTCTGTCGAGGATTTCGCAGTTGCGATGATCGACGAACTGGAAAAGCCAGAACATGTGCGGCAAAGATTTACGGCCGGCTATTGACGTCAGAAGAGCGGCCTGCAACATTCAGAAACGCAAAGGGGGCACGAAATGAGTTCAGCGAGGAAAGGGGCGGCGGCAAGGATGCCCGTACTTTTCATTGGACATGGCAACCCGATGAATGCGCTGCTCGATACGGCTTTCACGCGCAAGCTCAGTGAATTGGGCAGGGAACTCCCGCGCCCGAAGGCGGTTCTCTGCATATCCGCGCACTGGATGACAGAAGGGACATGGATCACGCACATGCGGCATCCGAAAACCATCCATGACTTTTATGGATTCCCCCAGGAGTTGTTCGACGTTCAGTATCCGGCGCCCGGCGACCCTGCTACTGCCGAACGAATCAGCCGGGATCCGTCCGACCCGTCTATTCACCCCGACAACGAAATCTGGGGCCTCGACCATGGGGCCTGGTCGGTCCTGCGGCATATGTATCCCGCGGCGGATATACCTGTGCTTCAGCTCAGTCTCAACATAGTTCAGGGGCCGGAATTCCACTTCGCCCTGGGCGAGAAGCTGAAATACCTGCGCCACGAAGGCATTCTCATCATCGGGAGCGGCAACATCGTCCACAACCTGAGGCGGATCGATTTCGCCGATAATGCCCGTCCTTTTGACTGGGCAATCGAATTCGATGCCTGGGTGAAGCAGCGTCTCGAAGACCGGGATTACAACGCCATCGTCCATGACGCGCGCCGGTCTCAGGCAGGAAAGCTCAGCATTCCCACGCCGGAGCACTGGTATCCCATTCTTTATGCGCTTGGCGCGGCGGATAACGCCGAACCACTGCGGTTTGAGCATGAGGGAATCGAAAACGCATCGATCTCCATGCGTTGTCTCAGCGTGGGCGCGGCATAATGGGTCCGCCCCGGACAGGCAGACCTCCATCCGGTTGAACGTCTTTGTCTCACAGGAGATGCGTCATCATGGCGAAACAACAATCCGAGCGGGTACTTGCAAAGCTTGACGGGCTCCTTCCGGAACTGGAGCCGTTGTACAAGGATATTCACGCTCATCCGGAACTCTCCATGCAGGAAGTGCGGACCGCAAAACT